>JBBQVV010000270.1:0-9685 GCA_038211235.1 Chthonomonadales bacterium | reverse complement strand
TGCCCAATCCGCTGAAAGCGATCACGAATCCGGAGGAAACCGATCACGAATCCTGTCGAAAGCGATCAAGGTTTGCGAGAGTTCGAACTGTCATTTTAGTCAGCGACGCGGGTTCTTTGGTCGGCCAACGTGTCGTATTGGCTCTGTTGGCCGAACAGTTGCTATTGGTTGCAGAGTGTATGTTCGGCTCTGCCTACCCAGTTTAGATGATACCGATGTTTCCCGGATTTTTAATCCGCATTCCTTGCGGCATTGAGTCAAAAGTACTCGTTCGGCCGCCATGATAAGGTTGTGTGTGCCTGTCTGCCTTAGAACTGAGTTAGCCGTTCGCGTCGCCGGGACGAGCTTGGAACGCCTTGATAAGCCGCTTGAGCATGGCGGTGATGGCCGTCGATCGGCAGGCGAGAGCCAGTGGATCTCCTCGATCTCCGGCTTCCCACAGGGCGGTGTTGAGTTGTGACAGTGCGCATAGGATCTCCGCCTCGTCGTCTTGCTTGCGCGCACGGTGCGCAGCTTGCCTTTGTGCATCGTTGTCGTATTCACGTGGTCGTGGCATTAGGATTGTCCTATCGTTTCGTTACGTAACGTTATCTTGGTTGCGACTGGGGTGTGCGGCCCCTGCGGGCAGTCTGTCGGGACGGCTTGCCTTCGAGCTTGGATCTCATTGAGGTGGTGATGCATGCTTAGTGCTCCGCCGTTTCGTTACGTAACGTTATATTATCAGAGATGGTCGCGACGCCGCGTTTCTTGCGCATGGAATCTCCCTTGAGCGTGACCTTGTGGGCGTTGTGCAGCAGGCGATCCAGCATAGCATCGGCCAATGTAGGGTCGCCGATACTTGCGTGCCAATGCTCGATCGGGATCTGCGCGGCCACAAGGGTCGAGTGCCGATCGTAGCGATCATCGAGTATCTCGAAGAGGTCTCTGCGTTGTGGGTCCGAAAGCGGCGCCATAGCCCAGTCATCGAGTACCAGCAGGTCCACCCGTGCCAGAGCGCGAAGTCTGCGGGCGTAAGCGTCCTCAGCACGCGCCACTTGCAGATCCTGAAGCAATCGGCCCGTGCGGGCGTAGAGCACCGAATAGCCTTCGCGACAAGCTCGGTTGGCAAGAGCGCAGGCTATGTAGGATTTTCCGGCTCCCGTGGGACCGGTAATGACACAGTTGTCACGGCTTTTGATCCAATCGCAGGAGGCCAGGCCCAGCAACATGCCGCGATCCAGTCCGCGGGGGTGCCTGAAGTCGATGTCCTCGATAGCTGCGTTCTGGCGCAGGCGTGCGACTTTGAGGCGCTGGGCAAGGCGGCGGCTGTCTCTGTCCGCCGCCTCGCGATCGACAAGGAGGCCGAGGCGCTCCTCGAAGGACATCTCGGCGGCGTCGGGCATCTTTTGCTGGTCCTGCAGGCCATGCAGCATTCCGTATAGCCGCAGGGCGCTGAGTTTTTCCAAAGTGGGATGGGATAGCATCTTTCTCCTTACCAGGGCTATGCCTGGAAATAGTCCGCGCCTCGAATATTGGAGTGTTGCAGCGGCTTGGCAGCCGTCGTGGCTGGTTGCGGGGTTTGTATGACAAGAGCGGCGACGCGCTTGTAGCCGCACAGCCCCATTTCGAGGGCTTGAGCGCACGCGGCCTCGACACACTCGGATCCGTGTTTTTCGGCGAGGCGCAGAATGCCCTGGCAAGATCGAAAGCCCTGTTCAGGGTGTGGGCGCGAGGCAATGATCTTGTCGGCCATCTCAGCTGCGGCCGGGCCAACCCTGGCGGCCCAGGTGATAATCCGTTGGTGCGAGAGGCTCTTCTGGTACTGATGGGCGGCAGGCATGTGCTCTTTTAGAGTGGAGTGGGCGAACTTAATGCTGGAGCGGGGATGGCTTGCGACACGCTCGTTCTTGTAGAGCGCCTCCACGATATTGCGGGTGATCCGGACGTCGAGGCTTTTACCGAGCAGTTCATGCGGAACGCTATAGAAATGTCTTTCAATGTCGATGTGGTAATCGAGATTGACGCGGGCTACGCGCCACTCCTCGCATTCGAACGGTTGGGCTGGCAGCGGCGAGAGGGCCGGTTTATCGATGGCCTCAAAGAGTGCCTTCCGCGTGTCCGAGAGTGACTGGCTGGGCCGCTCGTTAAGTGCGGCAAGCAGCACCTGGATGGCGCCGTTGAGTTCGGCGAGGGAGAAGAAGGAGCGGTTGCGGAGCGCAGCGATAATACGCCGCTCGACCTGCTGCACCCCGTTCTCGACCTTAGCCTTATCGCGGGGCTTGCGCACGCGGGCGGGCAGAATGGCGACGCCATAATGGAGCGCCATGCGGTAATAGGTCGGGTTGAGGTCGGGTTCGTAGTAGTTGGCGGATTTCACTCCGCTCTTGAGATTGTCTGGAACAATGGCGCGCGGAACACCGCCAAAATACTCCAGCGCACGCACATGCGAGGCGATCCAGTCGGGAATTGTCTGTGTCCAGGTCGCCTCCGCGTAGGTGTAGCTGGATGCGCCCATGGTAGCGACAAAGACCTGCGCCTGACGGATCTCGCCCGTGGTTCGGTCGATGACATCCATCGTCTGTCCGGCATAGTCAACGAAGAGCTTATCGCCGGGAAGATGGATCTGGGCCATACGCGGAAAAGTGATCGCTTCCCAAGCCCGGAAGAGTTCTTGGTAACGACTGTAGCTGTAGCCGTCGGGGTGCTCGCTCCGATGCTCCTCCCACAACAGCCGTAGTGTAACGCCCTTGCGCCGAAGTTCGCTTCGTACGTGCTGCCATTCCGGTGTCGGCCGCGAGGGCGGTGAAAGGAGAGGATCCTTCGGAAAGAGGCGCTGTTCGATCTCTTTCTCGGTCATATTGGGCGGTAAGGGCCACGCAACGCCGCCAGACTTTGCGCGGGTCAGGTATTCATGGACGGTGGCAAGGCCAATACTGCACGCGCCCGCGATCTCGCGATTGGTTGCGCCGCAGTCGTACTTGAGGCGCAGTACTTCAGTGATCTTACGCATGGACAATCTCTTTCTCGGCATAGTGTCCTCCATGGCAATTTTGCCACGGTGTCGGCTATGCACAGCCTATTGGATTGTCCCGCGTCGCTAATTATGCTCAGTTGTCTTCGCCCACAAAGCGATCACTTTGTACCGGATTCTTGATCGCTTTCGCCCGGATTCTTGATCGCTTTCGCCCGGATTTTGCAGGCTTTCCGGCACGATCGCGACAACTAGGATCGGCGTGCGAATGGAGAGCTCTGATTACTGCTTTGGTATCGTCGTACTTGATCGCGATGATCAGCGCTTCGTCGCGCTGCTCCTGGACGGTTGAAAGACACAATAGGCCAGCCGTGACCCTGGCCAGCAGGCCGGCGACGCAGGCCACAGCTAGCGCTTCACGCCTCCCGGACCGCATCCCATCACCTCCTTGCCAGGGTCACAAACCAGGCTAGCGTACTGACGCATCGTGACGGCATTGAAACCTCACCTTTGTACGCATATTCCAGTACTGCCAGCGCTGCAAGTCGAACACGCGACTTCTATTTGATGGCACAGAACCTCATGGCGATCTTAACTACGGCCGGTCGATCGTTCCCTTTGACTTCTCGATGAGATCGAAGCTTCGGCCGCCAGGCCGAAACCGCCAGATCCGCCACTGGTACATTGGCGTGTATCCGAGGGCGGTGAAAGACGATGTATACCGATTTGCGCCGGTTCTCAAGAATCGACTGCTTTCGTCGTATGAGACGGACGGCCTTTCGTTCGGCTCGCGGAAAACCGTTGGGACAAGCTTGCCACGCTGCATGAAGAAGATACGACCGCATTGAGAATTCGAGCAGGCATACTGAAGGACCACCAGCAGATCGGGCTCCCGTGGCCGCTTTCTGGGAACGACGTAGACATCGACGTAACTCAGATTGAATTCTCCACGCGATTCCGCCTGTTCATCGCCAAAGAGAGAGATGTGCTGGACGGCTCTTCGCGTCGAGCCCACACGCTGAAGGACCACGTGATAGGTCCCCGTCGCACGCTTGTCGTTACCGGAGTAGCCTGAGCCAACGTCAGGGGTGGTGACAACCTCGTCCGGTGCAACGATCGAAACACGGTACGCACGTCCCGCGGCATCTCTCAACCGAACTATAAATCGAGGACGTGAATTGTTGCGTGCAGTCGGTTGTTGCGCTGAGGCTGCGATGAGAGGCTCAACGCCTGGTTTCGGCGATGGGATTGATCTGATAAAATCGGTCGGATTGATCTTCGTTCGGTGGCTCAGTGGTCGAGCGGAAACTGAGACCAGCCAGATCAGTACGGCCAACGATGCGCCCAGCGCAAGAGGGCCCTGCGCTCTGTGCTTGCGCCAGATATGGTGCGCTACCAGTATTGCTCCAACGTACAGTGTTCCCGCGACGCCGTGATCCTTCATGATCGCGCGAAGTCGATGTGCGTTCATTGCGCATAACCCTTCCGAATCCGTTGGATCGGAGCCGGTAACTCCATTGAGCGCCGACCGCCCCATTGCCGCAGCAAGCTCGCGGCCTTCCAATGGCGGTTCTTGATCGCGTAGTCGAGAGCTGTGTCTCCCCGATATTCGTCAGGCCATGGCTGCAGCTTTGCGCGGAGGTTGACTCTGGCGCCCTGACAAAGCAGCAAGCGAGCTATGATGCATCGACCGTGTTCCGCTGCGCACATGAGGGCCGTCGACCCATCGTAGTAGCTGCGATAGTTTACGTCAGCTCCAGCATGTAGTACCGCCTTTAACATTTCCAGGTCTCCGTCCGAGGCGAGGCCGCCGAGGAGGGTGGGACCACCCTTTCCCGCAGCGTTTGGATTGGCCTTTGCCTCCAAAAGGAGCATTAGAATGCTGTAACGACTGCTGCGTGCTAGTCTTTTCTTGACAACGGGCCGCAATAGAACACACGGGAGCGGAGCGCAATAGTCGCCGAGGTTAGGATCAGCGCGGTGCGCGAGCAGCAGACGAAGCATTCGTACGTCGTTCTGTTCCACCGCCTTAAAGAGCGCTCCGCCATACTTTCCCCACGCATTGACGTCTGCCCCATGAGCAAGCAGAAATGTCGCCATCCTGAAATCATCTCTCCGTGCGGCGAGACAGAGCGCGGATATATCTGAGCCGTAGTGTATGTCGTCGCCTCTATCGTCGACCGTGGCGCCATAGCTCAAAACGAGGCGCATCATTCGCCAATCTTGCCTCTCAGCCGCCAAAAAGAACGGGCTCTTTCCGTAAGGAGAGGGTCCGGTCATCGGCGCACCCTGGACCGCCAATCTTGCGATTGCCGCAGGGTTGTCGAGTTCAACCGCACTGACTGCCAGCCGTGCAAGATCCTCCTTCCCAGCCGCGCCCTTCTCCCATAGTAACCACGCAAGTGGAGTGTTCTCATGATAGATCGCCATCCTGACGAGTGAATCATTTTCATCGCCCTCGACGTGGAAATCGTTTGCGCCTCGAGCGAGCAGCGCCGTTGCAACGGGCGTGTCGTTCGCCTCGACCGTCATCTGGAGTGCAGTCCGGCCACGCGGTGACTTCGGCGCAGGCACGCCGGTCACTCTGTACATGAGCATCATCAGGAGCCACTGCAGTGTCGATTTCGGTACGGCGGCATCGGTGGAGTTCGCCGACGCGCCGGCTTTCAGCAGCGAAATGGCGCTAGCACTCCTGTGCATTTTCACGGCGTCAATCAGTGCGCGGTCTTGATTTGCCTGCCTGCATTCCAGCCATATGGCTATCGCTGCAGCCCCTACCAACAGCGTAGGTACAGCGAAAGTGAGCAGGACGCCAGATCGCAAACGGACGTTGCGAGAGCTTTGTGATCCTGGCGGTTGTGAGTTGCTCATGTGTCTGAATATCGCACTATCGCGGGCACACGGATCGTACGTTCATTCAAGGATGCTGCGTCGGAGTCTTGCGGCCGGCAAGGATTCCACTGAAGAGCGCTAACGAGAAGCGCTTGTGCGTGGCGGACGCTCCTTACGTATGGCGTCATAGTTCGACCAAGCCGCGGCCGCGCTTTCTAGGCGCTGCAGGACGTCTCTAGCGACGTCCTCTCAACACTTCGATCGCCTCGCGGGTGTGCTTTGGCTCGGCGATCCTAAGGGCCTCGCTCCTTTGTAAATTCGCTTGACTCGGGTTCCCAGCCGTGCTTAGCAGTAACTTTATTGCCGCTGTCTTGTTCCTCGAGGCCGCCCACATCAAGGCAGTATATCCCTCATTGTCCTTCGCACTTATATCCGCCCCGTGGTCCAGGAGCAGCTGCATGGTATCCAAGCGACCGCTTCCCGCGGCGCACATCAAGGCAGTGGTGCCTTCGAAGTCCTTGACATTGACGTTAGCTCCGGAGTGGATGAGTGCCGAAAGAACCTCGATGCTCTTCTGAGTCGGGCCTTCCCCTTCGACGTCCGCGGACATGGAACTGCTGTCGGGGGGAAGATCTCGCAGGTGAGCGGATGCTGCAAGAAGGGCCGAGCCCGAATAGCCGTAGAGTGGCACATGCTCCGCCGAACGATGCGTAACGTCGTATAATCTCTGCATAATCGAGTGCTGCAGATCGATCATGCTGTAGTTTGGATCGGCGCCCGAGGACAGTGAGGAAGCCACGCCGTTGCCGTCATTCCTGGCTATGGCGTCCGCAAGCGCAGTATTGATTCTGTCTCGTCGAAGCAAATGGAGAGTCAGCGAAACGACTAACACTGCCGGGACTCCGAGGCAGACCGCTGTTATTGCTCGTCCGCGTCTCATTCCGGCTATTCTCCAATCGGACGTCTTTAAGTCACGTTAGAATATCGTACGGAGTTCGCCACGGGTTGACCTCATTCTTCCCGGCTTGACTGAGGTGGCGAAAATGACGAACATTGCGGAGCTGCACCGGCTACCGTGCGTCAGCTACGTGCCTCCCTTTCGGCAATGCGTCTCGATTGCAAACTCGTATCGAATCTCCATATGGCACAGCAGCACGAAGCGGAATGTGTCAAGGGCTTCGAGACAAATTCTACTGGACGGCTAATGCAGCGTCGTTACAGTGTCCTCGTTCGTCTCACCCAACGCCGCGAAAATGGGAAAGAAAGCCATCCACCCGATCAATTTTTTATGGGCGTTTCCCATCCCTTGTTCCCGCAGGATGCCAACGTATTCCCCGATGTTTCGGAAGTCGCAAAGCAACAAGCGCCCCCCGGTTTAAGTACCCGAAGAAGCTCTAAGAGGGCTTTCTTTCGCTCTTCGCGCGTGGCGATATTATGGAGAACGTTGAGAGAGACAACAACATCAAACGTCGCATCGCCGAACGGCAACTGCCGGACATCGCCTTCTTCCACCCGCACCCGCTCTGCCACCCCTTCGATCTTCGCGTTTCTTAGCGTTGTCTCTTGGTGATTGTTTGCCAGATCTTCCTTGCGCCAAATATCCACGCCGACGGCGGTGCCACCGTTCAAGCGTTTCGCCGCCGCATTCAGCAATAATCCGCTTCCACAGCCCACATCGAGAACCTCTTCGTTTCCATTCCACTGGAGTGTATCCATCAATTGTTCTCGAAGACGCAGCTTGCCGACTTTACTGCCGATAGCCAGAGGGCGGAAGTGGCGAGTAAGCTAATCGTTGGGGAGTAGAGCCAGCGCAAAGAGGGCGACCCAAGGGCCAGCAGCAAGCAGACGAGGCCGCTGACCGCCAGGGCGAGCGGGACGTAGGGCGCATCAGTTCCGTAATCGGCGCGCTCTCGAACGCTATGGCTTTGTTTAATGTGTTCTCCTCGTCATTCCGCGGGACCGCCCGTCACCACCTCTCCGCCCGCGCCTCGCGCTGATACTCGTCAACGATCTACGCTCGATACGTCACGCGCATGATCGTCATCGCACGGGACCCGGCATTCAGGGACTGCGGCACGCGGATCTCTGCACCATTCCGAGCCAGATAACAGCAAACTCTCTCAAGCGACAGAACGACGTTGCCGCCCTCTGTCTTATCAACCGCCACCTTGAGATTTATAACCAGTTCTGTATACTCTCCACTTTCGTCGGGTTGGTATTCCGGCGCATCTTTGATCCTTGAGAATTCGGCAGTTAGGAACTGATCGTGCCTGCTAAGAAGCTCGTGTTGACGGGGAGAAGGCTGCCGGGCGCTCATGAATGGATGTATCTCCCGACTGTCGCCGATCCGTACAGTCGGACTCAGAGATGGATCGGCCGACAGGCTCGCCATACATTACAAGATCACAAACAGACATCAATCCGCTTAATTGAATGTACGTGAAATCAAGGGAGGAGCAGAATCAAGAGCGCGGTAGAGGAGTCTGGCGTAGCCACAGGGCGATTTCCCAGCGACTTTTGCTTCTATTGTAGGCTTTGCCCACGATGTTGCCAGACTCGTCAATAGCGATCGCTTCCGAGTTTTCATAGCCATCAGGCAACATACTATGCAGGTCGAATGCGCTCTGCGCCGTACCCTGCCATACCAAGGCGTGGTTGTGCCCGCTCATTAAGCCTGACCCTACCTGCACGTTCCCTCGAATACCGTTCACCCGTGAACTCTCAAAACCGGTCGGATGTAAATCGATAGCGCTTCGCGCTGAACCAGCCCAGAGCATGGCGTGGAACGCCTTGCCCTCAATCTCGGCGGAACCCGCCTGCCACTTGCCATCAATGCAGGTGGCATAGGAGTTGCCCCAACCTGCCGGATGCAGATCTACAACGCTTAGCGCAGATCCAGACCAGAGTAACGCATGAGTGACGCGCACCGCCGCTAGACCAGTTCCTACCTGTCTTCGCCCATCGGTTCCCGTAGCCCGCGAAGCGAGGAAGCCTGCGGGGTGCAGGTTCACTGCGCTAGCCGCGGAGCCTGTCCAAAATACAGCAACTTCCAGCGGTTCGCCTGAGTGCGCCACTCCCACCTGCTGACTTCCGGCGCAACCCAGCGCTACGGAAAAGCTCGCCCCTTGAGGGTGAAGGTCTATGGCGCTTTGCGGTGTTCCGCGCCACAGTACGGCGTGCGTCTCCCCGTTAGTAGGCGTTCCAGACACCTGCCCCGCCTGCATCTTACCATAAGCGCCGTTGATGCGCGTTTCGTTGCAGTCGGGTATGTTCATATCAATGACCGTATATGCGCCAGATGTCCAGATGAGGGCGTGAAGTGGCCCGATACTAGTTCCAAATCCCACAGGGAGTCCCGCGCCGATGCCTGTAACCGTCACCTCTTTCACGTCCGCCGAGGTGTTCAGCATCGTAGCGCGATAGAGGCTTGCGGGATTCTGGACGGCGGTTACTGGAGAGAGGGCAAGCGCGAGACACACGCACACTATCGTGGGCGCAACAAGGCGTAACATGGAAGCGGGCATCATGGTCAAATCCTCTTTCGACGCCAGAGAGAGCGTCCTGACAATATGGAAAGCATAGGGCTGTGGCGAACGTGAGTAATCGCATACAACAAGCTGAACGGCAACTCGTGCCTTTAAGTTCCAGCAAACAGCTTCGATTGAGCCAGAGGCACGCCGTCATGGCGTCCCCCGTGGTGCCCATGATTGAACACGCTGTACGACTATTTTGTTACAGAGCAAACTTTGAGTAGCAGTACTGCCGGTTACCTCCTGCCGCACTGTAGCCGCGCCCGTCCAGCGTAGCGGTACTGGATCGGATCTCTTGCGGATAAGCGTTTGCAGAACTGTCAGCGAATCGGAGGTTGGAATGTGGAGAGACAGGAGAGCCAGACGCACCAGA
>JBBQVV010000269.1:0-9716 GCA_038211235.1 Chthonomonadales bacterium | reverse complement strand
CGCTCTGGCATTCTTCTTCATACCGTTGCGATAGGTTCGCGCCGGCGGCGAATCCGCCGGGTGACTTTGCTGAGATCGTTGATCGTGGAGGCTAGACCGTGGGCGGGCAGGTTTCGGCCTCTTCACTATCCGCGCTGCATCGAGACTTCTACCTTCTGGATACCGTCGCCACGGCCCGGAACCTACTGAACTGTATCCTGATTCGCGCGACGGATACGGGGCTGGTCTCCGGCCGAATCACGGAGACAGAGGCGTATACGCAGTGCGATCCGGCGAGCCATTCGTTCCGCGGCAGAACGGATCGTAACGCCCCGATGTTCGGGCCTCCGGGACATTCCTACGTCTACATCGCCTACGGCATGTACCATTGTCTGAATGCCGTGACATCGAGCGAGGGCTCGGGTGATGCCGTGCTGATCCGCGCGGCCGAACCGATCGACGGTTGGGAACTTATGAGTCGGCGCCGCGGTCTAGCAGAGGAAGATATCGAGCGCCTGAACTCGGCCGGGGCGACGACAGTTGAAAGGGTACGGAGGGCTCGGGCGCTTTGTGGCGGCCCAGGCAAGTTATGTCAGGCGTTTGGGATCACGTTGGCGGATAACGGACTGGACCTGACGATTCCCGGAGAGATCTGGATCGCTCCGTCGACTGCATCCGACTCTCCGCGCCTCGAAGAGGTCCGCGCATCGCCGCGAATCGGGATCCGGTCCGCGGCGGAAGTCCCATGGCGCTTCACCCTACAGGGCGATCCGTACGCATCGCGCAGGGACCGACTGGATCGCTCGGGAAAGTGAACGGAAGATGGACTGTTGAACATGGATGCCATGCTCGAAAAACTGATCCTGCCTGAGTGGTGGGTTGCAATACTAGCCGCGGCTCTGGTTGCAATCGTAGCAAAGTCAGTTCGGGCGCTCAACACCTCCGGTGCGCTCGCTGCATTCGTGATCGGATTCGTGGCGTTCGGTGTCGGCGGAGGAAAATTTGCAATACCGCTCTTGACGTTTTTCATCTCGTCATCAATACTCTCACGCATTAGACGCCTGCGCCAGGGCGGTTCCGTACCTGATCCGCCCCGAGGAGCGACGCGAGATTACGTTCAGGTCCTCGCTAATGGCGGAGCGGCCGCGGCGATCGTTATCCTATTTCGGTTGGTCGCTTACCGATGGCCAATCGACCACACGCGATACCTGCTTATGCTCTACCTCGCCGCGCTCGCCACGGTCAACGCCGATACTTGGGCGACGGAGATCGGCGCAATGTCCAGGTCGGCGCCGCGCCTACTCAACAACTGGAAGCCGGCCCCAGCCGGTATGTCCGGAGCCGTGACGGGGTTGGGCCTTATGGCTTCTATGGCAGGAAGCCTGCTCGTGACGGCCGCCGGCTGGCTGGTTTGGCGCCTGAGTCCGCCGGAGTTTCTTGCGGTCTGGTGGGCTGGATTCCTCGGCAGTTTCATCGACAGCCTGCTCGGGGCGAGTCTGCAGGCCCTCTACAGAGATCCTGCAACAGGCGCTCCCATGGAACGATCCGTGGTGGGCGGCGTGAGGGCGTTCAAGATACGAGGGCTCGCCTGGATGAACAACGATGTCGTGAACTTCGTGGCGAGCGTAGGCGGGGTCGTCTGCGCCTGGTTGTTGCTGCGCTATGGGGCGTACCCGTTTCGATAGCACCTGGATCTGGAGTGGCAGTGGACTATTCCCACGTGGCGGGCTCCGAGTATCCCGGCGACCGCTCGTACCCCTGGATCTTCGCCTCGGCAAATTGGGACGCCAGCAGGCCGCTAGCGGCGGCAGCCAGGAAGAATGGCCGCTCCTCGTCGAGCGTCCGCCCCATGGTCATTACGGACATGCCGGAATCGATGAGCTCCTGCAGCCCCTTCCCCGCTTCGATGTAGACCGCCTCATGCCGCTCGTCGATGCCCGAGAGCATCAAGCTCTCCGCCACGGTGCGGCGCTGATGCTCCGGCAGCCTCGGTATCGCGATCAGCGCTGAAGCGCGGGCAACTCTCTGCAGCACCGTAATCGTGTGATGGCTCAGCCCGTTGTGGCGGCTGCGACTATCCGCAAAGCTGATGCGAGGCGCAACAATCGGGATGCCCCCGAGCGAGGCCGCCGCATTGATGGCAAGTCCCTGGTCGATGCCCGAAAAGCCAAGCGGTGTCGACGTGCCGACCGTGCCCGGTCCCGGACTGACCACAATGATGTCCGCGTTGGCCGCGACCTTGGCGGCTGCCAGTGCGGAGTAGAGGTTTACCGCCTCGAAATCGCCTCCGAATGCCTGGCCGGCCGTAATCGTCGCATGCAGCCATCCACGCCGTTTCAGCTCTGGAGCGATCCTGCTGAGCGCGATCGGAAGCGCGGCGCCATCTGTCATCACGTAGACGATGCGAGGTGGGCGGCTGCAGCCCTGGACGCGGGCAGACCACTGCGCCGCGGCGCATATGGCCGGCAGCTGGCTGTGCAGCTCAGCACATACGATCGGCAGGTCATCCAGGCCGGCAAAGAGCCGGACTGCGTCGTGATGCGGGCTCTCCGGCGACTCCACGGCGAGCACGGGAAGCTGTAGAGGCGTGTACCGGAGCTTGATGATGTGGCCGTCCGGCTCACTCTCCGGAAGTTCGTTGCCGAGTCTCGTTACTACGAAGTCGATCCCGCCCGTACCCAGCCCCATTTCAACGGCCAGAGTATTTAGCAGTACCCTATCCCCAACCGCAAGCGGACCCGAGAGCGCTACGATATTCAGGGCACTGCGGTATTCAGGCGATCTGCCGTCCGTGGACTCGGTCCCCCCATCGACGGCCACCCGCAGTTCCTGCGCTCCCCGCCTCTCGACGGTCACAGCATCTACTACTCCCGATAGTCGCTGCTTCATCGCGTGAGGGTCACCTTTGTCAGTCCCCGGGGCCGATCCGGGTCAATTCCTCGTGCGCGCGCCAGGTGATATGCCCACAACTGACCGGGAAGAATGCACACGATCGGACTCAGGTATTCGCCGGTGTCCACCGGAAGCGCGAGCGGGCGCTTCGCCAACTTGAGGATCTCCGGTGCGTGAGCCACCACGATCATCTCCGCTAGACGCTCTCCCAGCTTGACCGCGAGATCGAGCATAAATGGGTAGGCGCGTCCGTTCGGTGCGAAGAGAAAGCACGGAAATCCGTCCGAGACCATCGCGATCGGCCCGTGAAGGAAGTCGGCGCCGGAGTAGGGCTTCGCAACGATATAGCTGGTTTCCGTCATTTTTAGAGCGGTCTCGAGCGCGGTTGCCTGGTTCAGGCCGCGCGCCAGGACAACACACTCATCCATGTAGCGAAAACGCTCCACCGCCGCTTCCACGGCTGAATCGGACTCCAGCGTCCGCTGGATAGCGTCCGGCAGCCGCCGAAGCCCCTCAAGCAGATGCGCGGCGTTCGCCCAGTGACCGGCGAGCAGGGCAACCAGCGCGAGAGCCGTAGTATATGTCTTGGTGGCGGCAACCCCTTTTTCGTCACCTGCCTGGCAGAGCAGCGTGTAGTCGCAGGCCTCCGCGAGCGGCGAATTGACAACGTTTGTAATGCAGGCGGTCATTGCGCCGGCCTCCCGCGCATTCGACAGAACCTGCACCACATCAGTGGCCTGGCCCGATTGCGAGATGCCGAGCACAAGTACCCCGGTCAGGTTGGGACGAGCGTCGTACAGTGTGTAGACCGACGGCGCCGCCAGCGCGACGGGCACTCCGACCACAATCTCGAGCAGGTACTTCGCGTATGTTGCCGCGTTATCGGATGTGCCCCGTGCGGCGATGACGACGTGGCGAATCTCTCGGCGACGGAGCTCTTGCGCCAATGCCGCCACCGCGGCATCCTCCTTTTCAATAGCAGAAGCTACTGCATGAGGCTGCTGGTAGATCTCATCTCGCATTAAGGACACGATACTCACGTTCTCCATCATTCTGCAGGTCGTGCGTTGAGATCACTGAACTGTTACCCGGCGACTGGAATCGCTAAGATCAGAAATCGTCGGCACTCCAGTAGACGCCATCGCGCGGAGGGAACAGCGCCTTCAGCAGTGTTTGCAGCGCGGGATCCGACGCGACCTGGTCGGCCGTCACTGAGCCGAACATGAGTCCCAGGAGCGTCGCCTGTGAGAAGGCGCCCTCCGGATTATCTCGCGGCTCCGCTTTCAAGAACGGTCCTGATGCGAGAAGCCACACAGACCCATAGGGTGTATTGAAGCCGATCTCGCCCGGTGGCCGTCCGGCATCGATCCAGCGCTGGTTCCACTCCATTAGAAACGACCGAACCAAACTTTCCCGATGTAAGAGACGACCCATCGCCCACTCGGTAACGTTCTCCGTAACTCTCTCACAGACTCTAGCAAGCGCGCTCCGGACTGAACGGTCGATGGCAATTTCGAGATGAAGCTCACGCTTACCGGCCGCGAGCGCGCGCGCCGCCAGTGCCTCGAAGAGCAGCCTGGCGACCTCGTCGCTTTCCGTCCGATCAGGAGAGTGCGGACCGTCGCCCCGTGAGCCGCTCGTCATTGCGGAGATTTGCGCGAGCGCTCCCGATTCGGAATTTCCCTCACCGAAACATGAGCCATATTCCAACACGTAGGCGCATTCCGGCGCAGTCCCCTCGTAGGAGTTAAACCGGTAGACCATGTACGCCAGCATTCTGCCCCGAACGTCGAATGCCGCCAACGGCGCGTCCGCCACGGCCAGCCGTGCGGCCGTAAGTCCGATCCAATCCCTCCAGTAAGCGGGCGTCCGATTAACGGCAACGGGCCTCTTCGCGTTGTATACGGTGTATACATCGAAAAGCTGGGTGAGGTCTTCGGCACAGACGGGGCGAACCGTGACTCCCTGGCTATCTTCCCGTACGATTTCGCGCAGTGTTCCGTGAGGGCTACTGCGGGACAAGGTTTCGAATCCGTTCGTCACGTAGATGCGCTGATCCCCAAAGAGAAGCGAAAAGTCCATCGCGTCCGCCTCCATGATTTGGATCGCAGAGCGAAGGCACGCGGTGCCGAGCCCTCTACGTCGAAACTCAGGAAGCGTGGCAACGTTGGCGATACCTCCCATCTGCAGACGGAAGTCGCCACAGGCAACCGTTCGCTTACAGATCTGGACGGCACTGAGGAGCCGACCGTTTTCCACGGCGACCTGCGTATAGTAGGGCAGCCACTCGACGTCGCCTTCGAGGTAGCGACGAAAATAGACTTCAGAGTCGCCGGGCCACACCGCACACCACAGGGCGATGCAGGCCTCTTTTTCGCTTTCGCGCAGGGCGCGGACTTCGGTCATCAGGACGTCCACATCGACAGTGTATCGGTCGTGTCAAATGCTTCGCGGATTAGCGCGGCCAAAGGCTCACCCGGATCGATTCCACATATGCTGCTAATCGCGGAGTCGCGACCCATCTCTCGGATCATCCTCCGCATTTCGCTGGCCGATGGATCCTCCGGATCGTCGTAACGCAGCGCCGCGACGATCGCCCAGGCGAGGGCGCAAGGCTCGACCCTTTGTGACTCGCACAGACGCGCCGCGCCGACCAATCGATCGTCCGGCGCGAGCTTCCGAAGCGGGTCTCGGGCGAGTCGACGGCATGTGTCGCCTAGCGCCCGATTGCGAAAGCGAGCGAGCAGATCCGCGACATGGTCTTCCTGTTCCTGCCGGATGAAACCGTGTTTGCGGATCAGCGCTTCGGACGTCTCCACCAGCACTGCGCGAAGCAGAGCGGAGATCCTTGCGTCTTCGAGCGCTTCATATCCGTATCGATGTCCAGCAATATGGCCCAGAAATCCAAGCACGGCGTGTGCGCAGTTGTGGGTATACAACTTACGTTCCACGCAGGCAGCGAAGCTTGATGTCTGCTCGACCCCAACTAGCGGCGGAATTGAGCCGACGATCGCGTTGCCGTCGATAGGAAGCCGATTGTACGCCTCGACACGAATCGGCAACGGGTCGCCGTCTCGCTCTTCCTCCGTCCGCGCCGGCACCATCCTACTCACGACGGCCTGCACGAATCCTGTCAGCGCCAGGATCTTTACCCGATCGTCGTCCGGCAGCCGCTCGCTAACCAGGGATCGGAGGCGCTCCGCGGCGTCGTGCAGGTTCTCGCATACGATGATGTTGATCGGACCGGCCCCCAGCCGGAACCTCGCAATGAGGCCCGCAGCCAGACTCGGTGCGATCTGGGGGAGCGCATGCGCGCCCACAGCCGTACTGGCGATCCGTGCGATCGCCAACTCCTCGGCCACGTGTTCGATGTCCGAACCGTGTAACGCGCGAACATTACGGATCGTTACGATCGCGGCACCTTCGTCAACGACGTGAATGGGATAAGATCCGCGCTGGTTGAGCGCATTTACAACGGTCGGGAATACATCAACGAATACGACGTCGAGACCGCTTTCGGTAAAGATCTGAGCTAGAAATCCGCGGCCAATGTTGCCGGCGCCAAACTGAACCGCCGATCCGCTCAACGGACTCCTCCCCCGGCCCTCACCGAAACGCCGATGCGGATGTTCGCCCATAAGCATCGGGAGGGAGACTCTACCGAGCCTTCGAGGCAGCATCGGCAACGGCAGTCGCCACCTTCAAGTTCGCATTTACTGCATCCCAATCGATCACCTTGAAGAAAGCGTCGATGTAGTCCGCTCGTCGTGCGCCAAAGTCCATAAAATAGGCATGCTCGTAGACATCGAGACCCAGTATAGGCGTGGCATCCCAGACCGGATAGGTGCTTTGTGAATCTCCGATATAGTTGAATAGACTTCCATCGGAGTGGTCGTGGGCCAGCCACACCCATCCACGCGCGGCGATCCCTGTCGCCTTGAGGTCCGCCTTCCAGTTCTCGAATGAACCGAATGCGGCAGCGATCATATCCGCGATCGGTCCGGACGGATCCCCACCCTTGCCGCCGATGTGGTTGAAGTAGAGCTCGTGGTTCTTTACGCCGCCAAGTGCGAAACTGTATTCGACTTTGAGCTCGCGCAAGTCGCTGTACGTGGCATTCGCCTTCGCCGGGTCGGGAACTCCGAGCCCGGAGAGCGCCGCTCGGATCTCGTTCACCTTGCGGACATATCCCTGGTAGAGTCCGTGATGAGCCTGATGGGTCTTCCTGGAGATGCCGGCGGCCTCCGTCGTGAGCACCTTTTCGGGAAGGGGTTTCGCGACTATCATCAATGGGGCGCTGCCCTTGGCTGGCCCGTCCGCGGGAGCGGCGGCGAGCGAAGGCTCCGCGAAAGCGGCCGTCGCAAGCGTGCCGACACCGGCGGTCGCGCCAAGGGTCAGAAAACGGCGTCGATCGATTCCGTGCACGTTGGATGATTCACTCATTTTCGTTGTCTCCTTGATTTCATTCCGCCGACACAACGGCAGGAGACTCGGCTCCAGCCGGTATTTCTTCAGAGCCGAAAACCATCGCCTTTCGGAGCCTGCGCAGCACGCGCCGCGAGATGTCGTTGAACATGGCGTCCCCGCAGAGCAGGCGTGTTGCCGTCCTGGTTGCCCCGGGCTGACGAACCCCATACTGGTAGCAGAACCTGGGCCACTGATAGAAGAACCTGGCGAGCTGCAGCGCCGCGTCGAAGTTTGCCTTGAATTCGCGTCCGATCGCGCGCGTGTATTCCGAGCGAGTATCGCCCAGTATGCAACTGGCCGCGATCTGGCCGCTCTTCAGGGCGTGCAGAATTCCGTCGCCGAAAAATGGGTTGATCAGTCCTGCGGAGTCGCCCGCAAGCAGAACGCGGTTGTCACGCGTCTGGAGCCGGTCCAGGCCGTTCCAGATGGGAAGAGGGTGGGCGTGGAACACAAGATCCGCTTCGCGCCGCGGTATTCGCAGGAGATCGAGGTACTCCAGGATGGCCTTCCGCAACTCGGCCGCGATGCCGCTGTCGCCACGTCCGGCGGCGTCTCTTGGGCGAAACACGCCCGCGCCAACATTCAGATGATCGCCCTTAGGAAACACCCAGGCATAGCCGCGCTCGACGGCGCCGTATTCCAGGTGGCACACGTCCGGCCGCAAGTCGGGATGGCCGTCGCCCCACGTGTGGGGTACTTCGGCTTCTATCGCGATGGCCAGTGCGCGCTCTCGACGCAATCCGACCGATCGTGAAACGCTGCCATTCGCTCCGTCCGCACCGATGACGGTGTCCGCGGTGGCATCCCAGCGGCCGTGCTTTCCCTCGGCAACCACTCGCGCCGGCTCTCCACGGGTCAGTGTGACGGACTTCACGGCGAGCCCGTCGCGAAGCTCCGCGCCGGCAGATGCGGCGCGCTGCGCGAGAGCGTTGTCGAACACAGATCGACGCACCATCCAGAGTGACAGCCTGCGCGGATCGGCCTTGTCCGGGTTCATTGGGGCCAGCACGGGCTCGCCAAACTTCCAGGTGTGCCGCATGAAGTGCGTGTCGGCCTCGAGAAACGCATCGGGTGCGAGATCGCGCAGCGAGTCGAGACCAAGCACCTGCGCGACCACCATCGGCATGCCTCCGCCGCACGTCTTGTGTCGCGGCAGTGCCTGTTTTTCGACAAGCGCCACCCGTGCGCCGCCTCGCGCCAGATCGTAGGCGGCCGCGTTTCCCGCCGGGCCGGCGCCTACCACAATCGCGTCGTAATGGGCCATCTACTCCCTTTGGCTGACGGCGTACGGCCGAGTGGCGCGTTACGGTCGCCAGCTGACCATATACCGCTATAGCATACCCGAAGATGCCTGCGACACTCTGCGACAATGCCATGCCGTGCCAGGCCAGGCGAACCGCGGCATTCGCCCGATCGGCCCCCTCCTGGCACGCGGATAGCCGTCTCTACCCTACAAGCAGATCCATATTTTCATCGTAGACCCGCCCTTCCCACAACAGCAGCGATCGCGTGTGACGGCATAGGGTCAAAATGACGCTCTCCAGCCGTACGAAGTTGCTGGCGTCCTGATAGTCGGGGCCGGCATCGTAACCGATTACGAGACGGGTAAGTAGTATGCGATCTACAAAATCGGGGTCCAGAACCTTACCGTGCGACCGTGCGGTGTCCGCCGCGGTGGCGATGAACTCCTGCAGGCTGCCATCGATATCCGGCTCTCGGCGTGCGTAGAGATTTACTATGAAATCCGACCAGCGATACTGGTATCGCTCGGTAACGGCGCCGGATTTTCGATCTCGCTCAAGCGCGTGCGAGTATTCGGCGCCGTTGCCGAGCCGGGCCATCATTGCGGGAGGAAGTTGATCCATTGTCTGGCAATAGAGAGTCATCGTCGCCTTGTTTCTATTGTACAGCATAACGCCGGCCAGCCAGCGTCTCGACACCGCGAGCGAATCGGTTCGCGCGGCCTGGCGAGCCTGTAATTTCAAACCCGCAGGACGATTTGACGTCTCGCTGCGTAATAGATACGGGACCAGTTCCGCATGCTCAGGACCATCGCCACTTGACGAACTCCCTGCTGTTTTCCGACACGATCGCCGCCATTGCGACGCCCCTGGGTGAGGGAGGCATCGCCGTTATCCGCATCTCCGGCCCAAGGGCGCGGGCGGTAGCCTCCGCGATATTCCGGCCCCGGCGCGGCGGCGACCCTGCCGCGTTTTCCGGCTATACGGTCCACTACGGCCGCTTCGAGGCTCCGGAGACACGTGAACCGATCGACGACGGATTGCTGACCGTGTTCCTGGCGCCAAGATCATATACTGGCGACGACTGCATCGAGCTCTCCTGCCATGCCGGACCAGCAACCACGGAGCGACTCCTGG
>JBBQVV010000268.1:0-9721 GCA_038211235.1 Chthonomonadales bacterium | reverse complement strand
GAGGGAAAAGCGAGACTTGAAATCTGTGCCAGTATTCTGATAGAATGGACATGTAGGCTCCTTGTATCTTTTGGTTTCGTCACTTAAAGATTCAACAAGGAGCCGAAATCCCCTACCTCCAGACTTTTGCAATTTCCTCATGTTTTAACAATAGGTTGAAGGGCCATTCGCCGGAGCTTTTTCGAGCTCCGGCGCCGACCTTCTCGCCGAGGATATCGCCGTCTCTGGTGCGAAAATTCGTGATTGACATTGCTCTAAACTCCTTCATCCGCATGAAGCGACCAGTTGAACGCCAATCTCGCACGTTCGCGATTGACGCCGCTTCTTGCGCTCCGTTCGAGCGCGAGCGGAACCTGAAGTATGCCTAGTTCGCCCCTCCGTGCTTAAGTGATGAGGCGATCTTGCCGAGCTTATACTTCAACGCATATTCTAGCGGTCGGACGCGCTCATACGGAAACTGAGTACGGAGATTGGGATCTGCGTGAAAGCGCAAGAACAGCGCGACGAGGCGAGGACTTCGCTCCAGAATAGCCAGACCTAGCGGTGTTGAACCGTTGTGGTCTGCCCGGTTCGGATCAGCTTCATGTTCCAACAGCTTCGCCACGATAGCTTCATCATGCTACTCAATCAGCGCATCGGGCAACAATGTTTCACCCGACATCGTCCTCACGTTCGTGTTGGCACCGAAATCAATCAACAGTCCTGCGACCTCTGGCTCGGAGTGTGTCATGGCGACCTCTAGGAGACCAGTGCCCCCCTCATCGGGTGTGCCCACGCGCGATCCACTTCGCAGTAGCTTCCTCACGAGATCCACGGTGACGGGTGATGACCTCCTTTGCCCACTAGATGGGATCGCAATCATTACCGCAGCTGACAGTGGTGTCTGAGCGCTTATGGTCCGTGGTTGATGCGTCAAGAGGGCGTTTAGTCGTGACCAGAAAGTGTCATTCATGTCAACGTTGGCGTCTGCGCCACTACTGAGCGCTTGCAGGGCCGCGCTGACGTCCCTCGCCCTGAGCGCCCGAATCAGCTGACTGTTGACCTGAGCTTGTTCAAAGCTCTGCCAAAACACGAGGAAAATCAGAGACGCGGCTGCGATGGCGATTGCGACTTGACCTCGCCTTCCAGTTCTGTTGAGCATTCGTCGATGCATTCCTAAGCTGCATTTCGTATCACATTGACCGCATTGGCGCCTCAGCGGAAGCGGGCTTAGCAGCACTCCGTCGAGTAGATCCTTCCTGGGAGATTCAATGTTCACTTTGGAGGAGATTCGGCGTTCAGAATGCTTGCGATTTTCCAGGAATGACCGCGTTCTGCATCTTGCTGTTCGAGACGGCTCCCACCTCGATTACCTTGGCGCCGGAATTCTCTGGCGGGAAAATCGTTGCAACATTGATTTGCATGGCATTCGGCCCGCTTCCCTGGCCGCAAACGTATCTTACTACCGAACCAACGCGACTCGATGATTGCGATAATCGAAGATTTACATCCCCTACTGCGACTTGCCAGATGCGTACCCTTCGCTTCACCTCAACTGGACTCCCAGAAGCCTATCAGGTAAGGGGCGACGCGAATTACGACTGGTGCTCACGGAAAGTAGCCGACACGAGCTCCGGCGCCGAGCTTCTGGCCGATGATTTCACCATCCACCACGTAGAAGTTCGTAGTTGCCATCGATCTTCCTCCGTTCAAGACCTAGAGATCGCCTATCGCGGAGGTCGGTTCACGCGTGCTGAACCGACCTCAGGACCGCTCCATTACGAACTACGCACGCGCTTGCAGATAGTCGGTGCCGCACCAGATCAGTGTAGTCAGCGACCCGGCGATGTTCTCGCTGAGCTTCAGACCGACGCCTCAAGTTCTGTGGTGTCTCGGTACTTTACGTCCGGTTCCCAACACCATTGCATACGCAGGTTAACCGCTGCAGTATGGCGACCGCCAGGAACCCATCGGAGAAACCCAAGCGCAGAACGCGAATCGGGTGTTGCCTTTACACCGCCAATCTCGCAAAAGTTAGGGCACTTTAGTCGGCTTATTCAAGGGCCTGGCTTCAATCCTTCAGAATGTGTCATTGGCCGCGCTGAATGTTCAAGAAAACTACGACCGCGGACGGTGTGGCGTTGTTGCCACCTACATTGTGCTTCGCATGATAATCACGTGTTGCCCTCGATGACGATAGCAGAGGCGCAAGTCAAGCAATTCAGATTTGCGTACATTGTCCCAGTAACTGTGCGTCTTAGAGTTGCCAGACCCGAAAAGGTCAATTTGGGCGGAAGCCGAAACGTCACGTGGGTCGGCGTTCGCTTCAGGGTACCGCGACGGTATAGAGCGCGTCATTGCAAATGAACGAAACCCTCCGATCGCCAGGCAACCATTGGACATTGGCAATTTCTGGATCAAAAGGCTTTGCTGGAACCACTGCCTTGTGCCCGATCTCAACCATGCCTGTTCCGTCAACCGAGCTTACGAACAGACCTAGCGTGGGATGGGGATGAACAATAACTGCGGGCAGAATTCGATGTAGGATCGTTTCTGCTGTTGAACCCTTGTCGTACTGTAGGAGCCACGCAAGGCGGTTACCCTGCCTTGAGACTGAAACTAAGCGCAGTTGCGCGGGTACCGGTAATCTAACCGCATATCTGTTCGGTCGTGCAGCCGCTGGAGTAAGGCTGCAATCTGCCATATCGACCGATGTGACGAAATGGGGTGTGAAATCGGCCACTCCCATATCCACGAACACTATACGGTCGTCCAAAGTACAGCCAATGCGCTTCATTTTCCTCAGAGCGAGGTCAAAGGGCAGCGAGTATGATTCCTTCGGTTCTCGGGAATCTCGGAGTGTTACCTGCACGCCATAGGAAGTGTGAACTAATGTTAAATCATCTGTAATCCAGCGGTGACTGTCACGGAGCCAAACCGGACAATTGTACAGGGGTACAAAAGTCCTCACCGCTGTTAGTCCTTTCCATCGGAGTTGCTTGCTGCCGTCCAGGGAAGTAGCGGAGTAACCCGCGGCCAAGGTGGGGGGCAGACACAGCAGCCATTGATGATCCGGCGACAGATCGCACTGTGGCGGAATGTGACGAGACACGACTGGTATCGCAGGTCCGCCTGGGGTACCAAGCGTACGGGACGTTGCAAGCCTCGGTTGTAGTTCTGCGTGGAGAGCGCGATTGAGCCCCGGAAGTGGCTGCCGCAGACCAGAGACCGTATCGAGTTCCACGAACTCGAATCGGCTTTGGTCCTGGCGATAGGGCATCAGGATCACGTCTCGGTCGGATAACCAGACGGTCGGAGAAAATGGCCCCTCATCTACTGCGGTAATCCTCCTGGCAGCACTTAACAATAGCCGTTCACGTGGAACGAGCGGGAAGCAGGTGAGCGCCAGTGCTGGCAGCAACAGTCCAATTAGCAACTTCCGCATACGACTAGGTCCAACCTTCATTGTATGCAGCCGCTCCACATTCTCGGCAGCCACGTCCTTGCTATAGTCAGAGGCGCCAGAACCATGGTTTCTTGATGCGTACTTTTAAGGCGACTGTCTCGATGTCAATGTTCGGGCTGTGTCTACCAATGGGCTGATTGGGCGTTGCGCGCTGTGGCGTGATGCGCGTTTCTTGGTGTCGCTTCTTCCTGGTTATCAGCGCAATCTTGCGCGCGTTTAGGATTTGGAGCGCGCGGTCTTGACCAGCCGGTTTTCCGTAGCGAGCGGGCCGAGGCCCGTGACCGGATCGATATCCCTGCCTATATAGTAACCTTTCGAAATTGAATCCGCTACTTCCAAACTACGTGGCTCGGGTATGGGACATCCGGGTCGAGGCCAGATCGAGCTAACCTCGGGCCCGATCGTGCAATCCTCGGATCGTATCCTCAAGCTACCACATTCTTCAGGGACGCCATAAGGAGTGGGCAAGACCACCAGACGAGGACAATGGAAATTCAGGGTACATTTGCGACACGAGTTAAATGGTGGATAGCACGGAGGGTCGTCCGCGCAAACGTCCCCCGCTGGCCATTATTTCCTGCTTTTTCACTTCGCACCCTGCTCTAACGCGGAAAAAGAACAATAACCGCCCTCTTCCAGTACCGAACTACTGCATAGCTTCACTGCGGGCTTGACAAGTCAAGGCAATCTATAAACGATTGCTCCCACGGCCTTCCAAAAAGCGATCTGCTCGTGTGACCGCAATCGGCGGAGACCATGCAGCGAAGTCCGCGATGGCGGACTTTGTAAACCTAGAACGTGGTTTCAACCCCGCGTGCCCCGCCTGCCCTACTGCCGACCCGTCCCAATCACGCATTTGAAAGCGACTGTCCCTAGGTCAATTTTCGCACTTCACTCTGACGCGCTCCACTCTACCTCCGCCTCGTCCTCGATCTGCATACACCACCGCTCCGACTACCCAACCTTGAGCCTGACAAACCGGCGGGGTCCGACGCGCAAAACGGCATCGGCGAGTCCGGCAAGCGCTATCTCGGAATCCGGATTGTCGAGCTTCTCGCCGTTCAGCGTCACGCCGCCCTGCTCGACTAGACGCCTGGCTTCACCGGTGCCCTTAGCCGTACCGGTCGCGACCATCAGCTTGCATAGCCAGACCTTGCCGTCGCGCGCGATGTCGGAGGGCACGACTGCCTCCGGCAGGTCCGCCGGGATCTCGCCCCTCGCATGAACACGATCCCACTCAGCATCCGCGGCATCGGCCGCCGCGGGCCTATGATAGATTCCGATCACCTCTCGCGCCAGCCGCCTCTTCACGTCCTTCGGATTGATGCGCCCGGCCACGGTATCCGAAAGCAGAGACTCGATCTCGGGCTCTGCCACGTCGGTGCACAACACGAAATAGGTGCGCATGGCTTCGTCCGAAATGGACATCAGCTTGCCATACATCGTGTCGGGCGCCTCCGCCACGCCGACATAGTTGCCGAGTGACTTGCTCATCTTCTTCACGCCGTCCAGTCCGACAAGCAGCGGCATGAAGAAAGCGATCTGTGGATCCTGTCCCATCTCTCGCTGCAGATCGCGGCCCGCGAGGATGTTGAAGGTCTGGTCCTGCCCCCCCATCTCCACATCGGCCTCTATTGCCACCGAATCGTAGGCCTGCGCGAGTGGGTACAGCAGCTCGTGTAGGCTGATCGGGAGGTGCTGCGAATAGCGGCTGCTGAAGTCCTCGCGCTGCATCACCTGTGCGACGGTCATCTTGGAGGCGAGCCGGACTACCTCGGCGAAGTCTAGTTTGCCCAGCCACTCGCTGTTGAACCGGACCGTGGTCTTGGCTCGATCGAGGATTCGGGCCAGCTGCTCCACGTAGGTCTCGGCATTTCGCTGGATCTCGTCCGACGTAAGCATCGGTCGCGTCGCGGATCGGCCCGAGGGATCGCCGATGAGCGCGGTATAGTCTCCGATGATAATGATTACCTCGTGACCGAGCTCCTGGAACTGTCGCAGCTTGCGAAGGACGACCGCAAACCCCAGATGGATATCGGGTGCCGTCGGGTCCAGTCCCAGTTTGATGCGGAGCGGTTGCCCGGTTCTCGCGGAGCGCGCCAGCTTCTCCTCGAGGCCGTTCTCCGGAACGACAGAGAGCGTGCCGCGCCTGAGTCGCCTCGCAGTCTCAACCACGTCCGGAGGAAGCGCATCATCTTCCAATCCTATTGCCTCCAACCTCTCTACCTTCCACCAGCCTGCCCGTGTGAGTCTGTCGTCTAGCCGAATCGAGTGCAAAGTATACCTTAATTGACAGGGCGGAGAAACCGGAAGTATAATCCCGCCAGCACGATGGAGGCGCCCACTTTGAACCTGAACCTGAACCAGTGGTTGAACGATCAGCTCGCTGCCCTAAAGGAGCAGAACCTCTACAAGCCCCTGGTCGTGATGGACACGCCGTCTGCCGCCCGCATCACGGTCAACGGCCGGCCGAACGTCATCAACCTTTCGAGCAACAACTACCTCGGGCTTGCCAACCACCCCGCGGTCAAGGCCGCCGCGATTCTCGCCGTCGAGGAGTGGGGCGCGGGAGCGGGAGCGGTGCGGCCCATCATAGGCACGATGCGGGTTCACATGGAGTTGGAGAAGCGGCTCGCGGCGTTCAAGCACGTCGAGGCGACGCTGGTCTTTCAGAGCGGCTTCACGGCGAACGCGGGAGTAATCCCCACCATTACTGACGGCGAGGACGCCATCATCACGGACGAGCTAAATCACGCCAGCATTATCGACGGCGTGCGCCTGTCGAAGGCCGCCCGCAAGATCTACAAGCACTGCGACATGGACGCTCTCGAAACAGCGCTGCAGGAAACGAGCAGCGCTAAGAAGCGCCTTATCATCACGGACGGCGTCTTCAGCATGGATGGCGATATAGCGCCACTGCCGGACATCGTGACGCTCGCCGAGCGCTACGACGCGGCCGTGATGGTGGACGACGCGCACGGGTCGGGAGTCCTCGGCGGCGGACGGGGCACGGCCTTCCACTTCGGCGTCCACGATCGGATCGACGTGCAACTTGGCACGCTCTCAAAGGCCGTCGGCGTTATGGGCGGCTACATCGCGGGCTCCGGCGCCTTGATCGACTGGCTAATTCAACGTGCGAGGCCGTTCCTGTTCAGTACCGGGCATCCGCCAGCTACCGCGGCTGCGACCATCGCCGCGATCGATCTCATGGAGAACGATCCTGCGCTTACGGAGCGGCTCTG
The DNA here is from genome assembly GCA_038211235.1 of Chthonomonadales bacterium. Taxonomy (GTDB): domain Bacteria; phylum Armatimonadota; class Chthonomonadetes; order Chthonomonadales; family Chthonomonadaceae; genus DATGJU01. The sequence continues at coordinate 3,034 of JBBQVV010000268.1, read as the reverse complement.
GTCGAATGCACGTTACTGGAAGGATGGGCTGCGCAGACTTGGATTCGATACCGGAATCTCGCAGACGCCGATTACTCCGGTCATGGTGGGAGATGAAGCGAAAGCGCTTGCCCTGCAGCGTGCGCTGCTCGATCAGGGAGTGCTGGCCCTCGCGATCGTATTCCCGACCGTCGCCCGAGGCAAGGCCAGAATTCGCACGATGCCTAGCGCCATGCACGCGCTCCAGGATTTCGACGATGCGCTCGTCGCATTCGAGCGGACCGGAAAGCAGCTAGGGCTGATCTAACCCTGATCCCTGGCTCTCGCGCTCTCATGAGATTCCGGCCGTGGATGGATCGGCCGGACTGTCCGGCTCGGCGAAGTGGCAGGCGGCGAGGCGGCCTGCGCCAAGGTCGCGTAGCGGCGGCGTCTCCTTCGCACATATCACTTGGGCGAGCGGACATCGCGTCCTGAAACGGCAGCCGGACGGGATGTCGACCGCGGTCGGGACATCGCCGTCGAGTGGGATTCGACTGCTTCTACGAGCCGCATCGACCGTTGGAACAGCCGCCAGCAGCGCTCGCGTGTAGGGATGCTTCGGGTTGGAAAATACGACATCGGATGAGCCCTGCTCCACAATGATGCCAAGGTACATCACCGCCACACGGTCGCAGATGTGCCGAACCACGGAAAGGTCGTGCGCGACGAATAGATAGGAGAGGCCGCGCTCGGCCTGAAGGTCTTCCAGGAGGTTGAGGATCTGCGCGCGGATCGATAGGTCGAGCGCGGAGATCGGCTCATCGAGAATCAGGAGCTTCGGGTCCGTCGCGATGGCCCGAGCAATTCCAATTCGCTGCCGCTGACCACCGCTGAACTCATGCGGGTAACGCGCAGTGAACTCTTGATCCAGTCCCACGGTCTGTAATAACTCTCGCGCCCTCTCCCATGAGGTCGGTCGATCGTTCGCCAGTCTATGAGCGAGGAGCGGCTCCGACAGGATGTCGCCCACCAGCATGCGCGGGTCGAGCGCCGCGTAGGGATCCTGAAATACGATTCCGAGGTTCCTGCGCATTCTTCGGAGATCCTCGCCTCGGAGCGCGAAGAAGTCAACGTCGTCGAGCCAAACGGTCCCCGATGTAGGCTCGATCAGGCGCAGGATGGTCCTCGCAGCGGTGCTCTTGCCACAGCCGCTTTCTCCGACCAGTCCGAGCGTCTCGCCTCTCCCAATCGTAAGGTCGAGTCCGTCCACCGCGCGGACGATTTCCCGAACCGATCGCAAGCCCAGCCGGCGGGATACCGCGAAGTGCTTGACGAGACCCCGCACCTCTAGCAGGCCGGCACGGCGATCTGTCGCTGTGGTTGTCACATTCACCCGCCGTAGAGAAAGCATCGCGTCGTTTGACCCGGCGCCGGTTCGGTGAGGCCAGGCTCTCGGGTCGGGCAGATCTCAACCATTCGGCTCGGGCACCTGGGAACGAACGGGCAGCCGTTCGGGAGGTTAGAGAGGTCCGGCGGCTGCCCGGGTATCGACGACAGCCGACGGCGCTCGCCGCCGATTTGCGGCAGCGAGGCAAGCAGGCCCTGCGTGTACGGATGCCTGGGCGTGGACAGCACTTGATGCACCGGACCGCTCTCAACAATCTGACCGGCATACATTACGAGAACACGATCGCAGGACTCCGCGACCACTCCGATATCGTGAGTAATAAGCAGAATACCTGTATTCGTCTTCTTCTGCATCTCGGCCATCAGTGCAAGAATCTGAGCCTGAACCGTAACGTCGAGAGCCGTCGTCGGCTCGTCCGCGATCAAGAGCTCGGGGTTGCACGCGAACGCCATTGCGATCATAACGCGCTGGCGCTGACCTCCAGAGATCTCATGCGGATACTGCCTGTACCGGATTTCAGGCGAGGGCATTCGCACCGCTCGCAGCAGTGCAAGCGCACGCGCCTTAGCTTCATGTCGAGATGCCCTGCTGTGGAGGCGGATAGGCTCGGCGACCTGCGCTCCAAGCGTCATCGTCGGGTTGAGGCAGGAGAATGGATCTTGAAAGACCATCGCCATTCTGGCGCCGCGGATGGACCTCAATTCGCGCGACGTGCTTGATAACAGGTTCTGCCCGTCCAGTCGAACGGAACCGGCGGTAATGTGACCCGGAGGACTCGGAACCAACCCCATGATGGAGAGTGCTGTCACACTCTTGCCGGACCCCGACTCGCCCACGACTCCAACGGTCTCGCCGCGCTCGACGTGAAAAGTGACGCCGCGCACCGCCTGAACAGTCGTACCGCGGGAGCGGAACTCCGTTCTCAGGTTCTCGACCTCAAGCAGCATCATCGATCCAACCTATCTCCGCAGCCAGTCCATGAAGCGGGCATGAATCCAGCCCGCCTCGACATATCCACTATGCACCACAATGCGGTATCGGAACCTTATGGGCGCTCCGGGCCGCAGATCCGCCGACCTCCAGAGGAACGGGGACGGTGACAGCACGCCGTCTTCGCGACAAATCCATGGAGCCGGATGCCATAGGTTATTCGGATGTACCAGGAATGCGATGCCGACGGTCTCGTTGAGCACCACGCCGTTGCATGCGCACCAGTCGGCTGCCTTGCCGTGGACTTCGGTCGGGCCAAAATCGTCGCTGCTGTTCCGGAGCTGTCCTCCTGCCGCGGGCAGGAGTGTCGGTGCAATGCGTATCGCGATAAACGGATCACTGGAGCGGGCAAGCGAAACAGCAATCTGGGTCGCGGCAGTCAGATCTGAGTCAAGATCCAGCAGGGCGCCGTCCGACGGACCGCCGGTCAGCCGGACGGTGCGAGTTTCGTGGATCAGCAGGTCTCCACGAGGCGTTAGCCAGGCACAATCGTGCCGGAAGCCAACCGATTGCGATCCTCGCCTGGCAACCATGTCGTCGACAACGATCTTCCCGACCGGCCGATCGTTGTCTTCGAACCCTTCGAACGCGATGCCGTTTACATCACCATGACCGATACACAGCGCGCGGCCTGTCACCTCGGCTTTACGCGTTACGGGACGATTACCAGACGCATGG
>JBBQVV010000267.1:0-9777 GCA_038211235.1 Chthonomonadales bacterium | reverse complement strand
CCCTACGCAGGGCACAGCCAGGAATGCGATGGCGATGCCAAGGTGTAAGTGCGCTTGCGGTGCGTTATGCGAGACGGCCAGGATATTAGGCATCGCGATCGCTGCCGGCAGCGGATCCGAATGAGGTCCTGGCTGCGTCTTACCATGAAGTGCGCCCGGCGCGGTCACCAATGCGCCGACCACGTCGAGCGCTACGTAGTTCAGCATTATGGTGCTAATCACTTCGGGAACATTGCGGTGCAGCCGTAGCCACGCCGCCGCCCCGCTCCATGCCGCTCCCGCCACCGCTCCCGCCGCCGTCATTAGTGAGATGAGGATCGGAGGGTACAACCATCCCAGGGCAGACCACAGCGCAGTTGCGGCGAGGGCGCCGACTAGCAGTTGGCCCTCGGCGCCAATGCTGAACATGCCGGCCCTCCATGCAATCACGACGCTAAGTCCAGTGAGGATGAGCGGAGCGGTCTTGGTCAGTGTCACGGTAATGGGGACAAGCGTGCCGATCGTGCTGTTTCCGATCGCGCCATCCCAGATTGCCTCGATTGCGGAAACGGGAGGAATGTGTAGTGCAAACAGAGTTAGAATCATGACGGCGACGAGACCGGTTATCGTGGCAAGTGCGAAGCCCGCGCGCCGAACAAAGCGGACCAGGGACTGCTTCGATGGTCTGCCGATCATGAATCCGGCTCGTAATAGTTTATCACTTGGGGCTGGGACGCCGGAAGACCCCCCATCATCAGGCCGATATCTTCGATCCTCGAACCCTCGAGTCGCGTCTCCGTGAGAACGCCTGCTGACAGAATCGCTGCTCGGGTTGAGAGAGCGGCAAGTTCGTCCAGGTCGGTCGAGATCAAGACTATCGCTGCCCCACGGTTGCGGGATAACACCAGCTGCTCTCGCACGAAACGCGCGGATCCGATGTCCAGGCCGCGGGTGGGATTCACGGCGACGATCCAGTCCGGGTTTGATCGCAGTGCTCGCGCGACGACGATCTTCTGTTGGTTTCCCCCTGAGAGCGTCGACACATGGTGGTCGAGACCCGGCATACGGATGTCAAACTGCCGTACGAGAGCCGAGGCGATCGAACTAAGCGCGCGGCGCCTCAGAAACGGGCCGAACCGAAACGCCGGCTCCTGTACCGCATTAAGGATCAGGTTCTCTTCTACGGTCATCGTCACCGCGAGGCCGGCCCGTCGACGATCTTGGGGGATATATCCGGTTGATGGACGCACTCCGGGCCTGCATTCGCCTCCAAGCCAGAGCATTTCGCCGGAAAGCAGGGGACGCAGCCCAACAAGCGCCTCTGCCAGCTCAGCCTGTCCATTGCCGTCGACGCCCCCTATGCCGAAGATTTCACCTCGGCGGATCTCGAACGTGACGCCTCGCACGGACTGCTCTCTCCGATCGCCACGCACATGGATGCCGTTCGCCGTAAACGCCACAGTCTGCTGCCGTTGAGATTGTGCCTCTGTTTCGGTAGATCCGACTGTTTGGGGGCGTTGAGCAGTTGATGGACGGCCGGCGTGACCAACGGCCGCGTGAGCGGGCGGCTCCGCGCCTTCAATCGACTGCGCTCCCATCATCCATTCGGCGAGCTTGCGGGCGTTCGTGTCAGCAACTGGCGCTGTCGCAACACGTTCGCCGTTGCGGAACACGGTTACTTGATCGGCGACTGCCAGGATCTCCGCCAGTTTGTGGGTTATCAGCACGACCGAGCGGCGTTCGTCACGCAAGGTTCTGAGAACCGCGAACAGGTCGTCGACTTCGATGCCCGCTAGCACTGCGGTCGGCTCATCGAATATCAGGGTTCTTGCGCCCGTCGCCAGGGCTTTTACGATCTCGACTCGCTGTTGAGCGCCGACGGGCAGGTCGCCGGCGCGCGCGTCGGGATCGATCGTCCACCCAAGGGAACGGGCGCGCGCCATAGCGGCAGCCGATTCGCGTCGCGAAGAGTAATTCAGGGCCGCCGCAAGACTCCGGCTCTCCGTGTCGAGTGCCAGGTTCTCGCTGACCGTGAGCGCTGGGACGAGCGTAAAGTGCTGGTGCACCATCGCAATGCCGAGGCGTCGCGCGGCACGCGGCGAGCCGACTCGCACGGACCGTCCGTCCACGCGGATTTCTCCACGATCGGGACGTGTCGATCCGGAGAGAATGTGCATCAGAGTCGATTTCCCGGCGCCATTCTCGCCAAGAATAGCATGGATCTCACCTGGATGCAGATCGAGATCGACCCCATTGAGGGCAGTCGCCTCTCCGTAGGTCTTGACAATGGCCCGCATCTCGACGCCAATCACTTTACAGCTAGTGAGCCGCTTAGAATCTTCGCCTTGGCCTCTTCTATCCTGGCCCTTAGGTTGGCCGGAACCCTGTCCACTAGTTTCGGATTCAACACGTACCCGATCGCGCCGCTCTTCATGTCCCAGGGCTTATCGCTGGGCTTGAATCCGCCGTCCTTCACCTGCGTTGCAATCGCCACGAAGGCTTTCCCGACGTATATTGGAGCGCTTGCAATGACGACGTCCGGCGCGGTAGCATTTTGATCGTTGTTCGTGCCGAGGGCGTAGACGCTCTTTCCGCGCTTGTTCGCCTCCTGAACCGCGCTAAACACGCCTTGCGCCGCGGCATCCACATCCTGCATTACAACGTCGGCGCCACGATCTATAAGAGGAAGCGTTGCCTGCTTTGCTGCATTCGGATCGTCCCAATTGTTCGTATAGGTTGGCGGGAGAACCGTGATTCGAGGGTTGACCTCCCTGGCGCCCTTCTCAAACGCCGCAAAGACGCTCTTGACCGGAGGAATCGCTTCGGCGCCCACTTCCGCGAGCTTGCCCGTCTTGCTAATTCCGGCTGCGAGCATGCCCTCAAGGTAGGCACCGTCCTCCAATTGAAGTACAATGGGAGTGGTATTCTGCCCCATCTTTGCGCCCGACGAGATGACGAAAACCGTATTCGGGAACTCCTTCTCGATCTTTTGCGCGATCGTCTCGTACTCGGCGCCGTGGCCAATCACAATGTTGTATTTCTGGGCGGCGAAAGCCCGCAGACTCTCCTCCTGTTCCCCCGCGGATTTTTGGTTGTCGATCGCGGCAACGTCGGTATCCGTCAGATGCAGCTGTTGCTTCACCTCGTCCAGGCCCTTGAATGCGCCGGCGTTCCACCCGCCATCCGTTCGTGGGCCGGTGGTAACCAGTGCCACTTTGAACCCGCTCGTCGCCGGAGCCGTGTTGGGCGCTGTCCCGCCGTTCGTGTTAGCGTTGTTGGCGGGACCGCATCCCGCGAGACAGAGCGCCGACACCATGGCAGGAACCCACACGGTACAAAAGCGGTGCAATGTCGAAGCTACGATCGGACCTCTCCGGCGAACTGGCATCAGATTACTCCTCCTTTGGGTGAACAATGCGCAGGTGCAGACGTAAGTGCTTCGTTCTACGTGGGTCCGCGTTACTCATCCGGTCACTGACAACTCCGCGGCGGCGTGCCGATCTGCCAGGTGATACAATAGACTGTCGGGCGGGTCGGGGTGGGGCCACGCGAAAGCATGCCGAAACGCCGCGTCCTGGCACCGTCGCAGCGTGGTGAAATCGATTACGTCCTGAGTGAGCAGCGTCTCATACTCCCACGGCAGCCGGACGTTGTGCAGGCCAGGGTTATCCGTGCATATTGCAATGTCCACGCCCGCCTCCTCGCAGCGAGCGAAGACCGTTCGCAGCGGCCCGAGATCCTGCATTGTATTCGTCTTGAGATAGGAGGTTGGACAGACCTCGAGGCATTGACCGCGTTCGGCAATCTCAGGCAGGAGCTCCGGTCGATGAAGGGGAATCTGAATTCCATGTCCTATTCGGTCCAGGTAGGGAAGCAGCTCCGGGTAGAAACCGTTCGTCGTCTCGTATAGGTGACACGTCGTCTTCAACCCGAGGGACCGGGCATATTTGAACAGCGAAAGCAGATCGTCAAGCTGCCCACCATAGAGAATATCTGGTCCCCCTAGATCGACGCCGCACACGACTTCCGACTCGCGCGCCGCGAGGTCGACAATCGCGCGGTTTACGTGGACCGGCAGCCGGCTGTGCATACATAGAATCTGTTTGAGTAGAATGGGATAGGGCTGCAGGCGGCTCGACTCCGCGATGACGGTGACGATATCGCGCATCTGCCTGATTCTGTCGGAATCGCTCGCATCCGGATCCGTTCGATAATAGGGAGTATGTCGCAGCTCTAGATAGAGTATTCCCTCGAAGACATAGGCCCCCCGAACGAGCTTCGACACGAAGTACGGAAGGACTTCAACTCGCTGCACGTGCTCTACCAGCGTATGGAGCTCCAAGAACTCGGTAAGGCTGCCGCGCGGACGAGTAATGAACGCTTCAAACTGCTCGTATTCAGGGAACTCGTCAGCCAGCGGATGGCCCTGCCTGTGCAGGAAACGCCAGAAGATGCGTGGTACGACTGCGCCGCCGAGATGGCGATGAAGTTCGGCGTGGAGCGGCATGGCGGGCTCCTCTCTTAATGCTTAGACTCAATACGTCACGAGAGGACGACTCGGCCGCACGCCGTCTGCGATGGACGCTCGTACGCAAGTCTTACAAAATCCGCGGGACGTTCATGTGCATGAGTCCGATTGAAGCCCCACAGTATGAATCATTATAGCATAGCCTGTCCGCCAGGCCCGATGAACTGACCATGTGAACCCTTTCGTCCTCGGCGGTCCCTAACAGGAGCAGGCAGGAGAACTCCGTCGCTCGCGGGGAATGGGTGACGGACTTATCGGACTGATCTTGCGGCTCCGTCTGAACCGACCGATACCGATCGCTACCAGGCTGGCAACTCTGGCACGAAACGGACCTAGTGGGAGCGGTAATCGTTGCCTTGAGGAGGGTGGAGTGAGTTGTAGATGCACTGTGGCCTATGACCGATTTAGGTAACGGTGGTAGGGCAGATAGCAGCGTTGCATAGAGACTTAGACCTGGCACAGCGCATAGCGGCCGGCGAGCGGCGAGCCTTTGAGGAGTTTGTAGACGCCTACGGGGCTCGCGTACATCGGCTTGTGCGCCGCTACGTCGATAATCAGGCGGATGGCGAGGATATTACGCAGGAGATCTTTTGTGATTTGCATCGCAGTATCGTAGGGTTTCGTGGAGAGGCCGCTCTTTCGACCTGGGTCTATCGCGTCGCGCTGAACCATTGCTGGAAATATCGGCAGAAGCATCGCCTGGAGTGTGTGCCGCTTGAAGATCAGTTCTTGGAAGCAGTCGACCACGATTGGCGCCTGGACCCCGCTGCCTCGATTGCCAAAGGCGAGTTGGCCGAGCAGGTACATACGGCATTGCAAGCCTTGTCGCCGTTACACCACGACGTGGTCGTGCTGTGCGAGCTTCAAGGACTTACTTACCAGGAGTGCGCCAACGCCCTGCAGATCCCGATCGGCACGGTCAGGTCTCGGCTATTCCATGCGTTTAGGCGTCTTCGCTCTCTTCTGGCCGGATACGTTAACGAGAGCGCGCTGCTCTGCACCGATGTCCTGGGCGAGGGTAAGTAGAACGATGTTCGATGCTCGGTCGCAACGGCATTTGATGGAGTTTTGTGCTGCCTGGAGCGACGAATTCACGGTGACGAAGCGATGACGACCTGCCAGACTCAACAGCAGCGGATCAAGGCGTACCTGGACGGCGAGCTGCCGCTACTAACGCGGCTTGCTGTCGCCTGGCATCTGCTACATTGCTCGAAATGTTGGGAGGCACGGACGGCCATGGCAGAGATAAGCCGACGGCTCGACAGTACGACAGAGGATGGGCTCGATCCGCGGCTGCGGACGAGGATTCTCTCAAGCGTGACTTATAACGACGTCGCCCCGGCCAGGGTCCTGAAGCGCGCACGATTCGCCACCCCGTATACCGTTCTGCTCGCCGGCGGCGTCCTGGCGGCTGTATCGCTGTTTTACCTGCTGCCACGCTCAAATATGGATCGCTCGGTTGCGCCTCAGGCCAAAGCGAACGCGGGTGCTTTTGCTCCAGGTGCCGCCGCGAGCGCGAAAACTGAGAGTAGTAGTAACGGTCCCGATCTCGGAAAGGTTCCAACAGGGGCCGTGATGGGCGGGCGTGCCCGCCAGGATTCGGAAGCTCAGTCCCATCCGGCTGCAAGAGTGTACGAACAGCGCACTCATGCGATTCGGGATAGCGCGAGGTCTGAAAGCTCGAGCCCCGCAGCGCCCGCCGCTGCGACGGTGGGTCCGAACGCCTCTATGCCGCAAGCAGGGGCCGGAATCACGCGCACGCCAATCAATGAGCCGTCCCCCTTAGGATTTACCGACGGACACGCTGATAAGCGCGCGGCGCTCAGTGAATCAAACAGAATGGCAAGCCAGGCGACCGGTCGTGCGGCGCCCAAATCGGTCTCCGCATCCCAGAAGGCACGGCCCAGCGCCCTATTGAACCGGAGGGCGCGCACCCAACACCCTGCGCAACTCCAGGATCGCTCCGCCAGACCGGCCGCTGTACGCCCGCTCGCTAGGTAGCAGCTCGCGGGCATCCGCAACTTCCTCCGTGTCCGGCCTTAGCGCCTGATTCACAGCTATCCGCGCCCCCAATACTCACCTTGACAGTTCTGAGAGGTATGGAGTATTCTACACCGTCAACAAGAATCGCACTTCTACCAGGATACGCGCGCTGGTTCGGACGCCTTTCCCAAGGGCAAAAAGTGTCCGCGCGCATGGGTATCCTGTTTTTTGCATGACACAATCCCACTACGATAAGGAATCGTGACTTCAATGCAGGTGACCGCCGACCAGAAAGATCCCTGCACCGTGGTGTTGGACATCACGGTGGATGAGCCGCAGGTGTCGCGTGCGTTCGATGTGAGTTTCCGTGAGTTCAGCCGCTACGTGAATGTCCCCGGATTCCGGCCAGGCAAGGCGCCACGCGCACTCGTGGAGCGATATGTCGATATGTCTCGTGTTCGCCAGCATACACTTGAGCGCATTATTCGCGAGAGCTACCCGCCTGCAATTCAAGAGCGGGAGATCTCACCGTATCGCGATCCGGAGTTTGAGCCCACCGACCTCGAAGACAAGAAGCCATATACCTACCGCGCGATCGTCGCTCTCGAACCAAAGGTCGAACTGGGACCCTATAAGGGACTGACCGTAGAGAGACCTGTGTTTAACATCACCGATGCGGACGTGGAGGAGAGGATAAAGAGCCTCCGCGAGGACAAATCCCGGCTCGAACGAGTCGCGGATCGGGGTATACAAGACGGCGACGTCGTAATTGCCGAGCACGAGATCAAGGTGGAGGGAGTCGACGAGCCTGAACCCTCCAGGCGCCAGCTAGTATATATCGGCAATAATGTACCGGGCTACGATGAGAATGTAATGGGCTTGATGCCCGGGGACGAACGGACGTTCGACCTCACGTATCCCGACGATTTCGACATCGAGGAGCGAAGTGGCAAGAGGGCCACATACAGCGTGAAGATCGCCAGCATCAGCGCCAAGAGGCTGCCGGAGCTGACCGACGAGTTTGCGAAGGATGTTGGGGGGGTTGAGACGGTGGAGGCGTTGCGCAAGGAGCTCCGAACTCGTTTGGACGCGGATGCCGTTCGCGTGTCCGACGAGATTGCCGAGCAGCGTATCATAGAAAAGATCGTCCAGGCGTCGACCATTCATTTTCCCGACATTCTGGTCCGTGAGGAGCTTCGGGACAAGCTGCGTCAATTGGCCGAGGACCTGCGGCGAAACAATATGGAATATAATGTCTACCTGCAACGGCTTGGACAGACTGCGGAACAGCACCAGGCCAGACTGGCCGCACAGGCAGCCGGCCAGATACGAGCCCTTCTCGCTCTCCGCGAGATCGCAATCGCTGAGGACCTGCAGGCGGATGCCGCCGCCGTCGAAACTGAGTTCGACAGGATGGCCGCTGAGGGTTCCGTTCCTGAAGAGACGATCGATGAGTATCGTGGAGATTCTCATCGCCGGTTGCAGGTAGCCAACGCCCTGATCCAGCAGAAGCTACACGACTTTCTGTTCGGAAGCAATAAGCTCGTCGATGTCGAGCAGACTGCATCGCCGGAAGCGGCCCAGAACGAATTGGCTTCAGAGAGCGAGGCGACGGAGCCTCCAGGCACTGCGGAAGAAGCGCAGCCCCCAGCCCAAACTGAAGAACACGAATAGTCCTCGATTTGCGTGGAGGAGACATATGGACAGAATACTTCGTGCGCCACAAAACGTTATACCAATGGTGGTCGAACAGAGCGCTCGCGGCGAGCGCGCATACGATATCTATTCCCGCCTCCTTAAGGACCGGATAATTTTCATCGGCGAGCCGGTGACCGACCATCTTGCCAACCTCGTGATCGCGGAAATGCTGTTCCTCGAGAAGGAAGACCCGGACGCCGACATAGATGTCTACATTAACAGCCCTGGGGGCAGCGTTTCCGCCGGCCTGGCGATGTACGACGTCATGCAGATGATAAAGTGCGACGTAGCGACGATTTGTGTCGGTATGGCGGCATCGATGGGTGCAATACTACTGGCAGGCGGGGCGGCAAAGAAGCGCTACGCCCTTCCGAACGCTCGTATCATGATTCACGCTGTCGCCGGTGGGTACGAAGGTACGGTTCAAGACGCGGAGATACGCTTGAAGGAGATGGTCCGGGCGCACGACAGCCTTAACGAGATCCTCGCGAGGCACACCGGGCAGCCGTTCGACAAAGTTCGCCGGGATATGGACCGCGACTACTTTATGTCTCCGCAAGAGGCACTGGAATATGGAATAATTGACAAGATAGCCGAAAAGGGCGAGCGCTAGGCGCCGCCAGTGTGCGCCGATCAGCATTTCCCAGGAGAATCACATTGTCAAGGGGCTTCGACCGTGTCGATGGACGTTGCGTCCTGTGTGGTAAAACGCGTGAACAGGTCAAGAAGCTTATACTTGGAGTTCATGGCGGCGTCTGCCTGGACTGTGTGGACCTCTGTAACGACATCATCCGCAGTGAAGCGCCCGATGTCGATAAAAGTCGGATCTTCTACCCAGGTTCCGTGCCGAAGCCCAAAGAGATCTATAGAATTCTTAGCCAGTATGTCATCGGACAGGAGCGCGCCAAGCGTGGATTGGCGGTCGCGGTATACAATCATTATAAGCGAATCTTCGCACCGGCCCAGTCTGACGTAGAGCTGCAGAAGAGCAACATTCTTCTCATAGGACCTACCGGCTCCGGCAAGACGCTTCTAGCACAGACGCTTGCCAAGATTCTCAACGTCCCCTTCGCCATTGCGGATGCCACATCGCTCACCGAGGCGGGGTATGTCGGCGAGGATGTGGAGAACATCCTGCTTAAGCTGCTGCAATCCGCCGACTCGATGAGCAATGGAAACCTGGACCAGACGGTCAAGAACGCGCAGCGCGGTATCATATACATCGACGAGATCGATAAGATCTCACGCAAGAGCGAGAACCCCTCCATTACCCGCGACGTTAGCGGCGAAGGCGTGCAGCAGGCGCTTCTTAAGATATTGGAAGGCACCGTAGCGAACGTACCGCCGCAGGGTGGGAGAAAACATCCGCAGCAGGAGTACGTTCAGATCGATACGACGAACGTACTGTTTATCTGCGGCGGAGCCTTCGAGGGGCTCGCCGACATCGTCGAGCGGCGCATCAACACGCGTACAATGGGGATTCGCTCCAACGTCGGAACAAAGAACGAGCGTGTTGCCCAGAAGCATAATATCTTCGAACATGTCCTTCCCGATGATCTGCTTAAGTTCGGCCTGATCCCGGAGTTCAT
>JBBQVV010000266.1:0-9817 GCA_038211235.1 Chthonomonadales bacterium | reverse complement strand
AAGAGGTGGATGTTGATTCGAAGTATCCAGGTGGAGATGGTTTCGTCGATCGGCATGGGTGCGGTACAAGCGTGGATTTGCAGTGTCACAGGCGTGCTAAGCGATGGACGGTTCACCGAAAAGTAGTAAGGGACTTGCGGTTTCAGCGCGCGGTTTTGCCAATCGCGAACTCAGGTCGGTTGAACATCGCGCTGATATGGCTGGACTGTCCTGGAAACTCCGTCGGTTCGTTGTGCCGCCCACTCCAGTCTAGCTTGTTCATCTCCTCCCTGGCAATGTAGGCACCGAAGGAATCAAGCACGGCGATGGGCTTCGGCAGCGCTGCCCACGACCAGGTCTCTTCGTCCCCCAGGAGAGTCACCACGAATTGGCCCGGGATGGACGTCAGCCTCAATCCTCTACCGTCCCATCCCGCTTGCACGGTTTCCATGTCCCGGTGGATTGCAGCGAGACCGAACTGGCCGATACAGGCTAAAGAAATCGCGATCAAGACTCCGAGCCATACGCGATTCCAGAGGACGAGACGCCCGATTAGCCTTTCCTGTTCTATATGCTCCTCTTCTATATGCTCCTCCCAACGGTACGAGGATATTGATACAGATTGTACTGCAGATTCTGCATCTGGCCGCTCATGGTCCCCGACATTACGCAGGCCTCCGATGCGGTGATGAGCAAGTGTTCGCGTCTGTTGAGTCCATTCGGCGAGTTGTGCTGCCGGCCGCCCGCCGGGATGACGCTCCAAAAGGACCTGAGCGATCTCGGCCTGCGCCAGAAGAAGCTTCACATCCGCTCCCCCTTCGCCTACTCCATGATGAGCCTAGATGAATCCGTCCTGCTCGGCTGCGTCCAGGTCCAGTCTATCCGGATCGCCGCCCGCGACGCCGAATCATGGTTCTGGATGCTCACGAGCGAGGCCAACATCGGACTGGAAGAGACCCTGCGGGCGGTCATCATGGACTGGCTCGCGGGAGTGGCCGTTCGCGCGCGTCGCGTATCCCGGAAGAACCATCGGGCAGGATTGCGTGACAGGACGAGGTTGAATCCAATCGCTCGAATTCCGGGTCATGGTATAATTCGTTCGGGCACCTGTACTGAGGTAAGAATTTGAGCCCTAGAAGACGACAAACGTTGGAAACCGAAACGAAGGGACCGCATCTACAGCAGTCGCCGCCGGTAACTGACGCGCTTCTTGCGGAAATCACACATCACATCGTCGAGGCGTACGATCCAGAGCGCGTGATACTTTTCGGCTCCTGTGCCTACGGTACCCCACATAACGACAGCGACATCGATCTCTTCGTCGTCATGAAACCGTGCGTCGCCGATGAGACGAATCATCAAAGGATCATGGGCGTGCGTGCTGCGTCCCGTATCGGACCGCAGCCAATGGACGTTGTTGTCCGCACTCCTGCCGAGATAGAGACTCGTCTGGCGATGGGCGACTTCTTCATTAAGGAGATATGGGACCGCGGAAAGGTGGTTTACCAGCGTGACGCTCCTTGAGGAATGGGTCGAAAATGCAGAGGGTGACTTCAAGACGGAGGCAAGATAATGACTGACGCCCGGCTAAGTGCGCAGGAGATAGCGGCGCGCGGCAAAGAGATCTATGAAAAGCATCTACGACAGGAGTTGGAGCCGCAAAATGCCGGCAAGTTCCTGGTGATCGACATCGAGACGGGCGAGTACGAGATCGACGAGGACGGCGAGGCGGCGTCTTTGCGCGCGAGCAACAAGCGGCCCGATGGCATCCGATACGGGATGCGGATCGGGCGTCGGGCCTGGGGCCGAATCGGCCTGGGCGTTAGCGCGAACGTATGATCCTCGGCACGGTAGACGCATTCAAGCAGGCTGTCATTATTCTGGAGGTGAACGGACCGACAGGTACATGGGAAACCATATCCGCCGTCATCGACACGGGGTTTAGTGGCTCGCTGACGGTGACGCCGGATCTTGCCTCGCGACTGCAGCTCACCTTCCGTGAGATACGATCCTACGAACTCGGCAGCGGCGATCTCGTGGACTTTGCGATCCACGATGTTGTAGTGTTATGGGATGGAAGACTGCAAAACGTGTCGGCCCTCGTTACAGAGGGCGGGACACTTGTGGGAATGACGCTCATCGCTGGACACACTCTTTTTATTGATGCGGTTGACGGAGGCATTGTCCGCATCTCCCCCAGAACCTGAGCACGTCTCGCTTGATGCTGAGCACAGAAGACGCACCGCCGCTACGCGGCTAAGAATGAAGATTGACCTCAGCAATGCCCCAGCCCACTGACTGCCCGCCTCGCAGTGAGGTACTCGGCCAGATATTCATCGTGCACGCTGGTAATACCCAACTGGTGACCGATGTCCGGAACCCGCGATCGGGTTTCCCGCTGTGCGGGTTCCGGCGCGAAGCAGTGCTAATACCGTCTTCGCGAACCGTTAAGAAATGGAGGAGGGAGATCCGGGAGGCATGCCGGACCGACAGCCGCATTGGTTGCCAGCCACTCTGCGAATTCTCCCGGACACCATCCAGCCACGATCCTGCGCTGCTAGTTAGCAAGCAAGCTGATGACGTCCGCATGAACCAGCATCTCGAGTTCTTGCCGGCCTCATTGGACTGATAGGATCCGCGCGACTGCCTGCACACCCTTCGCAATTGGAGCATTGGTATCGATTCTCAAATGCAGGTCGGCGTCGTCCCATGCTCCTTCACGCAGTGTCCGAGACATACGGACTATGAGCGGACGCGACCGGTTCCATGCTGACTCCTATCGGCGGACAACGTTGTCCTATCGATCTATGAGTCGTTGACGCATTAACTTCTCGAGTCGATCCTCGACGCTGGATGTGCGCTTTGCTCCGGCGCGTTCGAGCATCTTCGTCAACTGCTGATCACCAGTTCTATCTGCCAAATCCAGGATGGCGAAACCGTCCGTTCCCATGTCACCGGAAGGCAGAATCGTGCTTTCTTCCCAGACCGCGATCTATCGCAACGAGCGACTTCTGTGTTCCTGTAGTCGTATCGAGTTCCACCACGTGGTATTTGTCGCCGACAATTTGATATGGCATCAAGATAACGGCGTGATCCGACTGCCAGCGGCAGGGCGTGTACAGTCCGTTGTCCAGATCGATTATCTTCCTCGCATCGCGCATCAGAAGTCGCTCCCTCTGAAAGAACGGGAACGCACACGCGGCCACGCCTGCCGAACCGAACAGGCCAAACAGCCATTTCCTATTGCGGCGTATGGAAGCTACAAGATAAGCGACGGGCATGCGATGATTGCCCACGACGCTAAAGGACACCGTACGTGGACCGTGAGCAACGATGAAAGATACGGGCCGAAGGAACCTCCTGGATCTCTGTTTAGCCCGGAATCGCTGACGGTCCTACAAAGCGGCTCGATCGCTGTGGCGGATGTCATACTCCACACAGTCCAGCTGTTCAGCCCGCGTGGCCGCTACCTCAAGACGATTTCACTCGACAGGTCTTGGCGCCGCAAGGCAAGCTATCCCTCACATGTTCTTGCCGGAACGCACGGGGAGTTCATGGTTCACGATTTCATGGGCAGTCCGCCGCTAATCTGGATGAACGTTCGAGGCAATGTACTTCGTGCCGTCACGCCGCGATACGGCAACGGCAAGGCGATCGATAATCCAGATATGTGCATCGCGAATGATGGAAGCCTTTGGGTCTCCGACAGCTATTCGTTGCTGCGGATCGATCCGAACGGAAGCGTCTCCAGGCGGTTAGGCGAGGCGCCGCGCACCGACCAGTTGCGCGAAATTGCCGAGCTCGTCATTCGCGCTGACGGCGGTATCCTGGCTGTGGACGAGAGGACGAACGCCGTACACACCTTCGATCGAACGGGCCGATGGCTGCACGTGTGCATAGTGCGCCGGACGGGACAAGAGGCTGCTTCGGATTTTGGGACCGGTCAGGACCAGATTGAGGTCGGTCCCAACGGAAGCTTCGCCGTTTCCGATGTCTGGTTCGGTGCGGACGGCCGTAGGCGGCCGGAGCCTACTGGTTTCAGGTCAATCTGGAAGCGATTGAAGCCGATCCGGCGTCGTCCTGACGGGACCTGGCTCGAATCTATAAGTCGAAAGTGCGTCGCACCGAATGGCGCGCTCGCAATAGTAGACGGCGGGCTGTTAGAGCGACGCGACGCAACCACGCATCTCAGCCTGTACACGGCTGCGGGTCTCCCACAGCGGTCGGTCCTGCTCCCAGCGTCGATCGGACAGTATCCCACGCTCGCCTATGGTGGAGAACGCGTCGTCCTGGCTGCGGCGGGACGAGTCTTCTGTTATGATAGGTCCGGCAACGCTCTCTGGCAGTTCACTCTGCCTTTTGCCAGGGCTTCGGATCTGGCATGGACGCCCTTCCTTACCGACTCTGGACGGACGCTGTGCCTGTTTAATGGCGAGCGCACGGTCTACCGCTACGCCATGCCCTGACAAATCCGGTCCTGTTCCTGGCGCGCTCTGGAAGGAGGGTCGCCGCTTTCGGGTCTGTTCAGGCGGCGGGGCTCCCGGCGGGCACTGCGAAAACGCGAACTTCGGATGCTTCAGAAAAATCATGAGAACGCCGCCGTCATACCGGACGTCAACAGGCCTGTTCGTCCGCTGTCCAATCGACTGTAGCGCTTCGCGGATCGGCGCGCGGTTCATGACGAGAGCAACGCTGCGCGATTTCAGTTCCCTAGAATATCTTTTCATCGGCATCTTTCGCGCACGTAGCGTTACGCTCGGCAACTCGGCACGCTCTTCCCCGAGGGCGGCGCCACGGAGCAGCATGAACGCAGCCAGGGGTGTAAGAATCTGGATGAAAAAATATTCTAGGGACGCATCTGCTGCCGCACGCCAAACCTCTCATTCACAGGCTAGAAGCTCACCTTCACAATTTAGTTACCCTGATCCGACGGACCGATTAATAACGGTAGTCGAAGCGGCAGCCGCGGGAGGTCTCGAGATCCCGCTCGAACTCCTTGACATCGGACTGACCCGAACGAGCAGGAGACGGAGAAGTTCTTGCCGCCACTCCTGGAGGCCACGGATAACGGACAGACAACTGGGGTGAGAGAGTGAAGCCCACTTACACGCTCACGGAAGTGATGCGGCGAGCGGCTGGCAGCCGAGCCGGCAGAGGGTGTATGTCAGGGTGGAGCGCTTGCGCCATGATTTCAAGGCCGTCGACCAGGCGCGGGCCGGGCCGGCTGAAATAGGCATTGCCGTCCGAAACGTAGATCCGGCCGGATCGGACGCACGGCAGATCACTCCAGCCAGGCGGTCGTTTGAGGATCGGTAGATCCTGCAGGGCTCGGTCCGCACTGAATCCGCAGCAGGCGATGAAGAGGGCGTCCGGCTGCGAGGCTGCAAGCGCCTCCCATGCCGTCGTACGTGACGGAGGTCCGGAGGCTCGGAGAAGATCCTCCCACGGCATAGCACGCGGCGGGCTACCGGATTTGCCGCGACGCATACTGAGTTCCGACGTCGGCGTGGAAGCACAGGGCATCGCTCCCACGTTGGACCTCAGATCGGTTTGCGCTGATTTCCTCACCGGATGGAGAGCGTCAACTCCGCCGGCCAGCTCGATGAGCGCGGGGTTCCAGTGGCCGCCGTTGAACAGCGGGTCGATCCACTCCAGGAAGACCACCCGCGGACGCAGCTCCATGGAGATGGCCGCGGTACGCATGCCGACCGCCTCGATCCGGCGCCTGAGCGCTGCGATAACCTCGCGCGCACGCTCCTCTCGGCCTGTAGCCTCGCCAACCATCCAGAGCGTGTCAAGAACGTCCGCCAGCGATGCCGGTTCGAGGTTGAGCACCCTCGGCGAGCTCCTAAGAGAACACGCCGCGGCCTGTACCTCCTCCTCGGCCACGGCGCAGACATCACACAGGGCCTGGGTCACGAGGAGGTCGGGATTCAGGATCTCCAACGTGGGCATATCTAGCGTGTAGAGCGCCGGCGTCGTGCGGAGGCGCTCCCGAACCAGCGCGTCGATCTCGCCACTTGCAGCATCGTGGGGAATGATCGTTCGGGTAACCTTGGGCAGTGTCTTCACGAACTCGGGATAGTCGCATTCGTGCGTCACGCCGACCAGATCCGACTCCAGCCCCAGTGCGCAGACGATCTCCGTGGCCGACGGCAGTAGCGAGACGATCCTCATGCTTTCCCGCCTTCCGGTACGGACTCCCAATGGTACGGGCAGTTGCGACAGCGGTTGCCGCAACACTCTCCACGCCGCTGCAGGAACGATCGGCTGAGCGCGCCGTTCTCATCGAACGTGGAATCGTCATCCTCGACACCCGGCGCGGCTTCGACCAGATCCGCGAAGACATAACCATCCCGGTCCGCGATCTCTCCCACAATGGGCGACAACGGCGCCGAGAACATCGGTCCATCGAACGCGAACGTGTGGAACTCTCCTCCTTCGCCGCAGGAATCGACGCCCGGAGGCAGCGAGTCGAGCAGCGCACGGTCGAGCTCGCGGCCCGCAAAGGAGGCGGGAACGGAGCGCGGATCCACGCAGGTGATATATGCGCGGAGACCGCCTGCGATCATCTCCTCGGCCAGCGCTCTCGTCGGCAAGCCCCAGAGAGGAAACAGAGGCGATAGGCCGGCCGCCGAAACGACGCCCTCACGGTAGGCGCGAATCTCGTCGAGGAACAGGTCGCCGAACGCGATGTGCGTCACGTCGTATTCGCGGGTCGCTGCGGCGACAGCCGTCTGAAAGCGCCGTTCGTACTCCGCATTCGCGCACGGCCATGGCAGCGGGACCATTACCAGCGGCAGGCCGGTTGCCCGCGCCTGGGACTCCAGAAGTGACAGGCGGGTGTCGTGCATCGCTACGCGGCCACGAGTCTGGTCGATCGTCGTGAGCAGTCCGACGACCTCCGCCTCGCCCGACTGCCGAAGCAGGTGCAGCGACCATGCAGCGTCCTTTCCGGTGCTCCACGAAAGCAGCGCGCGCACCCTGGCCATGGCTATCGGCCGCGCCTGGAGAAGGCGCTTCGGGCCAGGGATGCCCAGAGCGCCAGTCTGCGCGCCAGCGCGTAGGCGCCGAACAGCATCACGCTGTAGAACAGGTCTCCAAGGACCGAGTTCGGGAATAGCGGAAGCCCCATCCAGTAGCACTGCGCGAGTCCGGACAACGTCCGGGGGTACATCCCGGCGGCCCAGCAGCCGAAGTTAGAGATCAAGAAGAAGACGGTCGCGCCGGCTAACGCTGCGACAGTGATGCGAAGCGGTCCGACGCGGTCGCGCAGCAGTAGCCGTCCGATCATTCCGCCGCAAGCGAAGCCTCCGTAGACGAATGTCATGACGATAGGCGCATAGAGGCCGTGAACGACGTCGCCGAGCAGCAGGGCGGCGAGAGAGACGCCCCAGGCGCTCCTGCGATCTCCATAAGCGCCTGCAAACAGACCCAGTGCGCCGATTGGCGCAACGTTCATGGGGTGCGGCGCGAGCCGCAGTGCCGCGACAATCACGATCAGCGCATAGAACATTGTCTGACTCCTACACACCCGTAGACGCGGCGTCCCGCCGCGCACCTTATATCTAACTGTACTTACCGGGCCGTCAGTAGCCATTCGGGCAGGCAGGACAAGCGAAGGGCAAACTGTCCCTGTACGTCCTGACCACGCGGTGCCGCCGGGCCGAAGCTATCTGGCAGGCACGAAAAAGCCCATCTCCGAGGGATGGGCTGTTGTGTCCGGGCCATCTCGCGAACCGAGACTGCCCGAACCATCACTCCCTTTCACTCGAAGGCTTTCGTGACTGGATGCAGGTGGGCATTCGGACTCGCCCCTGTGGATCAGGGACATACCGCAGCGGGACTGTGCTGGATTCACACCAGGCTTCCCCCACACCGCCGACGATGCTTATCGGCTCCGCATCATCGCTATTTGATTGGTTGCGCGCCCATTATATTGTGGCGCCCCCCGAATGTCAACCGGCTCGCAGAAAACAAATACGGAGTGAGTCTAATAGCCAACCCCGGCTCTGGAGCCGCCGTGACAACGAAACATCATTGTGAAACGTGCCGCACGCGGTTGTGGTAGTGGACTCATGTATAGTGCGAGCTTCGAGCCGCTCTGATAAGCCTTGCCAACGATGGCGAGATCTTCGCCAAGTGGCGTAACCATTATCCACAGGGTCTTATGGTGGCCATCTTGGCGAGCGACGAACGAACTCTGCGCCCGCGGTACGCACAATTGCACGAGCGTGTGAATACGAATATGAAGTGGCGCCCTCGGTTTCCACTCGCATTGTAAATTGCAATAGGGTACTTATGACGAACTCAGCCTTATATCGCCGCACAACCTCCGGGATGCTGCTTGCCGGCCTCCTCCTGGCGCCGTCTTTCACTGTAAGTGTTTCGGCCGCACGCTCGGAAGTCGCGACCAAAACGGGTACGAATATCGTGGCCTGGGGTGATATTGCCGGCCGACAGTATAGTCTGGCCTCCACGGCGAATACAGAGGCGACCGTATTCCTTTTCGTGTCCACGCAGTGCCCGGTGTCCAATCTCTACACGCCGCGGATGCTCGAACTGTCGCGGGATTACAAGTCGCGTGGTGTCCGGTTCTTTCTAGTCGACTCCAATGCAGACGACGATCTTGCGCGAGTCAGGCGTTACTCCAAAGAGCGTAACATTCCGTTCCCGGTTGTTAAGGATCGCGGAGCGGCGCTGGCCGATACCCTGGGCGCTCAGTCCACGCCGGAAGCGATCGCCTGTAATTCTAAAGGCGCGATCGTCTACATGGGGCGTATCGACGATAACATCGACCGCGCGCGCATCACTCGGAACGATCTACGAGAGGCGTTGGATGCTATATTGTCCGGCAGGCCGGTTCAGCGTTCCCGTACGATGCCCTTTGGCTGCGCCATCTTCCGCGATAAGTCAATCGTGGAACCCAGTAGGCATAAGGGCGACGTCACCTACACACGCGACGTGGCGAAGATTCTCAACACGAACTGCGTTATCTGCCACCGGACGGGCGAGGTCGGGCCGTTCTCTCTCGAAACCTATCGAGAGGCTCGCGCCTGGGCGAAACCCATTGAGGAATATACCGCGCGCCACTTAATGCCGCCCTGGAAACCAGTCGGCAGCGGAGACACCTTCCATGATTCGCGGTCACTCAGTGTACGGCAGATCGAACTCCTTGCTCGCTGGGCGGATTCCGGGGCGTTACAGGGCGATCCAAAAGTGTTGCCTGCCGCACCGGTGTTCCCCCCTTCCGCGAGTTGGACGCTCGGCAAGCCGGATCTGGTCCTCGCGCCGGTGCGACCTTACCACCTGGAGGCAGAAGGTAAGGATGTGTATCGCAATTACGTGCTGCCGATCGATTTCAAAGAGGACCGTTACGTTACCGCGACCGAGTTCCACCCGGGCAACCGGGCTATAGTGCACCACATCGTGACCTATCTCGATGCGACCGGAAAGTCCAGCGAAATGGACGGCAAGGAGACAGAACCGGGCTACAGCGTGTCGGGAACGATTGGAATAGGTGTCGATACTGCGGAATGGGGTGATGTGTGGGTCCCGGGCAATGCGCCGCGTTTCCTGCCTCCTGGTGTAGCGCTCAAAATCGCTGCCGGTACCAGGATTGTGATGCAGGTGCACTATCATAAGACCGGCAAGCCGGAAGTGGACCATAGCCAGATGGCTCTCTACTTCGCAAAGGGCAAGATCGATTCGGAGATGCATACCCTAACAGCTGGAAGTGTCACCTTCGTTCTAAAGCCGGGTAAGGAGCTGCAGCAGGTGCACGGAGAGTTGCCATGGCCAGGCGGTGCGCTTCCGTTCAATGCACGGTTGCAGAGTA
>JBBQVV010000265.1:0-9879 GCA_038211235.1 Chthonomonadales bacterium | reverse complement strand
CCCTTGTGGTTGCCCTCGCTCCCTTGTGGTTGCCCTCGCTCCCTTGTGGTCGCCCTCGGTTCATGAACAAAGCAGGCTAAGGCCGAGGGAGCGGAAGGCAGGATTCGCGCTCTGGTCAAACGAAAGCACGTTCAATTCGATGCAACGTGAAAGGCCATACCCGTGATCGGACCCAGCGGCTGTGCTTGCTTCCAGAGGCGGACCCAACTCCCTGCGAACTCCTTCAAACGATCTGCTCGACCGCGGTATGCCGGCCTGCTTATACTGGTCCTGTGTGTTGCGGCAGCGCCAGGCCGGACGGTCAGGCAGCCGGTGGCACGTTCCGCCTGGACGCTCATGGTCTACGAGGACGCAGACAACTCGCTGGAGACGCCACAACTCGCGAACGTTGCGGAGATGCTGCAGGTTGGCAGCAGCGCACAGGTCCAGATCGTGATGCTGTGCGACCGAAGTGCGAGGAGCGAGCCGAAGGACCGATACACTGATGAGGCGATCGGTGGTGTCCCGAACTGGTCTGGAGCCAAACTGCTTCATGTGGAGAAGGGAAAACTCAAGGCTCTTGCCGACTGGGGCGACACGAATATGGCGGATCCTGCCACGATGCGCAGATTCCTCGATGCGGCAGCCAGAGCATATCCGGCAGACCACTATGGCCTGATCATCGCCGATCACGGCTCGGGCTGGGAATCGCTCTGTGTCGACGAAGGCAGTGGCGACAAGGTGATGAGCCTGCGCGAGCTGCGTGGCGGCATCGAGCCGTTCGCAGCTTCCCACGGCAAATTGGATCTCGTAGGACTCGATGCCTGTCTTATGGCGAGCTTCGAGACGGCTCAGGCGTTGGCGCCGGTCGCCCACACGATGGTGGCTTCAGAGGAGCTGGCGCCGGGGCGCGGCTGGAACTACGATGCCCTGTCGCAGGCGTTAGTAGGCAAGCCCACGATGAGCGGTGGAGATCTCGGGCGCGCGATCGTGGACGCCTACACGATCCATTTCCGGGAATCGAAGGACCCGATGGCGCAGTCCGAGGCCCTGGGAACGACTCTCTCCGTGCTGGATCTTGACACTTTCCCAACGCTCGTCACGGCGCTTAGCGGTTTGGCCGACCGCTGTTCGGTGTCGCTCCACCACGGCCCTGCCGGTTGGATAAAAGTGGCGCGAACCCGCGCGTCGTCCGAGGAGTACGGTGCGACAGTCGTTCGGGGCGAGGGTGGCGAGGAGGAGATGCACGACCTTATGGATGTCGTCCAGCTTCTCGAGGCGTCTGGTGACGCCGCCATCGTCGAGGCGGCAAAACAGGTCGATGAAACGATTCGGAAGGTGGTCCGATATGGAATGCGCGGTCCCTGCCGGCCGCGAGCAGGCGGAATCTCCGTCTATTTTCCCACAGCTGGAATTAGCCTCCAGGACGCGACAGGAACCGCGTACCTGACGCGTACTTTTGCCCGGGATTGCCGGTGGATCAACTTCCTGAGCCTCTATTCCGTCGCCGTCAAAGACTTTGCCGACGTTCCGCATCTCTTGCCTATTAAGGCAGCGGCGAGGACCGCATCGATCGATAAACCTGTCGAAATCCTGTCGAAGGCTACGGATGCGGATATCGACCGTGTCTACTTCATAATGCTCGCACACGACGGACCAGACATGTTGATCATCGGACGTCTTCCCTCGTTTGCCGGTCCAGACGGTACCGTCGGACAGCTATTCCGCGGTCTCTGGTTCATGCTCACGGATGGAAAGCAGGCGCTCACGTGCCCAGTCTCGGCGTTCGAATCTCTCGATGCGAAGGGCACACGGTACCTGGCCTACGTCCGCGCTCAGGTTCGGCGCGCGAATTCGGACAAGTGGATGGACGTTCGGTTTACCTTCCTGGACACAATTGTCGACGGCAAGCCGCATGGCCAGCTTCTGTATGCATTCGCCGCGACACCACAGGGACCGCTTCAGGTGCCGCTGCTGCCGGGCGATTCAATTCGCCCTGTTTACACACGCATCAAGGCGACCGGTGAGGTCGTGGCCTGGACGGGACCCGACAGCGCGGCGATTCATCTTGACAGGACGCAGGATTTCGGCATGGGATGGGGTCTAGTAGGCAAAGGCGCGTATAAGCTTGGTTTCGAAGTGGTGAACCTTGCAGGGCTTCCGGCAACGGAGCTGGAAGACTTTATCCTGGAGTAACGAACAAGCCTCGGCAAGACATCTCATATCTGGCACGGAAAGTGCATCAAAAAGGGAGTCGCACGCAGACCCATCCGCTGCAGTATCTGATGCATCGTCGTCGACTGTGTTCCTACTCAGGAGCCGCAGTCGATTTCACTCGGATCGACGCCGGCGCCTCGTTCGTCAAGAAACACATGGAGAACTGGATGCAGTACCGGCCGACCAACCATGCCGCACCGACCGACTTTACCCATTGCGGACGCGGCCGGACTTCGCGTGCTGGCGACTGCGCGATGTGTGATTGGGAGTTATTGCCGAACCAGAGCCACAGTCGACCACTTGGCGCGGGAGTCTCGTCCGCCAACCTGGTGCTCGCTTTTCTCTGCCTGGCCCTTATTCTCGTTGCCACCCGTGGCATCGCGTTGATTCGCAGCCTACAGTCTCTACGGCAGGTACAGCAATCGTTCCTTCATCGAAGTCTACGTCGGCAGCGCCGCAGTTACAGGCTGCTCACCTGTTCCTTCATCGTAAATGAGGGCACGTAACCGGTCGCCTCATCGATCGAGCTTTGCCATCCTCTCCATCGGTAGACGGTCCTGGTTCTGATGGAACGAGAAAGACCCCGCTGTTTCATCGCCAGTACTCTTCATTCGCCCGGTCCTGCCTGCTTCCCGCTATTCCGGGTCCGCTCGAACCGGATCCCGTTGTCACCGGGGAACGGCTCCGTATGTGGATTGTCGCCTATCCAGATCTCCAGAGGAATCTCATCCGGGAAAGCGTCGCAACGATGTGCCGCGAGGTCTGTGAGATGCTTGCAGAGTGCGCAGACAGGGCTCAGAGCAGGAACTCCGAACGGCGAGTGCCTGATTGCGTCAGCCGTGCCAGATTGCGGCTCGGTAGCTTCGGCGGGTTGTGTTGCTTCGACTTCGTACATGGGCTTCTTTCCTGCTTTCCGGGATGTCCGCGACATAAACTCAGCATACCGTTGGCCCATGACGGCTTTATGAGAAGCTGCTGAGAGATTGATGCTGAGCTTGCCGTGACGACGGCCGGCCATCGACGAATCCATGGCCGGCCGGTTTCGCTGAACCCCATCCCGTAAATTGGATAGAAATCCTATCCGTCAACCTGCGCATCGCCGCCGCCTCGATCGCATATCAGCGAGTACGGGCAGCGCCTGCACGCTTCGCCCGGTTTCGCTCCCATCTCTCCACGCCGAATGCCGCCGATCGCGCGCACGATTGCTGCCCGCAGATTTGCCTTCTTCACCTTGCCGATCGTCGCCGACAGGGTCTGGTCGATCTGTGGATAGTAGAAACCGACATCGATACCGGGACCCTCTTGTTCGGCAGCCATGGCGTACAGTGTGAGGCGGGGATCATCCGGCGGATTCTTCGGAAGATGGCTGGCCTGCTTGTGGCGCCAAAAGTAACGCTGCCCATCAGAACGATCGCACACTTCGTCCACGGCGAATCGGATGTTGTAAACGTCTCCATCGTCGGCGACGATCTGTAGGGCCTTCTCCTGGCGGTAACTCTTATCTCCCACGGCTGGGACGGCGGTCTCCATGCGTTCGATGAGTCGTTCCGCCATGCGACGCAGGAGAGGAGTCTGCCAGTGATCCGCGGGCGGACCAGCATCCTCCCAGAGCGATTCGAACCGTTCGCGCAGCGGCGGCGGACCTTGAGCAGCCTCTCTCGCCGCGCGATAGACCGACCGGTGAAAGGCCAGAAAGGCCGAGTCCGAATCGCCAATGCCGTAGACGGCCTGGTAGAGGAATCTTCGCGGACACTCCCTATACAGGCTCAGATCGTACTCATGGAGGGTTGGTGGAACTGTATATGGGATCCATGACTGCGCAGCTTCCGCAGCCCTCGTGGCCGTTGCTGCCTCGTGCTCCGTAACATCGTCGAGTATGATTCGATTCCCGGCTTCCAATGTGGTGATGACAGCCTGGCACAGAGAGGAGACCGGTCCTTTCGTTCTCACGCCATAGGTCTCTGCACTTGATAGAAACAGTCTGTCTCTAGCGCGCGTCACGGCGACGTAGAACAGGCAGGCCTCTTCCCGCAGTTGAGCAGCCGTGGTGTCCGCATCGTCGGTTGCGATAAGCCCGATGGGAATCGGCAGATCACCGACACGCTCCTTTCCCGGAAACTGTCCCTCCGTGCAGAAGGGGATGAACACGACCGGCCACTCCAGCCCCTTGCTCCGGTGGGCTGTGATGATGGACACCGCATCCGCCTCGATGTCCAGTTCATTGGACACGCCAAGATCACCGGACTGCAGCGCTGCCTGCAGATAGGCCAGGTACGCGGCTGTCGTTGTCTCCGTTTCGAACTGGTCGGGTTCTTCGTCCGAGAAGGTTTGCGAGCTGCCGGCGCTCCTTGCCAGCGCTTCGCGCTGCGCCGCGAAGCCGGCGGAGAGATCAAGTATCTGCCCGACAGTCGCTAGGACCGCGCGGACGGAGTTTCGTTCCTGGGCCTTTTCGGAAAGCAGCGTCCGGAGCCATAGCGAATGCTCAAATAGATACACGCAGAGATTGTGGTGGGGCCGGGCAGTGACGGAGAGCGCCGATGCGATCCGATGCAGCGCGCGGCAGGCGCCAACGGCGTACTCGGAGAGCCCGTCGATCTCGCCACGAAACGCCATCTCAAGAAGCTGTGACGCGCGCCGACGTCCGCGTCCGTCCGCAAACAGGAGGCGGCGGTCGACCTCCGACAGGGATATGTCCGGAGGGATGCCGTCGATCGGGGAGAGTGTCGTCAGGCCGGCAATGCCGGCGGTATCGTCCGCCGCCAGAAGCAATGCGCTCATCAAAACCCGAAAGACCGGGCGATCTTGAATTGGACCGCCCCATCGATGCGGGATACTTGCCTCTGTCAGGGCGGCCGCGGCGCGGGCAGCGTGACGATTCGCTCGCACGAGCACCACGATGTCCGAAAGTGACCGGCCCGCGTTCTGAAGGTCGCGGATCCGGGACGCAATCCAGCACATCTCCTCGCCGCCGTCACGCAGGCGCGCAGCCATAACCGCCGGCTTTGGATCGGCGTTGCCCCGTTCGGCACGCAACATCGGAGGAACCAGCTCTTCGTCGGCGGGCAAGGGGACGGGCACGGCCATGCCGGCACGCACAATATCCGGAACGGAGCGATAGTTCGTCGTTAGTTTCTCGACACGGGCGTCCGGGTAGTACTCCGCGGTTCGGAAACGCGTAAGGTTGACCGGCGAGGCGCCGCGGAAGCCGTAGATGCCCTGCCGGGGATCGCCGACCGCCCATACTACTCCTCGACCGCCGTCCAGTGCGCGGACCAGCTGTCCGGAGACGAAGTTGATGTCCTGGAATTCGTCCACCAACACATAGCGATACCGCTCACGGATCTCTTCTGCAACGGCCGGGATGGCAAAGAGCCGGAGCGCTTCCATCTGCAGATCGCCGTAGTCCAGCAGCCCGTTGCGCCGCAGCATCGCCTGGTATTCCCGGTACAACGCCGTGCCGTCGCCGGCCCACTCGGGGACATCCTCGTCGGGATTAGCGTCTGTCCAGATCCGCGCGAGCTCCTCCCAGCGGTCCGGGCCGGCGTTTTCCTCTTTGGCGCGGGCGATGGCATCTAACATCCGGCGTAGAGTTTCCATCACCCGAGGCAGGTCGTCCAGCGCTTCAAGCCTCATGCGCGCGGCCCGTCGCCGGAAGAGCAGCAGCGCGTCCATTGGCGTTATCAGGCGAAGCGGGAGTCTCAAACCGATGCGTTGACCGTACTGCTGAAGCAGCTGCAGGCCAAACGCGTGAAATGTGACGACCTCCACGGATGCCGCGTGCTCTTCGGGCACCATCGCCGCCAGCCGTTCGCGCATCTCGCCGGCCGCCTTATTCGCAAACGTCAGCGCGAGGATCCGGCGTGGTGGTACGCCCTCGGCGACGAGACGCGCGTAGCGCGCAACGAGAACGCGGGTCTTTCCTGCCCCTGGCCCGGCAATGATCAGAGCAGGCGTGGGGCAGTCCACGGCTCTCTTCTGCTCGCTGTCAAGCGTAGTCTCCCGGGACGTCGCCGGAGGCGCGGCAGCGCGTCGAGGGCTGAATAGCGCCTGTGCCAGCCCGACTCGCACGAGCGAAACTGGAATCTCCAGCCGTGCTGCAAGGTCTTCCACGCGTGTAGCCGGCTCCTTCCGCATGATCGAGTGGAGTAGACCGCTGGGCGCCAGAAGCTCCGTCGCAAACGCATTGGCCTGCATTTCGTAGACGTCGCGCTGGTTATATCCTCTCAGCGCGGTGAGGCTGGCGGCGGAAAGGTCCATGCCGGTCACGCGCTGCAGTCGCTCAACAGAAAGGTCGTCTGGAGTAGTCTTCGGATCGATATCCGCGGCCGTGTCCTCGATCCGTTGTAGCGGATGGTCCAGCGCGCAGTGACCGGTCTCATGTGCGATCACGAATATCGCGCGATTCATCGCCAGTCCGGGCCGGAATAGTATAACTCCCGAATCCCGATCGAACACGCCCTCGACGTTGGTTGCGGTGAGAGCGTCATCTTCGACGACGGTTAGATGAAACACGCGTTCGGCCAGATCTTCGAGCATTGCCTTCAGGGGAAGCGCCGCGGGAGCTCCACGTGGCGCTCCTCCGCGTCGGACAAACTCGTCCCACGTCCAGACTGCCCTCCCCTTGATTAGCGTCGCTTGATCCAAGTCCCTATTGCCCTGCTTTCCAGTATGTAGCCTGGTCCGGGGTCAACCGCTCTCGATTCAACTCCTCTTCAAAGTCGAATGTCTGCCGCATGCTGTCCATGATACGATCGACCTCCGGATCTCCCTGGGCCGCGAACGCATAGGAGACCTGGTGCTGCAGCGACCTCGCGCGGGCAGGATGAGGCAACGAGTCGGCGGACAAGGAGCTGGCGGACAAGGAGTCGGCGGACAGGGGTTCGGTGGACAACGTATCCATGTCTGAGACCTTGGGTCCGTCAGGTATCCCGGCCGTAGCGCGCAATATCGAATCGGCGACGAGCGGTGTTGAATCGAGCGCTTCGGCCAGCCTTGCAGCGAGCTGCCGCGGCCAGGTGACGATCTGGCCGCGCTCGAGCTTCAGGACCAGCCCGTTCGGCAGTAACAGCCGTCGGGCCAACTCGGCAAGAGTCCATCCACGCTCCTTGCGCGCGATAAGAACCGTCAGTGGCGATTTAGCTCCGGACCTGGCGCCCGCCTCTCGCTCTTCCACCACTGAGCCGGCCTCCGTCGATTCACTCTCCAGTGACGCGATGCCCAGGGCGTTCATCGCGGCCTGTATTCCCGCCGCGGCAGCCGCATCCTCCGCCGAAACCACTATCGATCTCGCCCGAGCGTCGGCCGGCATCCCATGCATTGCCGAAAGAAGCAGCGCGGGCGCGTAGCGGGGATGCTGCCTAGCGAGACGGTCGATTGCGGTTGGCTCTCCCTGGTCGATGGCGTCAAAGAGGTCGCCGAGGATCCGCCGGAACTCCGGCTCCTGCATGACGTCCAGCTCCGCATTGTATTCAGGACCGACTTCGTGCGTGTTCATTTCAGCGACCTATCCAGTCCGAAAACTCGCCGTGTGTCTGGTAACGCAGCCTGGCCCATGAGAACGCGAACGAGGTCGCCTTCTCAATTCGGTTATAGACCGTCTTCACGCTGCACCCCATGTGTTGTGCGATCCGATCCTTTCCCCACCCGCGGCTGGATAGTATGAGCGCTTCGCGGTGAATTGGGTCGGGAATCGCATCGAGGAGGGCGCGAAGCTCCGCGCTCTCCAGAAGCTGCTCCATCACCGCGGAAGCCGCGCGGTCCGGCACCGATTCGAGAGGATCGAGGTCAGTGCCATGCGACTGCCTCTCCGACGGCGGTTGCTCAACGTAGTGCCCCGAAGATTCCAGTTCGGCCGGATCCATGCGGAGTCTGGACTTACCGTACTGCCTCAACAACCGCCCGGCGAAAACTCTGAATGCGTGCGCTCGAAGACAGAACCCGAAGCGATCCTCCCAGAGGCGGCTGTGGGTGGTTTCGGAAAGATCGCGAAGCTCCTTGTAGAGGGTGACGGCCAACTCCTGAACGCCGTCCTGGACGGCTTCGTCATCGCGCCCGAAGTATCCCCGCGCATATTTGGCAAGAAGCGCCCGGTTGTCGGTTACAAAGCCCACGAATACCCCGTCACCTCGCCGCTTCTCTCTTTCGGCTTCGATTGCATTCTGCTCGCCTCGCAGCATGGATTCCCTGTGCCAGTGAGCGCGCATGGCGCGAACCAGACGTTCGTGAGGTCCGCACTCCTGGTTCGTCGGTTCCACCATCGCTGCTCTCCGCCGTAACGGGTTGCCCGATACCGGGCACAGTTTACAAGTCGCGGGCCACGTAGTGAGATCGGTAAGTTGGTCGCCTTATTTTTCGCGTCAGGCACGGGAGCCCTCAGGGCGTCAGGTCGATCGAGTAAGGCATTCAATTTCCACGAATACTTCGAGCCATCCAGCCATATGTTCCAGCCGGGCAGGCGGGCTTCCTTGTGGTCGCCCGGCAACCTGACTCAAATCTATGTTGTTCGAATGCCTCGAAAAACATTCTGTCGAGCGTCCCTTGCCCGTTACCGATTTCTCCGAAGCGCCTGCGACTACTTGTTTGATGGTTGAAAACGCGCGACGACACCAGGAGTGGACAGACCGCGCGAGAACGGGTGCGCAGGGGACACGACGAACGGTACGGCGAGGGGGTGCGCGATGGAGCCAGGTTTCCCGACTTTTCGCGAGGCTCAGGAGTATGTGACAGGCGAAGTTGGCAGCATCTGCAGGGACCAGCTGCAGGTAGCCTACTCGAGGGTGCTCTGCTGGGTCAGGCTGCGGCGGATTCGGCGCAGCCGCACGATCATTCTTGACAACATCCTGACTCTGGCCGAAGCCGAAGTCAGCCGGGCGTCCACGCCGGATGTTCGTCCGCGAGGAACGAAGTCGAGCGACCAATCCGTTCGGCCAAGCTCGGCGCGCGTGCGCTGATCCGACATGCCCGATTCACGATCGACGCGCGAGGATCACGTGACAGTGGGTCTTCGTTTCCGGTCAAGCTGCGGGTCCACCACGCCAGATTAAGACAGGGTAGCGGCGGGCCTCCGCGCCCGCCTTCGACCTGGATTTGCCTCGATCAACGGTTCCCAAACGAAAGGACCGCATTCGATGTCTATCGTACTGGACGACTTGAAGTCGCTGCTGCAGACGGCGGCCAATGAGATCTTCACCAACGGCGTGGATACCCTGTTGTATCCGTTTCGCCATCGGGGCAGGGTGTTTCAGATCGTGGGCGCGGTTCTGGAGGATGGTGAATATATCCAGTTCACTATTCCTTGCCTGCTCGATCTGACGGATGTCCCGGACCGTGAAAAGGTGTTGTCCAGACTCCTGGATCTCAATCGCCGGATTAAGATGCTTAAATTCTGCTATGACCCCTCCGACGGCGAGGTCTCGGTGAGCATCGAGATTCCTCTGGAGGACGGCACCCTGACCGAGCGCCAGGCCCATCGCTGTATGCACGTGCTGAGCTCGATAGCGACTCAGGAGCGCGATAACCTGTTGACGCTGATCCGGACGGGCGTCTATCCCGGCAGCAGCGATCCGGAATTCACGGGGAGTGTCAGCCGCCTGCTCGGCCCGGATGCCGAAGTGGATTCCGAATTCGAGGCCCTCCTCGATGCCGATATGGCGGCACGAGGCTATCCGACGCTGCTCGATCTGA
>JBBQVV010000264.1:0-9907 GCA_038211235.1 Chthonomonadales bacterium | reverse complement strand
GCACACGCGCAATTTGACCTTCTTGATGCCCTTATCATCCAGGAGAGGACCTTCGTCTTCAATCTCGTGCAGGTCGCGCTCGATGAGATCCAGCCCGTAGATGCCTAACGCGGTAAGGTCGCTGCCGCCCTTCTGGATCGGCTTGCGCTGAATCTTACCGCCCTGATCCGGCGTATCGACGGGCACGAAGAGTTCGACGATTACCTCCATTCCTTCAACCGTTCGCTTCCATTCAAAGGTCCGGTTACTCGTCCGAACGAGTTTCAGGCCGGCGAGGTTGTTTTTTAGGGTTCGGTACATCTCTTCCTCGTCGCCAATCGCTGCCACTCGGATCGCCAGATCGACATCGCGTGTGCCGATATGTGGCATCAGAGGCTCCGCGGGTTCGGGGACGAGAAGGCCTGGGGCCAATCCGCCAAAGAGCGCGCAGCGATTGCTCCAGGGACCGATCTCGGAAAAGAGAGAACGCGCAACCATTCGGCAGATATCGATCACTTCCATATAGGTGTCACTCCAGTTCGGACAGTAATGCCTCGGCAAGCTCCTGCGTACGGCCTTCAGCGTTTGCGATTTCAAGCCAGGCGCGCCATTTGGAGACCCTGGAAAGGTCCTCCGTACTCCTGTGAACTCGCCACGGATTCTCTTTTACCTGTACAAATTCGATATTCGCCCCGGATGCCGTTGGTTGGAATCCGATGGTATCGAGTGCGTCCGGATCAAAGTCGTCCGGCACCCAGATGCGTACGGGAGGGGCGACCCTCGTAAGTACGGGGCGATAGATGTTGGCGGCAAGCGCCCCGCCGGCAGCGCCTCCTGGGCATATCTCCAGTACCTTTCGCGCCAGCTCCTCCATGGAGGAGCCGTACAGGAAGCCCCGGAGAAATGGCTCGGGTATTTTCTCTTCCTGGCTCCACAACTCTGCCAGACCTCGGGGGTTGGATAGGACGCGCGTAGTCCTCGGTCCCTCGCCGTGGCGGACTAGCAGCGCTTCACGTTCAAGTCGGGTAACGGTTCGGTGCGCCAGCGCCGGCGCCACACCAGCATCTGCGCCGAGCTCGCGGACCGACCATTCTCTCCTGCCACCGAGGAGCAGCGTTTCAGCCACGACTCCCGTACGGCCCATGAGCCGTACTTGCCGGGATGCCGCCACGGGAATCGCGTGTGCGTTCCCGATGAGGGCAATGCCCGGTACAACGATCCGGTAGCTGCCGCCAGGTATCACCACATGATTGGTTTTCTCCGCAGCCTGGATTGCTTTTTGGGTTGGCGCTGTCAGGACAAGGAGCACGTCGGGGGCAGCTTCGCGCTCGATGTCACGCGTCGAAGGGCGATAGAGAGAGACGATGCGCAGGCAGGACGTGCCGGCGGGCCCGGAAAAACGAACCTGGTCCTCTCCAAGCTGCACGGCAATGTTCGCCCCCTCGATTTCTCTTTGCAGGTGCGCCAGAGTGTTTACAAGATTAGCCATATTTACCACCGTGGTAAATATACCTCTTTCTGTAAACGTTGTCTATCCGGATCGAAATGTTAAAGAGACAATGGCAGGAACATGAACAGGCGTGTGATATGCCAAATAATTCTATTTGTCTGCTTGTTCGGTTTGAATCCGGTCCCTATAATGCCTGTTATCAGTGCCAGATGCAGGAATCTGATCCAGGAATCCGGACAAGGGGATTTCGCGAGGGATAAGATTGTGGATTGAGGGGACAGCGCATTGGTCCTGCGAGGTTAAGGTATGCGTTCATTCGGACTATCCGCCCGCCAAATTAACACTTCGCCGCTCTGGCTTGATGCTGCGAGCTGTGTGCCGTCCGAAGAGAAGGCGACATGCAGCAGCTTTCCTCCGTTTCCACGTAGCGTAGCCATCTCGCGTAGAGTTAACACGTTCCAGAGCTTGACGGTGCCATCGTCGCTTGAAGTCGCCAGAGTCTTACCGTCCGGGGAATAGGCGACATCGGATACCGGCCTGGTGTGCGCCGCCCAACGCGTATCCTTACTGAACGGTAGATTGAACGGGTGTCGTTTGAAATCCCAGATAACCACAAACCCGAGCCAATTGGCGACCGCAAGCGCTGCTCCGTTCGGAGCGAACGCTATACCCATCGCGGTGTTGGAGTGCTTGAAACTGGCTATCTTCTGTCCCGTACTGAGGTTCCAGACAGTCACGAGCGCCGGATCCCCGCTTGCACAAGCGAGCAGGCTGCCGTCGCGCGATAGAGCAACCGCCATAATCTGGTTCTGCCCGAAACGGGAATCCGCGAGGATATGCCTCCGTTGAGCGCGTCCAAAGATATGCGCACTGCCGTTATAGGTTCCTAAGACAGTGACGCCGCCTCCCGTTGAAGTGGTTGCCGCCCCGATACCTGCTGCAGACCAGGCATTCATTTGTGAGTGTGAGCGGATGTCCCACAAAGCCGCCTTGGCGCCGTCTCTGGAATATGAAAACTGGCGGATCGATCCCTTCTGGCCGAATACGATCGGCTGATTACCGTGCCGGTCAGGATCATTGGGAAACCCCATCAGCTGGCTAGGATTCTCCTTCAAATGCTCTTGCCCGGTTGGCCAGAGCTTAACCTCACCGCCTGCACTCGACGCCAGCAAATCGCCAGAAGGAGAGAAAGCTACACATGTGGCTTTGTCTGTATGACCGATAAAGGTGTGCAGTGGAACCTGTGAGGCAACGTCCCACAATCGCACGGTATTGTCCCAGCTTGCCGATGCAAGTACCTTGCCATCGGGCGAGAGCGACAGGCCGTTTACACGATCGCGGTGCCCGCCCGGAAATACAGTCCGGCGGTGACTCGCAAGATCCCACCTCTCAACTCCTCCATCTTGCCGGCCAATCGCAATGGAATGATTACCAGTTAAGAAGGTTAATGAGTAGACTCCCGGTGACGTTTTACCATCGACGGTCGTTTGCGGGATGGAAGCCACAAGTCGTCTCGTGCTCAGATCCCACACAAAGGCATAGCCATGGCTTGTACCGGCTGCCACTCGTCGTCCGTCCGATGAAAAGGCCACTGCCTGTATTTCCTGCTCCTTCGGAATTGCCAGGCGTGTCCGGCTGCCTGTGTTTAGATCCCAGAGCTTGATTGTAGATAGCTCTCCACCACAGACGAGCCACTTTCCATTGGAACTTACCGCCAGGCACCCAAAGTAAGGTCCGGTAGCCAGCTTCCCCAGGACGACGTCTCGGACGAAATCACAAAGAGTCACAGAACCGTCCAGACTCGCGGCGGCCAGGACGTGTTCACGTCCGGGCACGAACGCGATGCAGGTAATCTCGGCATGCGAACGATTGCGGAAGCTGCCTATTTGACGGTGCGATTTCACATCCCACAGTCGAATGACGCCGTCGCCACCGGAAGACGCCAGGACCCTCCCGTCGGGTGAGAACGCTATCGAAAAGACGATTCCCTTGCTGCCCTGCCGGAAGGTATAGAGGTCGCGGTGCATGAGTCTTGAGAAGTGAAACCACTCGAAGCCGCGCCGGTCGGTATCTCTCGTTCCTTGCGGCACATGTGCGTCCAGCAATTGCTTCACGCGTGCGAATTGTCCAGTCTGGAATGCCTGGGAGACAATATTCATGTCGGCTGCATACAGGACCTGTTCGGCCTGCTTCCGCAAATTGTCTGAGAGTGCCGCCTGATGGATCGCTGTCTGTTCTGACTTGCGTGCGTCTCCCGAAAGCTTCGAAATCTTCCACCATTGAATAACCGCAACCACGGCAAGCAATGCTGTCGGCGTGAGAATTCCACTCGAAACGAGCACAGCTCGGGCAATGCCACGGCGATAGGCCGCGCGTTGCCGTCGAAGTTCCGCGTCCGGCATCTGCTCGCGTAGCCACGCTGGCCCGAACACCTGACGGTAGATGCGATTGCGTACGACGATTCGACCTTCCTGTGGCCGCACGACACCCGAAAGCATCAGAGTATCGACCAATCGATCCAGGTGGGATGTCAAAATCGAGCGTTTGAAGTACACGCTGGAGTAGAGCGAAAGAAGATCCGCGCGGTCCGCATCGCCTTTAAGCAGCCGGTCGCGAACGAACGTCAGATTAGCATCCTGCTCCCGGGCGCGCGGCGACAGAAACAGGTCGGCGCAGATCCGGTCGACCTGTGCACTGGACCTCGTTCTCGGCCGCAGGGCGATTTCCTGACACAGTCTCTGCGACAAGTACGGCTGTCCGCCAGTCCAGTAGTGCGCCCGTTTTAAGAGGGCGCGGCCGATGGACGGTTCGCATTGAAAGCCGCATGCCAGAACCGAGGCCTCCTCGACGCTGAGGTCGACGAGGTCTATCCGTTTACCGATATTGAACGGCGTTATGTGCACGTCGTCGATCAAATCGGACGGCGCCGCGACGCCAAGCAGGCAGAACGTCAGCCGGCAGAAATCCGGATCGACGACCCGGCGGTTGTAACAGGCGCGAATTGCGGCGAAGAGATCGGAGGTCTGAAACGGCAGAATCCGCACGTAATCGATCTCATCGATAAATACGACGAGACGGCGCTCCGGGCGCGCTCGGAGGATCATCCGGATTCCATCGCTCCAGCGCTGAATGAGAGAACGCTCTGTATCCGTCGTCCACAACTCCCGCAACTCTTGCCGCAGATCCAGATGTGCGGCCATGTTTCCGAGCAGAGTGTAGTACCACTGCTCCTTGGTGCAGTCCGCCCCGATCTCGGTGAGATCGAGGTAGGCGACGTCGGTTCCGGCGTCCCGGAGTCTTGCGGCAGTGCGCGCGGTGAGGGAGGTCTTTCCGATCTGGCGTGTCGCGAGGATGTAGCAAAACTCGCCGCTAAGGAGGCTCGCGTACAGCTCTTCGTCGGCAACGCGCATGCAGTACGAGGGAGAGCGGAGCGGGACGGCGCCGCCCGTCGCAAAGAATCGGGAAGCCTCGGAGACGCTCATGCGAATCGCCTCCGCAAGTAGCGCTCATAGAGACCGCACCGGAAACGGGCCTCGCCCGTAGAGGTTCCTATGAGGATCCCAGCCGATCGCAATCTCGAGAAGACGTCAGGGTCGCGGATCTCAACGCCGCTAAGCAAAGCCCTTATCGCCTCGACAAGCCCTGCGTCCTGGGAAACGAGCCGGCTGATTCTGTGCAGATGATCGCGGAAAATACTCACCTCTTTATCGGCCTCCTCCTCCAACTGATCCATGTTCCTGTCGCCTGCCTTAATCTCGCCAAGGCAACGCTGTACCATATAAGGATGACCACCGACGAGCGCCAGCAGCCGATCGAACTCCGAACGGTCTCGCAGAGGGTTGCCATGGCGTTCATTCAGTTCGGCAATCTCCTTGCCGGTGAAATCCTGAAGAGCGATCTGCGTGCCGACGTTAAACGGCGATTCATTGATGTCGCGGATCAGCAGATGGGCGTCGGTCGCATATGCCAGGACGAGCGTGAAGCGATCCCATGCCAGGAGCGTATCCAGAGCGCGCGTATTGTGCCAGGACCGGAACAGCCCGAACAGATCGCTGTTATACGACCGATCGAAGATACGGTCCACCTCGTCGATTGCGAAGACCACAGCCCGCTCCGACTTTCGGACCACCTCCCGCCGGATGTAGGAGTGAAAATTAGCTTTGGGAGAGAGAAGGGAATCCCAGACCTGACCGGGAGTTACAGCGAGATCGAGCTGCTCGCATATCGAATGAGCGATGGCCCGCAGCAGCCTGTAGGACGAAACCAGGTCGTCGGCGTCCATCATCTGGAAATCAAGGGAGATAACCGCGGCTCCGTCTATGCGCGCGTACTCGAGGCCCCTGGCAAGCAGCGAGGTCTTGCCCGTCTGACGAGACCCCTCGATACGTACAATGCTGTCCCCTCGCCGGACTGCGTCACGTACGGCCGAGTCTGCTGGCCGCTCGATGTAGTAGGGATTCTCCAGACTCATCGCGCCTGTGATCGGCTCGGACGAGGTCGGAGCGTGGGGCATCCACACCATAACGTGCTGGGAGCGGTGCGGTATCCGGCCATAGAGGTCGAGCATCTCGCGAGGCGGCACCAGCCTTTCGGGATGAACGTCCAGGTGTTCGCGATATCCTTCATACAGCTGTGTAGCCGTCACGAAATGCTGTGCGTTCACCAGGCGCTCCATGACGCTCACATGAAGCTCGGCCGCAAGGTCTTTCTGCTCCCGCAACATCTCCAGGTGGTGAATCGCCTCGTCGAAGTCACCCTGCGTAGCGCACATTTCCACAAGCCACCGCCGCGCCTCGCGTGTCCGGCGGCTGCAGCGTGCGCGCGCATCCTGTACCCAGGGGCGATCGTACCAGCCTACCCACGATTCCAACAACGGTTGAGAACACAGATCGAGAGTAGATGCGAGACGATCCGGATCGGTTTGACGCTCACTCCATGCGGTTTCGAATTCGAGGACGTCCACGACGAGGCCGCGCGGCTCCAGCCGCAGAGTGCCGTAGTGGGACACGAGGCCATCGCTCAATGAGCGGAGCGCGCGCCGTGTGGAGTTCACTACCAGGCTGAGATTGCTGAGCGAAGGCGTCTCGCCGTCAGGCCACAGCCGCGCGACGACATCGTCGGTCTTGTGGACCGCTCCAGGTTGGAGAGCGAGGAAAGCCAGCAGCGCTCCACGGTAGTGGTGCAGGAGGATCTCGTCGAGACGGACGCCGTTTAGCTCGACGTGAAGCGCGCCACAGAGCCGTATTTTAAGCGCAGGGTCGATGCTGGAAAGGGGCATACCGGAACTCTCATCCATTTGCAATTCTTTTCATCGTACTCCGCTCGGTCCGAGCCTCGCAGAATCCTCATGGAAACCTCGCAAATCGCTTTCACGCTTCGATGCACACCGTCCTCCCATGCAGTTTTGAGCGAGAATTCTATCCGCCGCGCCATCGCCTCGTTATACTGCGCGCAGCCAGGTCGCACGCGCTCTCGATTAGTCTATGCCGATGCGTCCGGCGCATATGATGGCGGCGGAGAGTCAGCCTTGGCCAGCCCTGGCTGGAACTACCGCGGTCTTCACGCTCACAAGGGAGGATCAGGGCAATGGACCGAGCCAAGTCATTCTATCTATGCAGGAGCTATATCTTCGCGCTTGCATTCTTGTTCACATGCTTGTTGTCAATGCAAACTTCCTCAGCACAGGGAACCTGGACGCCCGTAGCTCCGATGTCCACGCCTCGGTTCGTCTTTGCTGCTGCTAGTGGCCCAGATGGTAACATCTATGCATTCGGGGGCGCCCGAAGCGGCGCTCCCGAAGGTCGATGGATGGACGTGGTGGAGGCATATGATCCAGTCACTAACAGTTGGAGCGCAAAGGCCCCGATGCCGGTGGGGACTGACACTTTCGCGGCTGCCACGGGCGTCGATGGATTAATTTACACCTTCGGCGGCGATATCGCGTCCTACACGGTCACCGGCAACGCATACGTCTATGATCCCATTGCAGATAACTGGTCCGCCATTCCAACGATGCCTGAGCCGCGCTATACCCACGCCGGAGTGGCTGGAGACGATGGCAAAATCTATGCTATCGGAGGGAGCAGCGACGGATACGTACCGTTGAACACAGTCGTTTCCTATGATCCAGCGACCGGAGTGTGGGCCAATGAACCGCAGATGTCCGTACCACGTTACTATCCCTCCGCCGCTAGAGGGGCAGATGGGCGCATTTACGTTTTCG
This sequence comes from Chthonomonadales bacterium, assembly GCA_038211235.1. Lineage (GTDB taxonomy): Bacteria > Armatimonadota > Chthonomonadetes > Chthonomonadales > Chthonomonadaceae > DATGJU01. The sequence goes on along the minus strand of JBBQVV010000264.1, from coordinate 2,255 downwards.
GTGGCTTTGACGTCAATTCCAATATACTGAACGACCTAGAGATCTATGATCCCATAAGCCACACCTGGTCAACAGGGGCTCCCATGCCGACTGCACGCAGTCATACGGCGGCGGTCGAGATAGGTGGCCATATCTATGTCGTCGGCGGTGAAGTCGCGGGGTTTGTGGATAGCAATATCGTTGAGGCTTATGATCCGGTCACGAACACTTGGACGACGGTTGCGCCAATGTCCTATGCGCGCGGAGCCTTGGCGATGGCGGTATCCGGAGCGCAGCTATTTGCTCTTGGCGGTGTTGACGGAGGCGTAGGTCTCGATACGGTCGAAGTGTATTCCCCGGCAACCCTCACTGGCACCACACTCACCGTGTCCAACGTCAGCGGTCTCGTCGGGCAGAAGAAGAACCTCACCGCGCGGCTGAGGAGATCGGACACCAATGCCGCCATTGCCGGAGAAACCGTCACCTTCAAGGTCGATGGCAACGTGGTCGGCAGCGACGTCACCAACGCGACCGGGCACGCCTCCTTCAGCTACACGCTGCCGGAGAGCCTGGGAGATCACGTCCTGACGGCCGAGTTCGCGGGAGACGCAAACTACGCGGCAACCAGCGCAAATGGGACTCTCACCGTCAACTTCGCGGACACGGTGATAAGCGTCACCGACAAGACGGCGCAGGCGGGAGATACCATCAACCTCATCGCCAACCTCAACCGCGTCGGAGACGGAGGAGTCGCCGGCAGGACCCTGGTCTTCACCGTGAACGGTCAGCAGGTCGGAACCGCCGTTACCAATGCGGGTGGGAAGGCAGTCCTCGCCTACACGCTTCCCCTGGCCGTCGGAAGCAAGACGATTGGAGTGAGCTTCGTCGGTGATTCGTTCTACGGAGCGAGCAGCGGATCGGGCACTCTCACGCTGACGCAGGCAGCCACGAAACTCGCCGTCACCAATCGGACGGTGAAGGTCGGTCGGACGGTGGCGCTGCGCGCGCGCCTGCATCGTGTCTCCGATGGCGCGTTCCTTACCGGCCAGACGGTGCAGTTCAGCGTGAACGGAACGGTCGTTGGAACGGGAACCACAGACTCAGGCGGTTATGCCAACCTGCTCTACACGCCCTCGTCCGTCGGGACATTCCCCATTCTGGCGGAGTTCTTCGGTGATGTACTCCACACGGGGACAACAGATACAGGAACATTGACAGTCAATCCATAGCGACCGTGAACCTTGGGACGGATCCGGATAAGTTCGTCCCAAGGTTTCCCTGCGTCTGCCGGTGAATGCTGGGGATAAGCGCTCTCAAAGTCTACAAGGCCACAGAATGCTCATCGGTATTAGAGACCTGTCTTCGCCGCTGCGTTTTCACGGAAGAGGCTCCCGTCCCGAATGTAGCGGCGAAGCATGATCAGGCTCTTGTGTCCGGTCTGTTCCTGAATACTGCGCTCGCTCGCGCCGCCCATCGCGGCCTGGGTTGCCAGGCCCGCGCGCAACGAGTGCCCCGCAAAGCGCTCCGCGTTCCGGCCTGCTGCAACGAGTGCCCGTTTCACCACGCGCGCCACCGTTTGATCACTCAGCTTCCTCTGTATGCGCTGGAGCGGCTGCTCTATCGCCTGAGCGTTTCGCCGATAGCGGCGTGCGAGAACGAGCTTTCCGTAAAGGTAAGCGTCACCGTTCCCCGCCAACATGAATGGCGGGCCGGCGGTCGGGGTCGGGCTCTGCCTGACGCAGCACCTCATGGGTGACCGGAGCGGTATCCCCCTCTCCGAAGATAACATAGCGGACCATGTTGAGCAGCGGTTTGGTATCTGACCAGCTAAAGTAGGCGTGTGCAACCTTGCCTGTAATGTCACGAATATAGAGCAGCACATAGGCGATAGCGTTCGGGACGACCGCTGCCTCGACCTGCAGCACCGGGTAACCATCCGTCTCTGTTCCCCGCATTTTGATAACACCCGCGAACGCCGAAGGATCGGTAACCTCCACCTCCAGGAACAGGATGAGCGCCCCGGGAGGAATATGCGCGCTCCGTCGCTGCTCCTCTTCCTTCAATTTGTGCTCCTGTGTGTGTCCCTGCCGCTTGTTAGCAATAAGCCGGATGTCGCCCGTTCTTGCCGCCTCCTGGATGTATTCGAGCGCCGTGTCGTCGATTTCCAGCTTGTCTACCCGCAGTTCTGTCGTCCGCCAAACACGCGAGATCAGCGACATGACAACAATGGCTGCAATAAACAACAACGCGATCTTAAGGCCATCTGGTCGTTCAAT
>JBBQVV010000263.1:0-9919 GCA_038211235.1 Chthonomonadales bacterium | reverse complement strand
CACGCCCCGAAAGCGCCCCGGCCCGCGAACTGCGACAGGTTCTGGTGAACGCGGACGAAGACCTCCTGCGTCGCGTCCTCGGCATCTTCGGAGTTGTGCAGGATGCTGCGGCACAGGCGAAAGACGGCACTGTAGTGCCGCTCCACGAGGCTTCGAAAAGCGCCGCGATCGCCCGTGAGCATGCGGGCGACTAGCTTCTCGTCGGTTGGATTCAGGAGGTTCATACTCGTTTCGCCTGCCTTGGGAGCGGTTACAGGTCATTATGCCGCGAAGGGCATTTTGATAATCCGCCACCGCAAATCCTGACAGAACGCTGTGCACAAAAGTTGCATCGAGAATAAAAAAGATTGATGCCGTCGATTTGAGCAGTGCCACTGAGAGTCGCCTCAATTCGGAGCGACGTAAGAACCGAACAAAACGCGGTCACTCGTTCCAGGGCCGCAAGCGCGACGATCCGGATTCGCAGCACAAACTGCACTGCGATAATCGGCGCTAGTGAGTCGCGCCATCGGCTCAATCGGTGCGGACTTGCTGGAATAAGCGAGCTACTTTGCCCCCGCCTGCTTCAGCATTTCCATGTGTCGCTGATCTCGAAACGCGCTCGCCAGATGGAGGACGGTGAGTCGATTTGGCTGCGACTCATCGACCTTGGCTCCGTGCCGCAGCAGGCACGCGACCGTAGCACGTACGTCGGTGATCTTCCGGGGCTGCATAGCGGCATACAGTGCAGCGTTCAATGGGTCGGGCCGATTTGTGCTGGTCGCGTTCAGGTGGGAGCCGTGCTGGAATAGCAGCTCTACAAGGGCAGGCTTGTCGGCAAATGCAATGCACTCCATAGCGACCTGGCCGTCCGACGCTGCAGCGTTGACGTCGGGATTATAGCGCAACAGCGCCACGACCGTGTCGAACTTATTTCTCCTGGCTGCCGCGAGCAGAGGCGTAACGTTTTCGACCCCGCGATAGTTGACGTCGGCGTCACCACCAAGCAGGGCCGACACAACGGCGACGTTGTCGGTTGCCTCGGGCGTCCGACCCTGGTCGAGCGCCAACCAGTAGGATTCGCCCTTGTCTGCTGGCTCCTGCTCGGCGGCGTAAAGCAAAATCGACGGGTAGTTCAGTCTTGCGTCGTGAGATCTACGGCCGAAAGCATTCGTAATTCGCGCCCATAATCCGAAGCTCTGATGCGGCATTATCGTCGCGTTGGCGTCGGCGCCGCCGCGGAGCAGCAGCCGGACTGAAGTGGCGTCATCTCGGTCGACTGCCGATATGAGGTCTTGGTCGAGTGATTCCTGGTGGAGTTCACGACCGACTATGGCAGTTGGGACTCCGATCCCGAGCGCCGTAACGGCCGCAACAAACAGTGTAGTTCTTGTTCGACTAATGCCCATGGAAGTGGCTCTTCATTTTGGTGATTGCCGGGACATGCGCAACAGGTCGTCTAGCTTCATAAGCGCCTCGACCGGAGTCAACGCCGTGATGTCGAGAGCCTGGAGCGCCTCGATCACGGGATGCGGCTCAGCCTCGAACAGAGTCAGTTGGACCTTCTGCCGCTTCGGCGGCGGGGCCCCGTCAGCCACGGAACCCAGGTCGCGTGCAGCCCCAGAACCATTGCGCTCCAGACTCTTCAACACCTCTCGCGCCCGCTCGATAACCTCTGGCGGTATTCCAGCCATGCGCGCGACCTGGATACCGTAGCTGCGGTCGGTGCCGCCCTGGACCAGCTTGCGGAGCCAGAGAATCTGGTCGCCCTGCTCCTTGACGGCGACGCGGTAGTTGCGCACGGTCGGCGAGTGCTTTGCCAGATCGTTCAGATAGTGATAGTGGGTGGCGAACAGTGTTTTGCAGTTGAGGCGGACGAGCTGTTCGGCCACTGCCCAGGCGATGGACAGACCGTCGTAGGTGCTGGTGCCGCGTCCTATCTCGTCGAGGACGACCAGGCTGCGGTCGGTCGCGTTGTTCAGGATGTTCGCGGTCTCGTTCATCTCGACCATAAAGGTCGATTGGCCGCTTGCCAGCTCGTCATGCGCGCCAACACGCGTGAAGATGCGGTCGACCAGGCCGATGGCGGCCCGATCCGCAGGTACGAACGAGCCGATCTGCGCCATCAGGGTTATCAAAGCAACCTGGCGGAGATACGACGACTTGCCGCTCATGTTGGGGCCTGTGATCACGTACATGCGCTTATCGGTGTCCAGATCGCAGTCGTTCGGAATATAGGGTCCTTGCATTCCGATCTTTTCGATGACGGGGTGGCGTCCGCCTACTATCTCGAGCCGGTCCTCGTCGTCCACGATTGGGCGGACGTAGCGGCTCCGAACGGCGGTCTCGGCAAACCCGGTAAGCACATCAAGTTCCGCGATGGCGCGCGCGACGGTGAGTATCTCGGAGGCGGCGTCCGCCACGCGCTCTCTGATAGCCAGGAAAAGTTCGTACTGCAGCTCGATCGCCTTCTCGTCCGCGCCGAGGACCCGCGACTCGTACTCCTTCAGGTCGGGAGTGATGTATCGTTCCCCGTTAGCGGTAGTCTGCTTCCGAATGTAGTTTTCCGGGACTTTGCCGAGATTGGATTTAGTAACCTCGATGTAGTAGCCGAAAACCGAATTGTAGCCGACCTTCAGCGATGCAATTCCCGTCCGCGCCCGCTCCGACGTCTCCAGGTTGGCGATCCAGCTCCTGGCGCTGCTTGAAGCCGATTGCAACGCGTCGAGCTCGGTACTGAACCCCGGCCGGATCAGACCGCCTTCGCGCAGCCCGGCCGGCGGATCGTCCGTTATGGCTTGTGCGATTCTCTCCGCGACATCCGGCGGGCAGGAGAGTAGATGTGCCAGCTCGTCGAGTCGATCTGATTTTGCGCCCCTCGCTGCTTGAGCCAGCTCCGGCACCTTCTGCAGCGCGGTCTTTAGGGCAACCAGGTCACGGCCGTTCGCCAGGCCGGCCGCCGCGCGGCTGACGAGGCGCTCCATATCGCCCAGTCCGTGTAGGAGGTCGAACAGGTCGCCCCGGCGGATCAGATCGCCGTACAGAGCTGCGACCGCCTCGTGGCGGCGGTTGATGCGGCCAGCGTCGAGCAGCGGCTCTTCGAGCCAACGTCGCAACATCCGGCCGCCCATGGGAGTCCGCGTTGCATCGAGTACGCCAAGAACCGTTCGCTGTCGGCCCCCGTCGCCGAGCGACGACGTGAGCTCGAGATGGCGGCGCGCCGGACCGTCCAGGACCATGAACTCCTTTGCCGAATAGGTGCTCAAGGAGCGGATGTGCGGCAGCGCGTTCACCTGCGTCTCTTTGAGATACCTGAGGACGAGCGCACAGGCATCCAGGCCGGTCGTGAACTCCTCGCATCCGAACCCGCGCAGAGACTGAGTCTGAAAGTGGTTCAGCAGCAAGCTCCTACTGTCGGCCGCGCTCCGGGCAGATATGCTGTCGCCACGTGCCTCGTACGGAGTGATCGTTGCGGCGCAAGAGGACTGAATCGCCTCCACCAGCTCCTCGCTGGTATCCGCGGGAAGCAGAATCTCAGCGGGTTCGAGCCGCATGATCTCGTCCAGCAGTTTGTCGACGCGGCGATCGCCTTCGATCTCGGTCGTGAGAAACTCGCCGGTCGAAACGTCTACGACGCCAATTCCCGCGACTGGATCTCCGACCACGGCCGCAACCAGATAGTTATTGGACTTGGCGTCCAGCATATTATCTTCGAGGATCGTGCCGGGCGTGACGACCCGTGTCACTTTGCGCTTCACGAGGCCCTTGGCAAACTTCGGGTCCTCGACCTGGTCCATGATCGCGATACGCCGGCCCTTCGCTATCAGGCGGGCCACATACCGCTCGGTCGCGTGATGTGGAACCCCCGCCATTGGGATCCGCACGCCTCCATCCTCCCGGCCGGTCAGTGTGATATTCAGATCGCGTGCGATGGTCTCGGCATCATCTCCATAGGCTTCGAAGAAATCGCCCACACGCATGAGGAGGATCACTCCCGGGTGCTCTTCCCGGGTAGCAAAATACTGCACCATCAGGGGAGTCGCTCCCCGATAACCGGGCGTTACGGATGTCGGTTGAGGTCGGCTGGGAGACGGCTCGGAGGAAGGTGCGTTCGTGTCGGACATAGTAAACAAGTATACTAACGTTGAGGCATAGCGTCAAGGGCAGCGCCGGCTCGGCGCCGCGATCCAGGAGGAAAAGTGTCCTCCGGCAGCGAATTGATGAGCCAATGAGGGCAGGGAATCGACGCAAGGACATGACCCATGCAGTACCAGACGATTGTCGGAATCGATATCGGCGGCACAAAATGCGCGGCGGCGATAGGGCGATCCGACGGCAAGATCCTGAGCCGAACCGCGATTCCTACGCAAGGCGATCGCAGTTCGCCGCTGGAGGTGCTTGAGAGGCTTGCGACCGCCGCGCGCGATCTGCTTGCGAAGGCAACGGACGTCGATAAGGCCGCGGGAGTGGGCGTTTCATGCGGTGGGCCCCTCGATTCGAAGACAGGCGTCATTCACACTCCGCCGAATATGCCCGAGTGGAAGGCGGTCCCTGTCCGCGCATTCTTCGAAAAGGCGCTCAGCCTGCCGGTGAGGGTCGAGAACGATGCTAACGCTACAGCCCTTGCAGAGTGGAAATTCGGCGCCGGCAAGGGGACGCGCAACTTCGTGTTCCTGACGATGGGGACGGGGATCGGGGCAGGACTCATACTGGATGGTCGGCTGTATCGCGGCACGAACGACCTTGCCGGAGAGATCGGGCATCAGACCATATTGATGAATGGACCCCTGTGTGGTTGCGGAAAGCGCGGCTGTCTGGAGGCATTGGCCTCTGGTCCCGCCATCGCCCGCCTTGCCAGGGAGAGCATGGTTTACGGCCGCCACAAGCGCGTGCTTGCGCTTGCCGGCGGCCGCGCTGCCGACATCACCGCCGCGCACGTCGTTCAGGCTGCCAACGACGGCGACCCCTTTGCCCGTCAGATTCTGGAGGAGGCGGGCACATATATGGGTCTCGGCATCGCTAACATAATCCAGATGCTGAACCCGGAGCGTATTGCGCTCGGAACGATCGCCGTTCACGCCGGAGAGCACATCCTCAATCCGATCCGCGCGGCCGTCGCGGAATATGCCTGGAAGCGCAGTGCCGACGTGTGCCAGATTCTTCCCGCGGCGCTTGGCGACGAGGCGCAGGATCTGGCCGGAATTGCGCTCTGGGCTACGGAACAGCCGGCCTGAACCGGAGATTGAGCGAATTGATTGATTGTCAAGATTGCGATCACCGCCTGCTGAACAGTCACCATACGTATCAAAATCAGCGCGATCAGGAATGAGACGGATAGTCAGCCCAACACCTCGACGGTAAACCCTCCGGGACATTTTACATAGAATGTCCAGGCATGAAGTCTCTGCGGCGGCTCGACGTCGTACCCGTCAGCCTTGAGACGATCGTTGATCTCGTTCACCTTCTGTTCGCTCTCCTGAATGAAGCCAATGTGGAAAGTGGCTGGATACTCCGCCGGCGTTGTCCTTCCTGCCTTGATCAGCGTGAGCACCATTCCCGCGTCATCGAACAGCACGTCGAATCCGGCATTTCCGCTCGCAGCCTCGTTGCGTCGCATCCCAAAGTATCTCTCCAGGAACTCGCGCGTGGTCACGACATCCGTAACTGTCAAATTCAGGTGGTTGAGTTTCACTCGTCACTCTCCCTCGTCGGAATCAGGCTCAGTTTTGCATTGCGCCGTTCCCACGCAATGGGCGCGGTTTGATGGCCACACCACGTGAGTCAGATTGTGCATGAGGGTCGTTGGACAACAGTTCGCACGGAAGAAAGCGATCTTATCTGGTGCTGAACGTCAGAACCGCCCTGACCGCTGGCGAGATCGCCATGGACTCGGTTCCTGTCGCAGTTTCGGCGGAGCTGGACTGTGCGGAGGTGGGGCTAGCGGCATTGAACCCGGGAGACACATTCTCACCGCGAAGCGCCTTAATGTGCCCATCGGCTGCAAGGTAGTTTGAGGTCGGGTCGTGATAGGGGCGTACGGTCGTACTGAGCTTGGGCGTCACGCCTCCCACGTTGCCGGTGGCATAGTAGTCCGCGCCAAACGGCTTTCCGCACTCTTCCGGACAGTTGTCGCGCGGAAGACCACGGCCGGTTGGACTAGTGGTCTCTGGCGTGCGGACATCTGCAAACGAATCGTTCACCTCGAATGCGAGCACTGTAGCGCTAGTAGCGGCAAGTGCCGCCAGAGGCACGCCCGCAGTATTGCAGTTCAGCGCATAGGAAATCAGAAAACGCAGGTCGCCTTTGGACTCTTCCGTCACGTCATCCGGGCAGCGATACAGCTCGACGTTATGAGCATAGGGGTAGGTTTGCCCTGCCCATCCCTGCCCGACCGTGCCAATTGTCCCCGAAGGCAGATGCTCGTCGTAATCCTGAGTATAGAGCGCGATTCCCATGCCGAGTTGGCGATCGTTGGAAAGGCACACGATCTGTCTGGCTCGCTCCCGCGCCCTCGCGAACACAGGAAAGAGGAGAGCAGCAAGGATCGTGAGGATGGCGAGGACTATCAGCAGTTCGACCAACGTAAAGCCCGTGCGCCGATATGTCAATCCTTGCATGTCGACTCCAGATCTATTCGTGCTCTTATGTCCGTTTAGCGGAGGACGTTCGACTGCCACCCGGTGTTCCCGTATTCTACCGGATTTCGCGGAACAAAAGCGCACGTTAACGGTCTTTTCTCGGTTCAACTAGACAGTGCGCACGCTCCCACGCAGCGCGCAGAACGGGAAGCACCTGAAGGCGAACGGTCCATGCGGCGATGATCACCAACATCGCGAGAACTATCCATTGGTGCAAAGAGCCGATGCGGTGTACGCGCCGAGCGGGCGCACGCCGGTACGGACCGCCTGCTGCCAGTCGCCGCCGGATGCGCTCCTCAACACCAGGTGGCATGGGGCGACCACCAAGCGCTGCCAGTCTATCCTCCACGGTGTCTTTCATGTAGTCTCTTCGCTGACCATCCGATTTCGTAGTATCTGCAGCGCCCGACTCAACTGGTATCGGACCGTTCCGGTGGGCCGTTTCAATACCTCCGCGATCTCCGCCGTAGACATGCCGCTTATGTAGCGCAGTATCACAGGCGTTCGATAGGGCTCGGGCAGCGCGCCGACGGCTTTACGCACCTGCCGCTCCTCTTCCGATCGAAGATAGCGCTCCGCCGGGTCGTCCGCTCGTGCCTGAGCCGATTCCACCATCTCAGGCGCGTTTAGCGAAAACCAGCCGAACACCTGAAGTCGGCGCTTGTGCCGCAGGCGAGCATGGGCTTCGTTGACTGCAATCCTATATAGCCACGTCGAGAACGACGACTCCCCGCGAAACCGTTCAAGGCCACGATAAGCGCTTAGAAACACGTTACCAACAGCCTCTTCCACCAGGTCCGACTCTCCCCCAAGAAGGTGCCAAAGACAGGCATATACGCCGTCCTTGTGATCCCGGAAGAGACAGTCGAATGCCTCTGGCTCTCCCGCGCGTGCACGGTGAACGAGGTTCTGCTCCGGGAAATAGGCTTTCTGTCGCTGCTCGGCCAACATTGCAGTTCGTGCCTGTCTAAAACGGACTATTCAAGGATTAGAGTCCTGGTTTCGCGTTTCTGTTGGCTTTTTTGCAGGCGCATTTTCTCTGGGGGCAGATCAATACAAATTCCAGCACTCTGGCCGCAATCACTCTCAAACAGGGTAGATGCAGGTGGACTGGACGCTGAATGCCCAATGGCGCGTACGGCGCCTGGAAGGCCTGCCAAACCTTAGCGGTCGAACACTGACTACTAACCCGGGAAGGAAACTGGATCAAGATGAGTACAAAATTGCAGACTACGATGGGCCGGCGTTCATTTGTCGCAGGCATGGCGGCTGCCGGCGCCGCTCTGCTTCCCGCCAATTCGTGGGCCGATGGGCATGGGGGTTCCTCGACGATCAGTGAAAGCGATGCCAACATACTTAGGTTTTTAGCGGCGGCAGAGCTGCTTGAGACCGACCTCTGGCAGCAGTATTCGGAGCTCGGCGAAGGCAATCCCGATTACAAGGCGGCGCTCGAAAACATCGACGGCGATATGCCCGCCTATATCGATGGAAACACCAACGATGAGTTCAGCCATGGCGACTTCTTGAATGCGTTTCTCGTTCAGTCTGGCCGCCAGCCGGTAAACCTGGATGCGTTCAGGACGCTGCCGAGCAGCCAGGCTACCGGAGCCCAGCAGATCGGCCGCCTTACCAACCTGATGCACCTTAACGTCGACACTAGCTACTACACGCGCTACCGCAGCACGGGCAACCCCGACTTTGGCGATACGTTCCCGCAGATAGTAGAGATCGTCGATAGACCGGCTATCCCTCTGCACGATGGCTACACGCCGGATCAGATCCAGGCGATTGCGAACACGGCGGCGTTCCACTTCGGGACGATCGAGCAGGGAGGCTCGAGCCTCTATGATGTCATGAGCCTGAAGTGCAGCGCACTGTTGGTCCTCAGGATCGTTACCAGCATCGGCGGTACGGAGGTCGCCCACTTCGAGATATGGAACGACAAGGCGGGAGATACTCCGGCGGTGGACAGCGGTGACGGGCTGGTGTTTCCGGACCTTAGCACAATAGCCGAGTTTCCTAAGACGCTAATCTTTCCACGGCCTTGCAAGTTTATCAGCACGAGCCTGCCGCTCTGCTCAATCATCCGTCCAACAAACCCGGATATCGCCGGAGCAACCGCTGCTGCACATGGACTGACTAACTCGGGCCTCTTCAGAGGTCAAAGCGAGGCGTTCTTCCGGACTCTGTTGGAGCTTGCCCGCAAGGCCGACGCCGCCATTAGAAAGCTTGGATAGGGACTGGCGAACGCGATCGGATTTCGCTCAATTGATCGGGGCCTCCCACCCGGGAGGCCCCGATTCTAGTGACTATCGGCCATTCTCGCGACAGGGCGCGGCAGTTTCTTAGAGAATTGACGCCAATACTGCGGATTGGTCACGAAAGTCCCTGCGGAGCAGGGCATATTGCGCCTCGTCTTGGAATTTACCGTCCTCCCAGAACTCATCCTGGAACACGCCTTCACACTTGAACTTCAACTTCTCCAACAGTCGGATCGATGCCACGTTCTCGGTTCGCGGACATGCGTGAATTCGATTCAATCCCATCGATGCGAAGCCGTAGGGTACAATCGCGCCCATTGCTTCAAAGCCGATGCCCATTCTCCAGAACTCTTTCTTCAGGCAGTATCCGATCTCGGCTCTCCGGTGGATATGAGACCAGTTTGCATAGCCGAAGATACCGATGACGGTGTTATCGACCTCGGGGACCGTGACGCCCCACTCGACCATCGAGCCGTCGCGGTAGCCCGTGGTCATGCGATCGATCAATTCGTAGGCCTGTTCGACCTTCGTCATCACGTCGTCATTGAGGCGTTGAACGTCTGGATCGCCGCGGAACAGGAAGACCGCCTCCGCATCCGCCTTAATGATCTCGCGCAAAACGAGACGCTCGGTTCTCAGCAGCGGGAAGGGTCCGGCTTCGAACGACTTGACGATATCGGACGGACCCTCCATGGTAATCTCCCGATAGCTGCGGAATCCCGCGAGCGGAACTGGTTGCGCGAAATCTGGCCGCCGGCGAGGTTTCCGATCTCACTTGCTGGGAACCGCTCAGTCCGAGGGAGTAAGCGACTTCAGGTAGGCTACTACTTTCTTGATTTGGTCCTCCTTCAGCTGGCTGCTGAAGGCTGGCATCTTGTCGCGCCCGTCGTGGATCACCTTGGTCAGCTCATCGTTGGACTTGCCGCTCAGCTTGGTGAGATTCGGGGCGCGCCCTCCCTTGCCACCGGGACCATGGCAGCCGCACTTAGCCTGCACGATCTCCGCGCCGCTCGCACTATCCGCCACGGCTCCGCCGCGTGG
>JBBQVV010000262.1:0-9929 GCA_038211235.1 Chthonomonadales bacterium | reverse complement strand
TAGGTTAGGTCCTGATGCCAGAGAAACGCACTTCCGCCTCGAGGATACTTGTAGTTGAGCTTGTCCTCGAACAGCAACGACGTATCCTGGAAAAGATCCTGGAACAGCCCCAGGATGCGATCGTCGTTCGCGAGGCGGCTGAAGACCTCCGACAGATCGATCACGGGCCACACCTGCCGAATGCGATATTCGCCTTCGATCAGATCGACCTGTATTCGAGGATTGCCGGGCTCAATCGGCCCGACGATGTCGGCTGTCTCGTCCGCGGCTTGCGATAGCTCGGCGACAGTTTGCCCATCCAGGTACGCAGGCAAAATGAGGTAGCCATCACGCTCGTATTTAGCAAGTTGGTAAGTTGTGATCAACGTAATGGAACGCTCCGTCTTCAATGAATGCCAGCTCAGCGTTCAGCCGGTTCATGCTGATTGCCTAACGATTCGATTGTGCACTTTTCATATCCTGCGGCGAGACTATTGACAGGCAGGGAGCGGCACTGGAGGAGTCTGCGAGCGTGCGGTGTATACTGGTGGCATAATCAATGCAGTCTCCTTTCGCATGCGGCCGTAACATTGCCCTTCACACTTACGACAAACCTCAAAGCAACCGCGGACACGGCTCCGCCAGAACCGATTTCGACATTGAGACCTGTGCCGCCGCGAGGTCAAGACGAATTTCATCAGCGTGGGAGCGGTCCATTTACTCACCGGGATACAGATCTGTGACGGAGCCGATCCGGAAGGCTAATGGTTCCAGACTTAGAGCTGCGGCGTGCAAAGCGCTCCGGTTCACCGCAGTCGCGCTAGTTCTCGCGTCCAGCCGCGCCGCAACAGCCTCCGGCGTCCACTGGGCATTCAAACCCCCGGTCCGTCCCGCGATTCCAGCCACGAAATCCGTGTACCGTAATCCTGTCGATCAATTTCTAGTCGCGGACCTCCGGAGGGCGCATCTCGCGTTCTCTTCACCAGCGGACCGGAGGACAATTCTGCGCCGTGTCACGTTCGATTTGATTGGCCTGCCGCCGACTTCCGCGGAGATGGACGCATACCTCGCGGACAGATCCCCGAACGCCTATGAAAAGGTCGTCGACCGGCTGCTCGCTGACCCGCGCTTCGGAGAGAAGTGGGCTCGGCACTGGCTTGATACCGCCGGTTATGCGGATAGTGAGGGCATCCTGCAGGAGGATCGGGTCCGGCCCAACGCATGGCGGTACCGCGACTATGTGATCCGAAGCATCAACGTCGATAAACCCTACGATCGGTTCCTGCGCGAACAGATCGCAGGCGACGAGCTTGTGGACTACCGGGGCGCGTCACGGTGGACGCCCTTGATCGAAGAGTCGATCGTCGCTACCGGTTTTCTTCGCACCGCAGTCGATGCGACGCGAGACGATTTCAATCCGCACCAGTTCACCGAGTACCAGGTACGGATGCTCAACGACACCCAGACGATCCTGGTCTCGTCTACGCTGGGCCTTACGCTTCAGTGCGCCCGCTGCCACGATCATAAGTTCGAGCCGCTCCTTCAGCGAGACTACTACCGGATGCAGGCGTTCCTTGCGGGAGCCATTCGGCCCGACGGAGCGCTTCTGCCGACCAATCGGAGACAGATCCCTGCCGCAACGGATGCAGAGCAGAAGTCGGCAAGCGAGATCAACGACGCCGTCGGCAGGGCGCTTCAGCAACTGTCTAACCGGGAGACCACTCTCATCGCTGACTTCCGGCAGCGCCGGCTGGACTCGCATCCCGCGGACGTCGCCGAGGCGGATCGAGTCGTCCTCGCGCAAGCTGCAGCAACGGCTGAAGCGCGGCGGACGGCGGAAGAGAAGGCGCTGGTGACGAAGTATAAGTCCCAGATCGAGGCGTCGCCGGAACTCCTTTCCACGGCGTTTCCGGAGTTCTCGACGCGGTACGCAGAGATCAAGAAGGCACGCGGCAACCAGGAGAAGCAGCGAGTCGTGATTGATGAGCTGCGCGCCTTATACGATCAGGATGCCTCTCCGCCGAAAACCCATGTGAGAATTCGCGGCGAGTGGGCGCGCCCGGGCGACGTCGTCGAGCCTGGTGTTCCCACCGTCCTCGACGATCCGCGGAACCCGTTCACGCTCCCGACGCCTCCGAAAGGCGCGAAGACGACCGGACGTCGCCTAGCTCTCGCCGAGTGGATCACACGTTCAGACAATCCGCTGACGGCGCGCGTAATCGTCAATCGGCTGTGGGCGCACCACTTTGGCGTCGGGCTCGTCGCGACGCCCGAGAACTTCGGCCGCTCCGGAGCCGCGCCTTCTAATCCGGCCCTGCTCGATTGGCTCGCGTGCTCGCTGGTGCAAGGCATCAATGGGAGCGCTCCCTGGACACTGAAGGCGCTGCATCGCCTCATTGTCACGAGCACAGCCTACCGCCAGGACTCTGCGTTCCGCGCCGAAGCGGCCGGGCGCGATCCGGACGATCGGCTGCTCTGGCGGCAGCGGCCCCGTCGTTTAGAGGCCGAGAGCCTTCGCGACGCGATCCTGTTTGTCGCCGGCGCCCTCGACAACCGAATGTACGGCGAGCCTGTCGCTGAGGAGACCCGCGCGACCGGCGAGATCGCCCCTACTGGGGAAGACAAGCAGGGACGGCGTTCTATCTACCTACTCGTACGCCGATCGATGCCGGTCACGCTGCTGAATACGTTCGATGCTCCGGTGATGGAGACGAACTGCACCCGGCGCAGCGCGTCGGCCACGGCCGGTCAGGCGCTCGCTCTGCTCAACAGCGCCTTCGTCGATGCGCAGGCCCGAAGCTTCGCTGAACGGGTTCTCAGAGAGACGTCGGTAAGGCCTGCCGGGACGGCTGCGCCGCCACGGCCGCCTTCCGACCAGAAAGCGGGCGCCACTCTACCACCCGCGCACTCATCGAGCAAGCTGGACGCGAGCGGTTCCGGCCGAGCCGGGGCGGCTAACGTCTCCGTTTATGGCGCCTGGATCGACGCAGGGTATCGGATCGCGTTGACCCGGCTGCCGACGCGAAGTGAGCGAGCAACTGCGCTTGCATTTCTAGAATCGCAGTCCGCACGCTATCGTAACAATGGCAAGCCGGTGGCAGACGCCGATACCGAAAGGCGAGCGCTCGCGGACCTGTGCGCCGCGCTGATTGGAAGCAACGAGTTTCTCTATCTGGACTGAGAGCCGGAGGAAGCGGTAGACACGTAGAGGAAGGTGAAATGATCACGGACCGCCACCGAAGCCAGACTATAACATCGCCTCCAAGCCGCGAGCGGACGGAAGTCGATCAGACTTCCGAGGGCTTTCACCGCCATCAACTTCTTGACCTGCTCTCGCGGCGGCAGCTCTTCTCGCGGCTCGGCACGGGCGCTGGAGCCCTTGCCGTCGCGATGCTGCTGGGCGAACGCGCCGAAGGCGTGGGCCGAACAGGGAACGATCTGCTTGCCAGGCCACCGTACCGCCGGCCGACAGCCCGACGAGTCATCTATCTGTTTCAGAACGGCGGTCCTAGCCAGGTCGACCTGTTCGATCCAAAACCGGAGCTTAAGCGTCAGGACGGCAAGAAGCCCGGGGCGGACTTCGTCAACGACGTGGACGCCAAAAAGACCGGCAGCTGGCTCGGCAGTCCGTTCCAGTTTCACAGGCACGGCCAATCCGGAATGGCGTTGTCCGAGCTGCTTCCGGAGCTTGGAAAGCATTCGGACGAGATCGCGTTGATTCGATCGATGGTCTCCGAGCACGAGAACCACGAGCAGGCCTGCTGCCACATGCACACAGGCATGCCGCTTGCGGGACGTCCGACGTTCGGTTCCTGGATCACTTACGGTCTCGGAACCGAAAATCAGAGTCTCCCATCGTACGTTGCGCTACTGGATCCAGGCGGACTTCCGGTCGATGGCGCGCGCAACTGGTCCAGTGGCTGGATGCCTCCGCTGTTTCAAGGTATGCCGGTCCGCGCGACAGAGAGCTCCCCAATACTCAATCTCGAGACAAGGATTCCGCGCGACGCTGCCGATGCACGCCTTCGTCTACTTCAGGCGATGAACCGCGAGCATCTACAGAGTCGACAAGACAACCTGGAGCTTGAGGCACGGATCGCGAACTTTGAGCTTGCAGCGAGAATGCAGCTCGCGGCAACCGATGCCCTGGATCTGTCGAAGGAGACCGCCCGCACTCGCGCTGCGTACGGACTTGAGCGGCCGGAGACCGCGACCTACGGACGCCAATGCCTGATGGCTCGCCGGCTCGTGGAGCGGGGCGTGAGGTTCGTGCAGGTGATGATGAACGGCCAGCCGTGGGACACACATTCCGACAATGCGAACCAGTTAAAGAGGCTGTGCCTTGGTACCGACGCTCCCGTGGCGGCGCTACTGACGGACCTGAAACAGCGAGGCCTGCTGGACGAGACGCTTGTAATCTGGACGGGGGAGTTCGGACGAACTCCGTTTGCCGAAGGAAAAGATGGTCGCGACCACCACAAGCGCGGATTCAGCCTCTGGGTAGCGGGCGGCGGCGTACAGGGCGGAGTTACCCACGGCGCAACGGATCCGTTCGGATACTCGGCCGTTCAGGACGTCGTGACCGTCGCCGACTTCCACGCGACGCTGCTCCATCTGCTCGGCCTGGACTTCCAGCGCCTCACCTTCCGGCACGACACGCGCGATGAACGCCTGACCGACGTCCACGAGGCCAAGATTGTCCGTCCGATTCTCGGGCGCGCCTGACGCTCTCGGGCATGACTCAGTGGACGTCCGCGCCGAATGGCCGCAGCTATGCCCGGCTTCTGTTCGGAGCGCAAAGCGATAACCGTTCATACGGCGCGGACAAATCCACGAACGCGGCGGGCCTACCCGGCGCCAGGGATCGCAACCGGCACGTCCTTCACGTCGATCTTCGAGGCTCGCGCGCTGCTGTCCATTCCGGCGAACGCCCCGTTTAGCGAGTCAATATCACCATTGCCGAACTTGCCGCCCTTGAACTTCTGCCCGATCGACAGGAACGAGTTTGACATCTGATCGACGGATCCCGAAAGCCGCTGCAGCAGAGGATCCTTGCTCATATGCGCGATCTTGTTCGCCACCTTCAGCTCATGGACGGCAAATAGCAGCGCCGCGCCCGCTTTGACGATAGACGCCGTTCGATGAGGCGCTCCTGCCACGAACTTGCCTTCCCGGTACGGATTGGAAACCCAGTGGTGAAAGCAGAAGTAGGCGACGCCGAGGTGGGCCGCGAACCTCGTCTTATCGAGCAGCGCGTTGGAAGGGCGAGCCAGCCCGGCGGTGAGCGCTGCCGCGATTGCGACAGCCGCGAATGCCTTCCTCAATCCTGATAGTTGCATTGATAATTCCTCCCAAACCGGGTACGGGAAACGGGCGTCGAGGGTTTCAACTTGCGTAAATGGTTGCGCCGTTTTCAGCGTATGGCGCCGCCATGTTTCCGTTCCGCGGCGTACGCCTCCACCAGGATCCGGGGCGCACTTAATAACCACGCTTCCACGATCTGCTCCTTCAGCTCTTCCGACGAGACGGCGGAAAGTCGTACCAGAATCCAGGGCGCGTTCCGGTAGTGGTCGGTGAGGTACAGGCCGCTAGGGTTTTCCGCGAGCAAGAATGGTCGCTCATCAGGATCGACTCGGGCAACCAGCGTCTCGCCGTCTTCCCACAGGCGCAGGAACAGTTTGCCCTTGACGCGAAAGCCAGGAGTGCCGTAGGACAGACCCTCCTGGACTCCGGGCAACGCCATAGCCATATCGCGGACGGTATCGGTGGTGACCAGGGTGGCCGCCTTCCTCTATGCAATCACAACCATTTCGAGTGCCCACCGCGGCGGCGGCATGGGTTACTATTCGTTCGATCCGTGAATCGCGCCGATGACCGAGGATCTGCCGGAATGGTGGGCCTCAATCCACGTGGGAGCGTAATGGGCACCGCGCTTAGGTCACAGGCTTGGTGTTGTCCTCGGTGCGATTGACAGTGGCTCTTGTCTCCATCTCGGCTCGGACTGCTTCGCGCTCCGCGACCGCCTTTCGGATCTGCGCGCTGCGCCGCTTCTGCTGCCACTCCGGGCTCATCAGACGGTTCGTAATGATCCAGGACAGCCAGACGACGAATGCCAGCACCGGCAGGGCCGCGAGCGCCAGAACCCTCTCGTAGACTTCACGCGATACGACCTCTTCCATTGGCTGTACACCTCATCGATGCCGGCTGCCATAAACTGACCGTGCCACCGGTTCATTCCCAGGTACGCTCAGAGATTCCTTCTGGCGACTCGCACTCAGGCATGAGGTTCTGCCAGACGAGTCGTCTCACCTAGCCGTTGGAAGGTAATTCACGTCGCCTTCTAGAAGTTACGACTATGCACAAGAGGATCTGGATGGTGCCGGCGATCATCCTACTTTGCCAGGGCTGTTCGCTCGAACCGGCCGGCAAACGAGGAGACGTGATCGTGGAGGTCGCCGTTTTTGAAGGCGGCTACGGAATTCAATGGCACAAGGTCGTGGCCCGCGAGTATGAGCGTCTGCATCCGGGAATTCGGATCAACCTGTGGGGCGATCCGCGAGTCGATGAGAAGATCAAGCCTCGCATCCTCCGCCACAACCCACCCGACCTCGCGAGTTGCACCCTTCCTGCCTGGAAGCTGATAGTCGCAGACAAAGTCTATCCGCTGGACGAGGCGCTCGACTCGCCCGCCTACGGCCAGAACCGGCCATGGCGCGAAACCTTGACGCCAGGCGTTCTCGCCGACTACGAGTACCGCGGCCACTTCTACGCGATGCCTTCCAACCTCACCGCGTGGGTCTGCTGGTACGATCGACGGCAGTTCCAGCAGCATGGCTGGAGACCGCCCACAACCTGGGCAGAGTTCATGCTGCTTTGCTCGCGCATCAAGGCTGCCGGCATAGCTCCGCTCGCATTTCAGGGCAAATATGCGGGTGGATATGCCTGGCCGACGCTTCTCAGCCTCTACCAACGGCTCGTTCCGTTCGACCGGTGGTACGCGATGCAGGATCTCAAACCGGGAGCATTCACCGATCCGGAGTTCATCCGCGCGGCGCGGCTGACGCAGGAGATGGCGACGAACTGCTTCGAACCGGGCGCCATGGCGATGACGCACACGGAGAGCCAGTTGGAGTGGGTGAACGGCAGAGCGGCGCTGATCTTCTGTGGGCTGTGGCTTAAGAACGAGATGAAGAACGCGATACCCTCCGGCTTCGAGATGGCATGCTTCGCCGTACCGCCGATCGATGGAGGCAAGGGCGACCCGCGAGCTGTCTACGGCGGGGGCGCCGAGAGCTTCTTCGTCTTCTCGGAGTCAAGGCATCCACGCGAGGGGCTGGATTTCCTCAAGTTCATGCTGAGCAGGCAGAGCGCGCGATCCTACATCCAGGATCTCGATACACTATCGCCGGTCAAGGATTCCGTGAGGGGCGTCCCCATATCGCCCGCCCTGCAGAGCGCGGTGGACGTTCTTGACCGGAGTGACAGGCTGTATTCCGATCGGCTGAGCGGACTCTACCTCACGTTCGGGAAGTCGGTACTGCCGGACTCCCTTACGGATCTTCTCAACGGTAAAGTGACCCCTGAGGCCTTCGGAAGCCGGCTCGAGGCAACGATGGCGCAGATTCGCAGCGATCCGGACGTCTACAAGCCACCGGCGCGAGGCGTCCCCGCGCTATGAAACGCAGGCAGCATACGCTGTTCATTATCAGCTTTCTCGGTCCTCCGTTCGCCCTGTATGCACTTTTTGTGCTGGCGCCGGCGCTGAATGCGCTACGGTTCAGCCTGACGCGATGGGACGGCCTGGGTAAGCCAGTCTGGGTAGGATTGAAGAACTTCGCTGTTGCGCTCTCACCCGAGTCCGGATTTCCGAAGGCGCTAGGCAACAACCTGTTCCTCATGTTCGTTCCCGGACCGATCATCCTGACGCTCGCGCTGTTTTTCGCCTTTAGTATTCACCAGAGGATCCGGGGCGCACGCCTGTTCCGAATCGCGTTCTTCTTTCCGAACGTCATCAGTTCCGTCGCCGTGGCGCTGCTCTGGATACTCATCTACAGCACGTCCCAGGCGGGCCTTCTTAACAATCTAATACGCCTGGTCACGCACCGGACCAGCCCGATCGCGTTCGCCGATCACTCCCATCTGATGTGGGCACTGGTTCCGATGCTAGTCTGGACCGCGACCGGATTCTACATGGTGCTCTTTCTCGCCGCCATGGAGAACATACCGGAGTCTTACTACGAGGCGGCGCGACTCGACGGCGCCGGCGCCGGCAGACTCTTCTACTCCGTGACGCTGCCGCTAATGTGGGACGTACTGACCACGGGCATTATCTTCCTCGTCATTGGGGGCCTCAAGGTCTTCGACGCCATCTGGGTAATGGAGAACGGAAGACCAACGAACGACACTCACTCGATGTCGACCCTTATGTATTCGAAAGTGTTCGAGGAGTACAACATCGGGTATGGATCCGCCGTCGCGGTTCTGCTGTTCTTGCTGGTCCTGGCTGCGACGCTTGTGTCATTCCGCCTTCTGCGCCGAGACCGATTGGAGTATTAATCTGAACAGTTCAAAGCCGGCTCGGCGGTCAACCACAATTGACGTGCGCCTCCGTCCGTCCTCACGGCTCAGGTTGGAGCAGCGCTAACGTGATCGACCGAATCACAGGAACCCTGAAGTACCTGGTGCTTTCGGCATACCTTGTCGCCGTGGTGTTTCCACTTTGCTGGCTGCTCTACACGAGCGGGAAGAGCACGCAGGAGTTCTTCCGCAACCCGCTAGGTCTGCCGGAAGCGATCACGTCGCCTGGCAAGCGGACCGCAGAGGTAGTTGTCACGAACTACACGAATGCATGGATCGGCAGCCATTTCAGCCTCTATTTCCTCAATAGTCTCAAGGTGGTTGGCATCAGCCTGGCTCTTGTCCTCCTTTTCGGAAGCATGGCGGCCTATGTTTTGGCTCGCTTCGAGTTTCGGGGACGTGCGGTATTTCACACGCTTTTTCTTAGCGGGCTGTTGATACCGATGCAGCTTATCCTGATACCGCTCTTTTTCGAGTTCTCCGAGATCGGCGAAGCGCTCACGCGCTGGCTCGCTCCGCCCGTGCGCGCGCTTGGCTGGGGAGAACTGACGATATCGCTGCACGATTCGCATTTCGGACTCATTCTGATCTATGTCGCGGCAAGCCTGCCGTTTACCGTATTCACGTTGACTGCGTTCTTTCGCACGCTGCCGGGCGAGGTGCGCGAGGCGGCCATGATGGACGGAGCCTCCGAGTACCGGATCTTTTTCCAGGTAATGATGCCCATCGGCAGAGCCGGGCTCGTCACCGTTGCAATCTTCAACTTCCTTGGCCTATGGAACGAATATCTGTTCGGACTGGTTTTCCTAACAAGCGACCGATTGAAAACGCTTCCGCTCGGCCTCGCCGGCATCAGTATCCAGGCGCAGTACAGGAGCGATTTCGGCCTACTGTTCGCAGGGCTCGTTATCGCCATGCTGCCTACACTCTTTGTCTACCTGGTTCTCCAAGAGCGACTGACGAAGGGTATAACCATCGGTGCGGTTAAGGGATAGGCCGGGTGCATCGCGGCAGGTTCTTCCCGTATCAGAAACAGATCGTTTGCATGACTAGATAAAATGAGTCTGGTGAGGGAGCCATCTGAATGCCATTTCGTGTCGTACGTACCGCAATGTCCATGCGACCGCTGCTCGCGGAGCTGACTGTCAGTCAACGGCTCCTCATCTTCCTTCTGCTCCCAGCCACCGGAACGATGCTGCTCGCGGCCCTCGTGGGATGCGGCCATCCTACTCCTCTCGGAAATGTGAGCAGCGAAGGATTTGTGGGTAATGCGGCTTGTTCCAGCTGCCATTCCAGGGAGTTTGCGCTCCATTCCAGCACGCATCACATGGCGACGATCCGAGCCGTCGACAGGACCAGCATGGGGGTTAACT
>JBBQVV010000261.1:0-9930 GCA_038211235.1 Chthonomonadales bacterium | reverse complement strand
GGTTGGAATGTCTCTGGGACTGGTTGTCAACGTGGTCCAGACGAACGGTCCTGTCTTTGCGACCGAATCGCTGGCTCCGGATTTCAGCCGAGTTAATCCGGCAAAGGGACTGCAGCGATTTTTCTCAAGCAGGGCGTTCGTCGATCTTGCCAAGTCGATTCTCAAGATCGGCTTTATCGGCTATATCGCCTTCGAGACGACTCGTGAGAGCTACTCTTCGCTCATGGTCACGTCACGGATGGATACGGCCGCCGCGCTCGGACTGATCGGTGGCGTGCTGTTCAACATGGCGCTGCGCGGGATGGGGGGAATGCTCGTCCTGGCGGCTATCGACTATTTCTATCAGCGATGGCAGCACGAGAAGACGCTCAGAATGAGCAAGGAGGAGATCAAGCAGGAGCACAAACAGTCGGAGGGTGATCCGCAGTGGAAGTCGCGCATCCGAGCCAGGCAGAGGGCCATTGCGAGAAGGCGCATGATGACCGACGTACCGACCGCCGACGTCATTATTACAAACCCTACCCACTTTGCGGTCGCGCTCAAATACGACAGCGAAAAAATGGGCGCGCCGGTCGTAGTCGCGAAGGGGCAGGATCTGATCGCCCGACGGATTCGGGAGCTGGCGCAGGAGAATGATGTCCCAATCGTCGAGAATCCGCCGTTGGCGCGCACACTCTACAGGGAGGCTGAGATCGGCCGCGAGATCCCGGCCGAGCTGTACGAGGCCGTGGCCGAGGTGCTGGCCTTCGTCTATCAGATCAATCAGCGGCGCGCCGCGCGCCGCTGACCGTAGGTATATTTATGCGCCAGTGGACCGGACGTCAGAGCCGGCCTTGATCGTGGCACGACTCGAAGCTGGCTAGAGCGGCCGCAATATGGTCCAGTAGGGTAGATCGATCGAGAGGCTTGATCACATAACCGTGCACGCCGAGCGCTTTCGCCTGGTCGACGCAGTCTGTGTAGGCCGTAAGTATTACGATACAGGTGTTGTATTCCCGCAGAATGCGCCGTGCCGCCTCCAGCCCGTTGTACTCACCGGGCATATTGATGTCCATCAGGATCAGTTCCGGCCGATGTTTCAAGGCGATCTCCACGCCCTGTGGTCCGTTCATTGCCAGTCCCACGTGCTCCATGCCCGCCGCCTTAAGGATCTTGGTGAGCTGCATTTGGGTAATGCCCTCATCCTCGACGGTCAGCGCCCGCTTTCCCGCGAGCGCATCCATTTGTCGCTTAACTGCCGAATTAATCATAAACCTTAGTATTCCCTGGCGATAGAGGTGATGAATATAAGTGGAAAATAGCTCAAACGGGAGGCGCCGCGACACTCGATAGGCTCTCGACTTTAGTCTTGCGCAGCGGCTCCCATGAGGTCAGATACTGTAGCCTGTAGAATTGATGCCAGCTGAGATTGCCCTATGATTCGATGGATTCGGCACTTCATTCCTTCTGCCCGGACTAATATGGTGCGAATCTAATCTACGGCGTCCAGCTCGGCCGGCGCGTTGGCATTACGGGCATCACGGATAAGAGTCGCTGCTGCGACAGACTTTGTCCACCCATAGCCTGGTAGTCCTGCCGATCTCCTCCAGTACTTCCTCTTCGGTTCGACCAGACCGTTTCTGTACGTGGTACCCGTGATCCGCGCCTTCCAGCCAGTGCATTTGCCACGTGACGGGAAGCGTTGCGAGGACCGGATCCATCCTTTCGCGCAGGCATAGCTCGTCCCTCGTTCCGTTAAGGCACAGGACCGGAGTCGTAATCTCGGTGAGGTGCGCGCTGCGGAGCGAGTCCGGTTTTCCGGCTGGAGGGAGGGGATAGGATAGTAGCAGGAGACCGGCGCACGCGAATCCATCGGCCGCCAGGTGCGAGGCTGCTCGGCCGCCCATGGAATGGCCGCCCAGAAACAGATGAGCCGGCCGCAGCTCCTTTTGCGCCCGGGCCACGACGGCTTGGAAACAGTCCTGGAGTCGCGGCATGCGATCCGGCGGATTCCGCCTCTGTTCAGAGTAGAGGAAGTTGAAGCGAACAACGTCCAGGCCCGCGCCGTGGAGGGCCGCGGCAAGGTTCTGCATCGTGCGATGATCCATGTTCGTGCTCGCGCCGTGGCCCAGGACGATCACGCGATCGCTGTCGGTCTGCTGCGCCCGATCCACGAGCGCGGATGTCCTCTCGTCTCCAACGTCAACCGTCCAGCGCTCAGGTACGTCCATCGCGTCTCCTCCCGAATCAGTGCGCGGACGTCGGAATCACTTTCATTCGCATTCTAGATTGACGTCGCGCATTACGTATTTTACGGCCTGTAGGTTCTACACGGAGGAGACGATTACATCCGTACCGCCGGCCGGAGCGCAGCGCGGTGCGCCGGAGCGCGGAAGACAGCAAACGGGGGAACAATAACGCGGGACAGTGGCCGCTGAGCTGCAGGGAATTGAGGGAGTGGAGGCGTGGTGCACGGATGCCGGTCTGGCTGTGCTCGGATCACACCCGGTCAGCGATGCTGCAGGCGTTTGCCGACGCCTGCAGCATCGTTCGATCACGTCCGCCGGAGGCGCCGCAGGCTTCTCAAGGTCCGACAAGGTGAAGCCCGTGGGCCTGATTGCGACCCATTGGTGCTTCTCATGCAGTCTAACATAGCGCCTAAAACCCGAATTAATACCGAATTAGAGATCGCTAACCAGGATGATTCACTAGTAGGTTCCAGCGGGCAATCCCTTGTGGTTGCCCGCGGTTCATGAATGAATCATTCTAAGTTAGCCTCTCACCCTGTGACGGGAGTCACTGCTTCGAGTTCGCGGTGGACCCGTCTGCTCCTGCCTGTGCAGCCTTCTCCCGCTCCAGCTTTTCGCGCAGCTGAGGTGGATACCAGCCCGTCGTCGGGTAGTCCAGCCCATGCGCGTCGGCCATCCTGTTTAGAAATGAGAAGATGCCGACTTCGAATGCCGTCTCCCAGATCTGTTCATCGGTCCAGCCCGCGGCGCGCATGCCCTGGACGTCGTCGTCAACTGTATGCGATGGGGTTTCCGTCAGCAGCTTAACGAACTTCAGCAGAGCCCTGTCCTTTGGTGCCATTTTCACTTTGCTCAGGTCCCCGGTGCCGATAGCATCGACGAGGTCCTGATCTGCGCCTTGCCTCCGCAACGCGGCGGCGTGAGAGCCCACTCAAAACTTGCACTTATTGAGCGAGGAGACGTAGGCAGCGACCATCTCGTGCTCCCGACGCTTCAGAAAGCCATCGGTGAAGTGCATCTCCGACATGATGTTGAACATCTTGTAGGCATCGGGACGGAGTGCCATCGTCTTCACGATTCCCGGCAAGCCACGTTTCACCTCCGCGGCCGGCCTGCCATAGACCTCCGCGGCCTTTGGATTATCCTCGTCGATCCACTTGATACGGGCCATCAACTGTCCCTTGCGCACCGCCGCCCGAATGGCATCGGGATCGGACGTCCGGTCGATCTCGTGGCCGAACCGGTCGTAGATAATCGCGGTAGGCGTTGCCTTGATGTCGTACCGCAGCGCCGCGGGCGCGGTCAGGTCCTTCAGCAGGACGAGGTCCAGGGCAAGCTTATCGCTGTGCGGCAGCAGCTTTTCGAGATCGGCGCGAAACTGCTGCTCTATCACGCTTGTGTTCTGAATGAACAACACTACGGTCGTCCCTTCATCCTTTAGTACCCTTTTGATCTCAAAACGCGCGCCTTTCGAGACAAGCTCGGACTTCGTCTGCGACTGTGCAACCCAAGGCGCGCAAAGCAGGCAGACGGATAGACCAAATGGAAGCAGTTTCATCCAGGCAGTTCTCCTTACATGGTTTCCAGCGATGAGCACATCACGGGACTAATACGACACAGTCAACGGTCGGTGGACGCCTGCGCGGGCTCCGATTCAGACTAGAACTGAGCAGGTCGACGCACTCCTACTTTGGCGATTCGAGTTTAGCAGAGGACTATTAAAGTGCCATTAATGGCGGATTAAAGAACGCTAATGCGTTACCGCAAGACCGAACGTACGGTTGCCGTCCTCAGCGCAACGTCGAGGAGCGCACGAACGCCGAAGTGTGCGAAGCCACCGGCCGCGCGTGCGACGCGAGTCGCAAGTTACGTTCAGCTTTGCCGGCGCGCGTGCGCAAGCGGATGGCGGAGTGCTGCCTGACGCTGGAGGAGGTCGGCGAATATGAGCGTCTCTTCGGCACGGACCTGTTCGGCGAGGAGCCGGAATAGGGGTACGTGTACGCGCGCCAATAGAAGGAGGCTCATTCGACCAATGCAAGCGGAACGTCGAAAACTGGCTCGAAAACCGCTCATATATGTCTACCTGGCAGCGTCCTACCAGTAAAGGGCGAGCAATAGGCCGGCGCTCCGGGTGAGGCCTTCCAGAGGAGGATCGCCGGCTTTGGCTGCGAGGCCAACTGTCGATACGATGGTGGCGTCGCGGTTTGCCAGGAATGCGTAAACCGGTACGGTAAAGTGATTGCTTCGATCTGCCTACGCGAGTCCGAGCGCAAGATAATCGACGCGGGCGACATTGTTACCTAACGAGGTGTCGCTCCTCAATCTTGGCTACTTTGCACACTATTGATCGGTGGCTGCGACGAATAGTCTCACATGACTATTTCTGACGACGGGCACCGCACCTGTGAGCTATAATGCCAGCCATGTGGGATCACGGTACATAGGTCAAGTGTCCTGGCAACTTCCGCAGCGTTGTGCCGGAGACAGCCGCTAGAGCGCTACTAGCTTCGACGTTCTCCCTGGAGAATCACAGAAAGTGTCGAGGGCGTGTTCCGGTCGGACGAAGGAGAAACCAGTCGGATGAAATGCCTGTCGAGTCAAATGCTCGAAACCATACGCTCGGCTGATGGCATCGCGGCCGAAATGAACGACTCTGTCGTAGAGCCCAAGCATATGCTGTTGGCTATCTTGCGAAACGCTCGTGACCTCGCCAGCGTGTTACTATTGCGAGCAGGTGTCACTGCAAGGGCGATCTCCGCGCGTTTCGGCTATCATCCCTCCGGGTGGGCCGCTACGATCGTTCCACTGCCCATCAGCTGACCATGGTTCTGCGAGGAATAGCTGGTGCAAACGTCTGTCAGAATAAAAGGCCGTCGTCGAGAGGAACGACTCGAATGCTAGAACAAACGAGGCTCGAAGCTGGCGATCTACCGGTCGGTCCGGAGCACTTTGCAATAGCGATGCTGTTGATGGCGTCAGAAGATTCTAATCTATCGTGCCTCGTAAAGGACGACCAGTCTCTCGTCATTGCCGACCTTCGAGCGACCGTACACGAAATGAGACTCCGCGGCTAGGAGCGGACAGCACCTGCTATGTTATAGACCGTTGCTTGTCTGTGTATGACAAGGGCGGCCGCTCCCGCTCGGCCAGTTTCGCGGCGAAGGTGCCCTCCTCCACCGGCGCGGTCCCGTTACCATCCAGCGCGGCGACTTCACCGCCTTTCCGTACAGCCTCGTCGGCGCATCCGGCGGCATGAAGACTTATGCGGCGGTGGAATCGTGCGTCACCGCTCTCCCCCGACATGCACGGCGGGCCGGCATGCCGGATCCGGCTCCGCCAGGCGGAGGACCTCGTGGGTGACCGGGGCAGTGTCGCCTTCGCCAAATGCGATGTACCGCAGCAGGAAGAGCATCGGATTGCCTTCGGACCAGCTGAAGTAGGCGTGAGGCGCCTTGCCGGTGAGGTCGCGGAGATGAAGAAGTATGGCGGCAATCGTGTTCGGCACCACGGGACTCTCGACCCGCAGGATTCGGTAACCGGCCACCTCGACTCCCTTGACCCGCAGCGTATCCCTGAATTCCGAAGCGTCGCTGATATCCACCTCGAGAAACAGGATCGGCACGCCGGTCGGAATGCAGTTGTGCTCCCGCTGCGCTCTCTCCTTCGCCTGGTACTCCTGTTCATCTCCCGCCTGTCGCTTGTTCGCAATGATATGCAGCTCGTGATCGGGCATCGGATCGACAAACCTTACGGCGGTCTCGTCGAACTCGATCCGGTCGGCACGCAGCTCCGTGGTGCGCCAGATTCGAGAGAGGAACGATGTCAAAATAATTGCGCCGATGAAGAATGACGCGATCTTGATTCCGTCCGGCCGCTCCATGATGTTTACAATCGTCGTGTAGGCGAACACGAGCGTGATCAGCCCGAACGCGAACGGCCAGACCGGCTGACGCTGGCGCCGGACCGAGATAGTGACCGCGACCGATGCGGAGGTCATCAGCACCAGTACTCCCGTGGCGTATGCCCCGCCCTGGGCGTTGACATCGGCTCGGAAATAGAGCGTCACCGCAAACGCAATGGCGGTGAAGATCGCGGCGAGCGGCCGATTGGCGCGCGTCCAGTCCGGCGCCATCCCGTAGCGGGGCAGATACCGCGGCACAATATTCAACATGCCCGCCATGGCGGACGCGCCTGCAAACGCCAGGATCAGGATCGTGCTGACGTCGTAGGTCGTCCCGAACACGTCGCCGAAGAACTGGTGTGCAAGGAAAGCAAGCGCGCGTCCATTTGCTCTGCCGGCCGGGTGACCGGAGGTCTCGGGCGCGAACTCCTGCTGTGGAATGAGCAGAGTGGTGACCAGGCTGCTGGTGAGCAGGAAGACGCTCATGATCCCGGCCGCCGTAAGGAGGAGCTTGCGCGTATTCTGGATCCTGCCGATCGGATTCTGGTGCGTATCCTCCGGACTCCCCTGGATTAGCGGCATGACCGCGACGCCGGTTTCGAATCCTGAGAGGCCAAGCGCCAGCTTTGGAAACACGAGGAGCGCAAGGCCGACCATCATGAAAGGGCTGCCGTGAGCGGCGAACAGCGCGTTCTTCCAGCTCACGAGCAGAACCGGATGCTGGAAGATGTGAGCCAATCCCACGCCAACGACGATCGCATTGAGCAGCAGATACACCGCTACGAGCACGACCGCCACTCCGATGGCCTCCTTGAATCCGTTCAGGAATACGGCGCCCAGCAGGCCGATCATGACCAGAGTGATGCCGACTGAATGCCCATGTGCGAGCCCGTGCGCAAAGGGGTTCTCGATCACGTGCGCGGTCGCGTCCGCCGCCGAGAGCGTGATCGTGATGATGAAGTCGGTGCCGACGAAGCCGAGAAGGCAGAGGACGAACAGCTTTCCCAGCCACGAGCCGATCAGCTTTTCGAGCATCGCGATCGAGCCCTCACCGTGAGGACTTTCCGCGGCGACCAGCCGGTAGATCGGCAAAGCGCCTAGCAGCGTGAGCAGCACGAGAACGAGTGTGGCGATGGGAGATAGGATGCCGGCGGCAAGCGCGGCTATTCCGGGCTGATATCCCAGCGTCGAAAAGTAGTCCACGCCGGTAAGGCACATTACCTGCCACCAGGGATGTGCCTTGTGCCGGTGCGTCGTCTCGAACGGGCCGCTTCCCTCTTCAACCTGGCCTTGAAAGAACCAGCGCCTGAACCGGCTCGGCTCGACCTTTGTCGTCGGCCCGGAATCGGCCATGCCCTCCTCCTCGTGCAGCGCATTTGGCGCGGACCTACCTCAAGTCGCGCCTCAGTCGCCCGCACGTGTGACGTCGCCGAGGACGATGGATGCAATCGTATCCGGCGGCCCGGACGATCGTATCACCTTCCGGCCGGGTACCGCCTTTGAGTCCGTGAATGCGGCGTCCCCCCCCAAAATTCCTCGTGTCACTGCGCTCTGCAGCTGGTCCACGAAACCCGGAATGGTGAGCCACTGGTAGTTGTGCGCGGTATAGACAATGTCATATCGGCCGTCAGTCTGTGCGCGCCATGCGCGCAACGCCTCGGAGAAGCTCGCCAGATTGTCATGCAGAATAAGACCGCCATCGGCGGCTTGCGTGCCAAGCGCGTCACCGGAGAGAAGAATGCGATCACTCATGTCGAGGAGCGTGAGGCCGGTTCTGGAGTGTCCGGAAAGAGGCGCTACTTCGATAGCCAGCGGACCATTTGAGGCGTCGGTCATCAGGATAACATCTCCGCGGCCGATCTCCATAGCGGTCTGGTGTGCCCCGAGTGTTATACCAGAACCCCTGGGGATGTAGGCCTTCGCCGTCGGAAACTGCTGCAGCCCACCAACCTGACCGGCGTCCGCACTCAATATGGCGACATCGACGGGCACTCTGCCCGCAAGCCTGGCGACGAAGCGAGCGAGACCCGGCGAGCCGGATCCTGTACCTACAAGGAGAGCTCTCGTCGAGCCTTTGATCAGGTAAAGCGAGTTGTTCGAGCCATCACGGATCAGGATGAAATTGCTCTTTATGTTGTCTATTGGGGAGGCCTGGCGGCTGGCGCCGCTACCGGGGATGGAGACGGCGCGGTACCCGCCCGCGCCTCCAGTTTCGATCATATCAGGCCGGTAGGTCATCTCGGCGGAACTGACCTTACCTACCACGACCTGCCTCCCGACGATACGATACGGTTCCCCGACGATCGATCCCATGACCACGCCCTCGGCGACCGCCAACTGGTCCGCAACGTACTGCTTATCCAGTGGCCGGCCGTTGACAGGCGGTTTCGCCCTCGTGTCGATCTTGATCTGATAGAAGTGTGCAGGCAGCACGGCCGGATCGTTCATCGGGCGAAGCACGTCTCTTAGATGGCGCAGTGTCTGGACGTACTGTGAAATCATGCCGAAGTGCATCCAGACGAGGCCGGACCCGATCGCATCGCCCGTTACAATCAGGTTGTTCTCTGTGTCGAGATAGCCCATCGATCCCGGCGTATGACCGTAGAGGTTGACGGCCCTGATGGTACGACCGCCAAGCGCGATCTCGCCTACCGCCATTCCGGAGCCGTGCGGCGTCTGGCCGCCTCCCTCCCGGATTGGAACGTAGTTCGCCGGGGCAGACCCGGGCCAGTCCAGATCCGGGTAGTAGACGGTGCGGTCCGACATCTGGTGATTCTTGCCGGTGTGGTCTCCGTGGGAGTGCGTGTTGGAGACGACGAAGTCGATGGCGTTGCCCTTTTCCCTGCCGTCGTTGTCGTGTGCCAGCAGATAGCGCGCAACGGTCTTCAGGTCGTTCTTGCCCATCACCTCCGGCGTATCTTGCGCGGTGTCGATCAGGAGCGCGCGCTCCGTCCCTTCGAGCAGGTACATCGTCGAACCCTGGGTGAAACCGCCGGACTGAAGGTAGTTTTCGATTCGCCAGGTCCGCTGTCCCTTGCCGTTTGTGAGCATGAGATAGGCCGTATAGGTTCCCCAGGGGTTTACGGTTCCGAAGCCCGTCCCAACGGCAAAACCGCTGGTGTTGAACTGCTCCGGCAGAAACCCGCGAGCGACGCGATAGTATTGGAAGCGCGATGGCTGGTCGCGGGTCGCTTTTTGCTTTCGGTTAGTAGTTAGCAGCCGGCGGGTGGCCTGGGAACTGTTCACCGCACGCGCGAGTCGCAGTGGCGCGGAGGCCGCGAGAACGCATGCGGCTGCAACCGCTATTGCAAGTCCAAGTCTCAAAAGCCGGTCCACGCCGTGCCGCCGTCTAACGTATCCGATCCAATCTGCGTCAACTGCGGACTCTCCTGGTCTTTCCGTGGAAATCTATGAAATCTGTGAAATCTGTGGATGATCTATCCCCGCGTCGCCATCACCGATTGCAGAATCTCGCGCTCGGCCTTGTTCGGATCGTTCACGAGCGAGCATTGAACGCCGACGAGCATAGTCGCCCGCGTGTTCAGGTTGTAAGCCGGCCAGCGTGGCGCATTGGAGGCCCGGGGATGACCAGTACGGGCAAAGCTGGTCCAGACCTCTCCAAAATTGCGTGAAGCCTGGAAACGGTCCGGCTTCGTGCCCATCAGGCCGCCGAGATCGGGATTCTCGAACTTGGACTGGATCTCCGTGGCGTGACCCGCACGGAGCGTCCAATCTGTGTTCTTGATGGGGTAGTTCGACTCATAGTCGTAGCGATACATGTAGACCGGAGCTCCGTGCTGC
>JBBQVV010000260.1:0-9965 GCA_038211235.1 Chthonomonadales bacterium | reverse complement strand
CGGTCTGACGACTGGTGTCCGAATTGCGAGGAACAGTTGATAGCCGGCCCACTCGACGCCCTCTGGTTCGCGATGCAGATGGTGCGCCACACCGCCTACCACCTCGGACAGCTAAACTGCTATTTGCAGATATTGCCATCGAATTCCGGTTAGTCTGGATAATTCACGAATCCAAGAAGCCCGACGTTCAGCTGGAGAACATGGCGCAAAAGTGGTGATCGTGGTCTGCGGACACATGGGTGAACCTAAGCGATCAATGCTCAGGTCGACAGGCCTGTAGTTTGCTTCAGAATGGTAAGTCAGTCCGTAGCTGGAGTCCACGATGTTCTGATTGAGCTGCGGTACCGGCTTGTGACGCTGGAGCCTGGCGTGGACCATCTTCGCCTGGTGATGTGAACCTCGCGAGGCGGCATGCACACCTGGCTCTGGGGCGAGCAGCATCCGTATTTCATGGACGCACTGATGCCGCTCGCCTGCAATCCCACGAAGGTCGGCGGCCGAAACCGCATGATGCGGCACTTGATTGGCGACGCGATACGCAACGATCCGGAGTGGCAAGACGGTGAGTACGGAACGAAGCAGTCTCGTGGGCTGGCAGATGGGCTCCTTATCCTGCTGATCATGGGCAGCAGTCCACTCCTGCTGCAGAAGCAATATCCCACGCGCGAAGGCGCCGATGAGTACTTTGAGCGAACTGTGGCGCAGAAGGCGAAGACGACCGACGCGGACGACCTGCTCTACTACTTCGATGGATCCCGGAACTACATTCCCGAACCTGGACTGGAGAAGATCGTCGCGCCGCTGACGGCGATCAACTCGGCCGACGATCAGATCAACCCGCCGGAGCTGAGAATCAGCGAGCGGGACATCCGGCGGATGAATTGCGCCCTGAAATCGGAATCTTCGACAGTGTGTTTGGTCCGCTTGGGCGGACTAATGCCTTTGTCGTCGTAGGACAAGATCGTGCTCTGTCGGGCGCGAATTCATTCGCAGGCTGTACCGGAAGGGACGGGGTCGTCGCAGAGCGAACAATAGGGCCCAGGTGAGCCGCAGTCCAGCGGACAGGGCGATATCGACCGGCAACATCCGGCGCAGAGGGAGGCTCCGATGAAGGTCTTGTTCCTCGGGGGCACGGGTTTTATCAGTACCGCGGTGAGCCGAATGGCGACGGAGCACGGGATCGAGCTCTTTCTGCTGAATCGCGGACAGCGAAGCGCGGAAATCGCCGGCGCGCACTGCCTGAAGGCGGACATTCAAAAGCCCGACGAGGTCCGCGCCGCTCTGAAAGGGCTGCGGTTCGATGTAGTCGTAGACTGGATCGCCTACACGCCGGAACACATCGAGCGGGACCTCGCGCTTTTCCAGGGATGCGCCCGGCAGTTTATATTCATCAGCTCCGCCTCCGCGTACCAGAAACCTCCCGCCTGCCCGATCATCACCGAATCCACACCGCTGGCCAATCCCCATTGGGACTACTCGCGCAGCAAGATCGCCTGTGAGGAGCGTCTTCTGCGGGCCTACCGCGAAGAGTACTTTCCCGTCACGATTGTGCGCCCGTCTCTCACGTACGACTCGAATTTTCCCATCGCTATCGGCGGTTGGGGCTGCTATACGCTGGCAGATCGCATGAAAAAGGGCCGGCCCATCATCGTACACGGCGACGGCTCCTCTCTGTGGGTGGTTACGCACGCGGATGACTTTGCGCGAGGCTTTCTGGGTCTGTTTGGCAATGAGCAGTCGATCGGCCATGCGTTCCACATCACCTCGGATGAGGTGTTGACCTGGAATCAGATCTACTGGACCATCGCCGACGCTTTGGGTGTAGAGGCCAACATTGTTCATATCGCTTCCGACTTTATCGCCTCTGTCGCGCCGGGAATGGCGGGCGGACTGCTGGGCGACAAGACCTGGAGCGTGATCTTCGACAACACTAAGATCAAAGCGTTTGTACCAGGCTTCCAGGCGGTCATTCCGTTCCGAGTAGGAATCCGTCGCACGCTGGCGTGGTTCGATGGGGATGCCAGCCGCCGCCGCGTGGACAATGCGGTGAACGCAGAGATGGATCGCATTCTTGCCGCATACGCGGCAGCAAGCGGGGTGCGCAAAACACGAGAGGAGGCACAGTGACACTGACACAGGAGCAGAAGAGCTTCTTCCTGGAGAACGGCTTTGTGCGGTATGGCAAAGTGCTGGAAGCGGTAGAGATCGCGCGGCTGCGATCCGAGTACGATCGCGTCTTTGCCGAGGCGCTGGAGGAAAACAACTATCGCAATATCGCCGTCGACGAAGGACTCGACGCGGAATCCAAGAAGTCGGCCGCGGTCCAGATGCTTCAGATTATGCAGATGTGCGAGCGCAGCCTCTTATTCCGACGACTGCTATACGACGCCCGGATTCTGGACGCCGCGGAAGCACTGATAGGACCCAACATCCTGTTGTTGCACGACCAGGCGCTGTATAAGCCGGCGCATACAGGCGGCGCGGTGACCTGGCATCAGGACAACGCGTATTGGAAGCTATCGCCCGCCGCCGCGATCTCCTGCTGGTTGACCCTGGACGACGTGGACCGCGAAAACGGCGCGATGCAGTTGATTCCGGGCAGTCACCTGCGTCCCCTCGCCCACGAGCAAAGCGCCAATTCGAATGCGCTGCTCGACAGCGAGTCGCAGGTCGATGCCTCGCGTGCCGTGGTCGTTGAGCTTCCAGCGGGAGGCTGCATGTTTCATCACTGTCAGACGCTGCACTACACGCAGCCCAACCGCACTGACCGGCAGCGCCGCGCCTTTGCCATCCACTTGATGCCGCCGGGCACCCGCAACGGCGCGGGGGAGATACTGCGCGTCGGATTCGGACGGCCCATGCTGCGGATGAACATGTAACCCGTTGCGGTCATGGATTGCGATGAATCTCCCCATCCCGGTAGTCGATCAGGTGACGGGAAAGCAAGAGCAGGACGTTATCATCGTCCCTGCCGTGTCCAATGAAGAGGCGGAACGACTATTCGACAAAGGCTTTACGCAGTTCAAGCCCTACCTCCGCACAACACCGCAGCCCAACCTGTAATTTGGGAGCGCTAAAGAATCGCGGGCATATTTCACTATGCCCACGACCATTCTAAGGGGAGGCGACCAATGACAGTACAAGAGTTTCAGGCGCGGAAGGTCCTGCGAATCGCGCGGACACTGGCACACTTTGTCGCCATGACCCCGGCGGATAAGCTGGAGTGG
This sequence comes from Chthonomonadales bacterium, assembly GCA_038211235.1. Classification (GTDB taxonomy): domain Bacteria; phylum Armatimonadota; class Chthonomonadetes; order Chthonomonadales; family Chthonomonadaceae; genus DATGJU01. The sequence goes on along the minus strand of JBBQVV010000260.1, from coordinate 6,738 downwards.
CGTCCGTGCCTGGACGAGAAGTCCTGCGCACGTTCGGTACTAGATCAGATCTCCGAGTGCGTCGCCTGCAATCGAATGGTTGCCGGTCTCCTCGGAGGCGGGGAAACCTCTCGCTCTTCCAGCGAGCCCATAACGGACGCGCGAACGGCAGGGGAAGAGATCCTCCGGAGCGCGGACGAGCTGGCGGCAATCCTGCAAGTCATGCCGGACGAGTCGCTCACAACGCAATTCATGATGTCCAGCACGACCGTGATCGGTGAAGTGTTGATAGACATTCCCACCAGGAATATGTCCTATCACGGTGGACAGATCTGCTTCATCCAGATGCTGTTGGGCGATAAGGAGTCTCACATCCCTCCAAGGGCTTTCAAATAGAGGGCCGCACGAGGAATCTAGAGGTGAAGCCATACGTGTGCGTGGGGAATTCTACAATGGGCGACATTCTGATCGTTGTCAGTGGGATCCAGTGACTACCGTCTCCGGCGTGAATTTCCGGACGTTTCCAGTGGGAGCTGTAATGTGCAGGTCTGTCGCCCGTGATGAGCTTGCCGTCCCGATAAGGAACGCGAGGCCAAGGCCAGTCAACGTCGCTGCCGTCCGTCTCGCTCGTCGTGTTCTGCAATCGGTCATATCGTTTTACTCCATGTTGTCGCTTGTATTGGAACCCTTAGGCTGTCCCGCGGGATCTTCGCCGTATGGTTCACATAGAGGCAAGTCCGAGGCCAACTTGCCGCGACTGAGCACATTCCGGCATAACTGCCATTGCCACACGATCGGTTAGCGGGGCGCTCCTATCAGCTTCTGGAACACGCGGAGAAGTCCGTCCCGGCCACGTTCTTCGGATATGTGGCAAAGCGCGGCCGACGTATGCCGATCTCTTGTCGTCACTACCAAGGTGATTTGTTCACGAACGTTAGACGAACACTGATACTGGGGCGAGGTTGGCCATCTTGCATGCCCTTCGTACTGGCCGAACGTCGCTGGAACTTGTCTGCTTCGCGTGCTTCATCGTCGCGCGCGGTTTTTCTTGGTTCGCGTGTGAGGTTCATAGCGGGGAATGTAGAGCCCGTTCAGACCTGCACGCCCAAGCGGGCTCCAGACGGGAATAGTGTCCAGAAGGGAGGGAGTCACCACACCGTCTTTCGCGAGCTGCTGCAGCAGATCCTGTGAGCGCGGATCGGTGCGGGCACGCTCTCGCAGCGTTCCAATGGCGTGCCGCGCGCCATCGCGAATCTGCCCATCCTCGCCCGCATCCGCCATGCGGAAGACGGTTTTCCAAACGTTCTTGTTGTAATGCGGATTGCGACAGGGGCAAAGCATGTGCAGCACCTTCTGCTTATCCTCGGAGTGGTCGCCTTCCAGTATGTCCAGCAGGCGCGGCATATCCTGCGGTGTCACTTTTTCTTTTTGCTTGCGCGCCTCGCGAGACTTCTTGCGTGGCTTCTCCAGCCGTCCAACGGAGATTGCAAACGCATTCCGTTCAAGGAGCCAGTCCCTAAGCTCGAGTGACTTTTCATCCGTCTCGGCACGTTCCAGCAGCGTTTCGATGGCGTGTTCCGCCTGATGTTGAATCTCCTTCTGCGGGCTGTCGAAGGCGCGGCAGATGGCAAGCCAGATAGTGCGGTCGTAACAGCGCGCATGGCAGGGGCACAGGTCGCGCAGAAGGACTTTCTGTGCGTCGCTCTCCTCTCCGTCGAGCGTGAGCAGGCATGCTTGCAGCTCCTGCGAAGAGAAATCTCTCTTGATCTTGGCCACCGGCAATCTCCTCCAAAAGCGTTCTACCTACTCTATCGTAACTAAACCAGCATACGCTAAGAGCTTGATTCGCCCGATAGGAAGCGATAAAGATGGATCGGATAGCGAGAGTTCGGAGGAGGGCGTATCGGACGTGTGGAACTAGATTTCGTATTCGGGCACCCAACTGGAGCTAGCCACACTGAATCATCGACCGGACCCTGGAGAGCCCTCGATGCGGTGGACGAGAACGAACAGCATGCTATTATCCTCGAGCCATCTTGGATTCCATTTCGTCAGAGAAGCGCATCGTCCCCCGCAGTCAAGTGGGCGGCCTCGCCGTGGCTGATGTAAGTTCAGGGAGCTGGAAGCCGCAGCTAACCGTCGTAGCGCCCATACGGCGTCGATCGACACATTCCGTATTGATGCTGGTCGCGGCACTTGCATTGTGCGGCGGATTGGAGCGCACACTCCGGGCTGAGGTCCGACATCCCATAGCGATCGGAACATTCATCCAGTGGTACCTGGTGAAGGACTGGACAGATGCTCGGTGGCAGTCAGAATTCCGGAATCTCAAAGCGGCAGGCATGACGATTGTGGTTCTTGAGCCGACCGTAGACAGCCAGGCACATGTCGCTTACTATCCGACCACGATGCCGGGCTACACACTGGCGGCGGGCTACGGCGATATAGTAGATGCCTGCCTACGAAATGCGCAAAACGCGGGCATTCAGGTATTTCTCGGGCTGAATTTCAATGACGATTGGTGGCGCAAAGGCGCGAGCGATCCTAGTTGGCTCGACGCGCAGATGGATGTCGGAAACGCGGCTGCAACAGAGCTGTACCGAAAATATTTTCATCACTACAACCGCGCCTTCCGTGGATGGTACTGGGCCTGGGAGGTGGACAATCTGAACTTCCAGACCGATAAGCAACAGAGCGTTCTCGCAGCTGCGCTCGATCGGAACGTGCGCTATCTCCACAAGCTGACCCCGCACCTTCCCGTCATGTTCTGCCCCTTTATGAATTCGAAGGTTGGCACACCTGAAGTGTACGCGGCCATGTGGAGAAACGTGTTCTCACATACCTCCTTGGGGCGCGGCGATATCTTCTGCCCGCAAGACTGCGTGGGTGCTGGCGGTCTGCGGCTGGAGGAGGTTCCGGCCTGGTTCCGCGCTTTGGGCAAGTGCGTCGCGTCGGTGCCCGGCCTCCGGTTCTGGTCCGATACGGAAACGTTTGATCAGGCCGATTGGTCTAGTGCGCCGCTAAGTCGCTTCGTGGCTCAGTTGAAAGCGGTCCAGCCCTACGTCGAACACAGTCTCACGTTTGCGTACAGTCACTACTATAGTCCGAACATAGCCAACGGCGGATATCACCGGTCCTATCTCAACTATATTCGGGCTGGCGCACTGGACTCACATCCACCGAATGCGCCCACGCAACTGACCTCCCGCCGGCTGCCCTCCGGAGCCATCGAGTTAAGCTGGACGCCGCCCTTAGACGGAGCCGGCATATGCGGGTACATTGTATTTCGGAACGCGATGCGGATTGGCCGAATACCGGCCGGCACTGCCGCGGTTAGGTCACCACGACTGACATTCGCAGACAACGCGCCACAGCGCCAGCCCACGTCCTACACGGTTCAGACATTCGACTTTGTCGGGAACCTCTCGGCTGGCGCTGAGACGACAGCTCCGTAGCAGACGTTTCAATCTCCGGGTCGTAGTGGCGATCGGTACCACCTACCGACTGCGACTACGACCCGCGCTTGTTTTCCGGAGCCAATAATCTCATTTCGGTGTCAGAACGTCGGTTTTCAGGGCCGACATGAGTCTTTGATTGTCAGGAGCGCCTATGAACAGATGGTCACACCTGTGTTGCTCTTCGAGGCGGTTGGCATGCTGCTGAATTCCGGATGCGCCATGCTGCCGGTGATGGACGCCGTGTCAGCGCTTCTGCCTGCGAATCAGCGCGCAGAGTTCCAAGGCATTCGTCAGGAGATCAAAGAAGACGCCCCGCTGCTCGCGCTTCCTCTGGAGCGGCTCGATTTTATTCCGCGATACGCCAAGAAGATCGCCGGGCTGGGACAGATGAAGGGAATTCTGGAGAGCTCGCTACGCGATGGCGCAATGTTACTCGAGCAGGAGCTCGATTATCGCCTGGAGGGCGTTCTATGAGAGGTCGTGGCGGATAGCCATGGGTTGATCGACAGGCGCTGTCCCGAGCGCATGGCTCGAGGCGTATGTCGCCGATCACCTCGCTTATGGTTACGTGGAACTTTATGCGTGCGCCAGCGCCGGCTCTGGCGATTTTACGTCCTCGATAACTTGCCGCATGAATCGGGCAGCCAGGCGCGCATTTTTGTCCACGAAGTCTATTCCGACCGTAGTGCCATTGATTTTGGGCAGCGGGTGACACAGCTCAAAGCCCGTGTAGCCCGTATACCCGATGTCTTGCATTGCAAGGGTGAAGTCAGGATAGAAGTTCTCCGCCGTCAGGCTGCCGTTGCGCTCGCGAACGAAATGGAGCGCCTCGCCATGAGGGCCTTCCTCATATTCGCCGCCAAAGTGGCTAAGTGCCTGCAGCGTTCCGACCTTTGCGGCCGCCATTCGCATGTCGGTCACACCTTGATCGCGCGCCAGCGGAGCGTCAAAACATGCCCTCAGCTTAGGTGAATCGACCTCTCCAATCATGCGCAGCATGTCCTCGTAGTTATTGGTGACGGGGGCATGATTCTGAAGCGCTACTTCGATACCTGCATCCGCCGCCCACTGCGACGCTTCGATTAGCCCTGTTCGGCACCAGTCCCATGTCTGCTCCGAGGTGAACTCCTCATGGGCCGATGCCCATATCCGTTTGGCGATGTCATAGCGGCCGCCATCCTCGATCAGAGTTACGCCGGGCCAGGCGGCAAACAGACGCAGGCAGGGCGCGCCGAGGTCCGCCGTCATTCGGATGAGATCGCGAACGAGCGTCAGCTGGCACTCCCGATGTTCCGGTATCGGGCTGGAAAAGTCGTTGTTCGCCGCTACCGCGTAGATTTCAATGCCAGAGTCGTCGGCCCGGCGGCGCAGCTCTCGACAACGAGATGCAGGCATATCCAATGGGTTGCCGTGAGGGCGCTTGCCGTCTATCTCAATCCCATCGTAGCCGAATTTCAGCGCGCGGTCGACTACCTCAGACAGAGTCAATCCGGGCCCGTGGTACCAGACTCCCAAATACGTGATACTGTACAGTCCGATTTTCACAGCGCTTTCCCTCTTTGTCGTCGTATTGATCGCCGATCGACAGTCAATATCTTCACGATCGAAGGAGCCAATTCCTGCCTCGGCTGATTACCAGAAGTCTCGAGTTGTCAATGGAACAGAGCAAGCGATTTGCCTCGTCAATGGAATAGCGAAAGCGATTTGCCAACAGTCTCCCGCACTCCCCACGCGAGAGGTATTCCGACCACGAGCCAGGCGCAGATCAGTTGAGCCAGCGAAGTCTGAATTACGTGATGATGAGACGCCGGCTCCGCAAGGTGCTGATGTTGGACGCCATCCGCGGCGCGATCGGGCTCTACCCGCGCAGCCGGCGTTGAATCCGTCGTTGCTACCAGGAAGTTAGCTATTAGTCCGAAAACGAGCAACCCTGCGATGATGTACATCGTTCTCAGGTAACAATCGGCGGCGGAGGCGCCTCGACTTCTCTGATGCTCATAGAGATACGCGACGAGCATCGGACCGCAAATGCCGGCCGCCGACCAGGCGGTGAGTAGTTTGCCGTGAATCGCACCAACCTGTATCGTTCCGAACAGGTCTCGCAGATAGGCCGGGATCGCAGCGAAGCCGCCGCCATACATGCTGAGGACTATGGCAAAAGACGTTACGAAAAGACCTACAGCTCCCATGTGTCCGATAGCAGGAACGGAGGAGTAGAGGATGATCCCCAGGAGGAGGAAGATCGTATACGTTGGTTTCCGGCCGATGACGTCCGAAAGCGACGACCAGAAAAACCTGCCCGCCAGATTGAATAGGCTTAGAAGCCCCACAAACCCCGCTGCAGCGTCCTTGGTCACCTGGCCCTTGAACACCTCTTGAATCATCGGAGACGCCTGCGACAGCACCCCGATCCCGGCGGTGACATTTACAAAGAGCACCAACCACAGCAGCCAGAACTGCGGAGTCCGAATCGCCTGATCGACGGTGACACCGGTGCGGTCGACTGGAGAGGTCAGATTTCCCCTGCGCAGCTGCTTAGTCGGGGTCCAGTCCTCCGGCGGAACACGGACAGTAAACACACCGAACATCATAAACGCGAAATAGATCAATCCCATCCATGCGAACGTCGGGACAATGCCCGTGGAAGCGCGTGAGGAGAAGTGCGCCATCAGATTGACCGCGAGGGGCGATCCGATCATTGCTCCGCCGCCGAAACCCATGATCGCCATTCCGGTCGCCATACCAGGCCTATCGGGAAACCACTTGAGCAGCGTAGAAACGGGCGAGATATATCCGATTCCCAGGCCGATACCGCCAACCACGCCGTAACCTACGCAGACCAGCCACAACTGATGGAGCGCGAGTCCAATCGAAGCGATCAGAAATCCTCCAGCAAAACAGAGGCCCGAGGCAAACATCGCTTTGCGCGGTCCCGCGGCTTCCAGCCACTTTCCGAAGACCGCGGCGGAGAGGCCAAGGAAGACGATGGCGATACTGAAAACAAGGCTTATGGAGGTCTGCGTCCAGTCCTGCGGGGCCGATGAATGGATGCCGATCATCTGCGCCATCGGCTTGTTGAACACGCTGAAGGCGTACGCTTGGCCGACGGACAGATGTATGGCCAGCGCAGCGGGAGGAACTAGCCAGCGGTTGAAGCCGGGTCCTGCGATAGAGAGCTTCCGGTCTAGGAAACTGAACGCCGGCATGGAACCTCCTTACGGACGATGTGATATATCCCGGTGATCTCAACGCGAATCGGAGATAGTCCTTCATTCTACTATGGCGACGGGCAATTCACAAT
>JBBQVV010000259.1:0-9973 GCA_038211235.1 Chthonomonadales bacterium | reverse complement strand
CTGCAAGCAGTACTATTACGACTATTTTATAGGCTGCTCCGTCTATACCGATGCGAAGGGAGTGCGTTCGGACGCAATCTATGTGGGCATGATTGATGCACAACAGTCGGTCGATGGAGGAGCCCACTGGAGAAGCATCGGCGGACCCACCTATTCCGTGAATTCACTGCTTCACAACGACCAACATGCCTGGGCTGTGAATCCATCGGACCCGAACGATATGCTACTTGGAAACGACGCGGGAGTTCACCACCTGTATTACTATGCCAGTCCCGTCGACAGGGTGGCTATTCGATCGCTCAATGCAAATCTCGGAATCACGCAGTTTTATCACCTCGACGTGCACCCGGGCCAGAATCCGGTCATGCTCGGCGGAGCACAGGACAATGCCACGCCAGCAATGACCGGCAACTTTACATTCTGGACGGATGTTCAGGGGGGAGACGGCGGGTGGTCCGCCATTGATCCGACTAACGTGAGTATTCAGTATGCCACTCCCCAGAATACGACAAAGAAGCTAAATCCGCCTCGGAATCCAGTCGTAAACATTTACCGCACAACGGACCTGTGGAGCAGCAATAATGCTGGGCAGTGGCTCGGATTCGCGCCGGGCAACGAATGGGTCGGATTCCGTTCTCCCATTATGCTTCAACCGGGAGGTTCGGGCGTACTCTACTCCGGCGCTCAAGGCCTCTATCGCTGGAAGGCGGCACAGCCACTGAATCAGGCCGGGAATCCGAACTGGCAGGGCCCGCTCGGCAACGTTCAGCTCGCATCTGCACCAAATTATATCACTTCGCTCGGAGCGGGCTGCGCCGGTTCAGTGCTTTACACGGGATCACTGGACAGCCAACTCTGGCGCAGCCCGGATGCCGGGGTGAACTGGTTTCGAATCGACAATGGTAACTTCGTAAATGCCATTACCTGCATCTCCGCGGATCCTTCTGACGGGAATAGCATCCTGGTTGGACTCGGCGGCACCGGAGTTGGGCATCTGTGGCAGTGCACCGATACATCGAAGTCCCCGCCCGCATGGAGCCGAGTAACCGGCACTGGAGCGGCCTCGATACCCGATGTGCAGCTCAATACGGTTGTGCGCGACCCGAGCGATCCGAAACACACGTGGTACGTCGGGACGGATGTTGGCGCGATACAGACCACCGACGGCGGCAAGACGTGGACAAATGCCACTCTGAACCTTGGCCTGCCCAACGTCCAGGTGAGCGAATTACGCGTGGGATTAGGCAGCGGTTATCTGTATGCGGGAACGTTCGGTCGCGGCGTCTGGCGGATCCCGCTGATCGGTAAGCCGAACTACAGCATTTTCGATCTGGACCCCGGAGCGGGCGTCAAAGCCAGCTATGCCAACGCCATCAACCACGCGATGCAGATGGCTGGACAGATCAGGACATCCGCTCCGGCGTACCTCGGCCGGTTCTGGCCGGACGCGAACAGCTCGATCGGCTGGTCCACGCTCTTCGGTGGAACCAATAGCGTCGGGCTCGCGATCGCGACAGACGGCAGCACGGTCGGCTATGCCGATGACGCAAACGGAACGAATCACGCCATCATATGGTATCCGTCCGACCATAAGATCCACAATCTCGAAACTCAGAATCAGGGGCTGATAAGCCAGGCCAACGCAATCAGCGACGCGGGTCCGATCGTGGGACAGCGCGGCAACCACGCGTTTGTATACTACCGCAACGTCCTTCGATTCGACGATCTCGGCACGTTGGGAGGTACGTCAAGCACCGCCACGGCGATAAACAATGCGACCCTCCAACAGGTCGCCGGGTGGTCCACCACCTCCGCGGGCCAGACTCACGCGTTTCGCATCGATGGGCTCATTCCACTTACCCCCGCGGACGACCTCGGAACGCTCGGCGGCAACTTCAGCCAGGCAACGGCCATAAGCGATAACGGCGAAGTGGTGGGCAACTCATCGTTACCCTCGGGCGCCATCCACGCCTTCCAAACAGCGCCAAACCAGAAGATTAACCCATTGAAGGACGACCTGGGAACGCTTTACCTGAATAACCAAGGTACGTATAGCGGCACGAGCCAGGCGCTCGCGACGGACAATATGGGTCGCGTCGTCGGCAAATCGACGACGTCTACCGGAGCGCAGCACGCATTCATCTGGGACATCGCAAACGGCATGCAGGACCTGAACAACCTGATCGACCCGACCTCCGGCTGGACGCTTACCGAAGCGCGAGGCGTCACCGATTGCGGCTGCATCGTCGGCATCGGGTTCCTGAACGGAAAGACGCACGCGTTTCTGCTCAAGCTGTAGAGAGGTGCTACGAAGGCGGCGCTACCAATCCGCCAACGGCATTTTAGGTCGTTTGGCTCTGGCCTGCGGATTCCCGGTGTTGTTGCGTGGAGACAATCTGAGAGCCTATCGGTTACAATTGGTTTGGAGGCCCAAATGCAATGTAAGATGCCGACCCATGCCGGTAGGCTCGCCTGTTCAAAGTGCGGCTGCGCGTGTCATCCGCACGACAACGACTGCCAATTGTGCGATTGGGACCTGTTACCGCAAGCCGGGGCTGCCGTACCTCGTCGCGGTCTGGTTGTCACTATACTTTGCGCCGGCATCGCGGTTGCGCTGTTGGAAACTCTTATGGGAGCCTCGCCCCGCCCGTCTCGCCGGGTGAAGACGCCCTGATTGCCGCGGCCGGTTTCCTGCCTGAACTTCTCGCCCTACGCTTCGTCCATTCCCCTACTGGCGTTCACACAGACGATAACCTCTAGCAGCATCGACCGAGATTATATAGGACTGAGGGCGGCTCGAGCACATGTCAGCCATCGGCAAACGACTTTCCCCTGGCTTCGAGCGCGGCTCGCAGTAGCCTGATCGCCTTGGAACCTATGCCGTGGAGTGGCTTTATTTCGGCTTCGGATACCCTCGTCAACTGCTCCAAGCGTAGATATCCGGCGCTCACGAGCGCCCGCCGGGCCGGGTTGCCGATGGACACAGGCAGGTCGATTTCGGTTTCGTTGTCATTCATCGTTGCAGTCCAATCTGCTAGCCATTCTTCGAAATCATCGCGCTACGGGTACAGCCAGGAACAGCATCTGTTCGATAAACGGCTCCTGTTCCGCTCGCACCTTTCCATCCTCGCCGACACAGCCGTTCGGATTCTGGCCAGACAGACACCCCCAGGCCCACCAGTCTCCGCTGACACCGGGTTGGTTGCGTAACAGCGTAAGACCTCCAGGCGACCTGCCATTCATATAGTCGAGCAGGGTCGTGCCCCACGCTTTGCTGCCAGCCGACGTCATCGATGCGCCCATCTCACCGATCCAGACCGGAGCGACGTTGTCCCTTACCAGCCAACCCCACAATCGGTTCATCCGGTCGATGTACTCGATACCTGATTCCGCTCCCTTGTAGCCGCCGATCTCTTTCGGATATTCGTGGACGGAGTAGACGAGCTTATTCGGATTGCTCAGTACAACTGGCTGCGTCTTGACGATGCTGAGGTCTCCTTCGTACGCCCCGATCTTATAGTTTATCACGGCTTCGCAGATGATCAGTGCGTTGGGATTGACGGCGAGGATCGCGTTTCCTACCGCCTCGTACATCGCTCGAATGTCCGTTGGACCGCCGCCTCCCCAGAGTGCCGGCGTTGACGTATGGGCGCACGGCTCGTTCCGAATGTCAAATCCGATGACCGTCGCGTTACCGTTCCAATGACGCGCAAAACGTACCCAGTCCTCTTGGAACTTCGCCGCGCTGATCGTTCCCGGATTGCCGGCGCCGTCCGTCCCATCGGTTCCAGGCCCGGTGTCGAACCACAATCCGTTCTTCTGCTGCGCCGCATTTTCCCAGTCGGCGGGCGTCGCCTCGTTGTTGTGGTTATCGAAAATGACCTTCAGCCCACAGCGCGCGCATGCCGCCACAAACTCGTCGAGCTGGGCCATCGCCGCTCGGTCCTCGAGCGTCTTGTCGATCCAATCCACGCGCACACAGTTGAAGCCCATTACTTTCATCGCGGCTACATGTCCATCGATGCCTTTGAACGGCCCCTCCAGCTGCAGTCGCCCACCAACGACGTTCATGCCGGTCACGCCTACGCTAACGATTCGCAAGGCGGTTCCATTGCTTCCAACAAACTGGCTTCCGCGGACATTAAGGTAGCCGGTGGGCAACATGCCTGGAATAGGAGCAGCACCGCCAGTGACAGCTTTTGCGGGCGCGGCAAGGTCGGAGAGGATGTAGATCGCGCAAGGGAGCAGCATCCGTCGAGCCGCCTGCAGGATCTTCTCAAATGGAAATGGATACCAATTTGACGAGTCACTCAGCTGCACTGCATGGTACCTTCACGCTACGTTTGCGGAGATTCTACCCTACGCCGGTCATCGTCGTTGAGGCGCACCTATTGGAACGCTTGCAAATCAGCTAAGCACGCGAGGTTGAAACCTCGGCCTCTGGTTTAACACCAAAAGTCCGTACGGACTTTGTGGACCTCGTCCGCCCGGCCTGGTTACCTCGGAGGGAGGAAGGATCCGGCAAGATTGTAGGCTCGATAGGAGCGAAATCCAGGAACAATTGCCGGTGAAAGGCAGTCGCTAGGTGGACTCACCAATCGGCGAAAGGAGCCATCATGGCATCAGGGCGCCCCCTATTCTGCCGGCGTCGCCCTCGACCTGTCGTTCGCCGCGCGTATACTTATATCTATTAAGGGCGACCGGGTTTCGCAACGGTTGCGAACGTCGCCGGGCACCGTGATTGCAAACGTCATTTGCAGCAACGGCACCGTTCCCGTAGCGGTACGTCGGCGATGCCGATCCACTGGCGGCGGGTCCCAACCGATGCTGGACGGCTCTCAGCCATCTCGCTCGTCTCGCCGTGCCCCGTTTTCGCAAAGGTCCTTACCCGCTCCCCCGTCTTCTTACGCACCGTCGAATGAACGGCCCCGAACGCCATCGAACGTTGTCGGAACGCTTCCGCACCCTCGAAAACCGTTCAGAGCGTCGACATTGCGAGATCCATCGCCCACTTTTCCAGAGGACGGCACGATCGACGTTATGGTCCCGGGAGCCGCGCGAAATATCTTCATCGCGATCTGCTCATAACGTGAACTTCTTACGCCATCGAGGAAACTCCGCCAATATGCGAAAGCCGGCCTGCTCATAAAGCCGCCATGCCTCCGTGGGGTTCTCGAAGGTCGTGCCGAGTCGAACTGTTCGAACGCCTTGCCGTTGTAACGCGATCAGTCCACGCGTCAATAGTTCTCGGGCGAGTCCTCTGCGCCGATGACCGACACCGATGCTTACCTCGAACACCTCCCCGCAACGTTCGTGCACCCGGCACAAGACCTGTCCGGCAACACGGCTTCCCTGCCATGCCACAAGACTTAGATCGGCGTCCGCGGTATCGTTCCGGAAATGGGCGCGCATGCGTCCTTCCGTCGGCACGTGGGAGAAGCGGCCATCGGGACATCCTGCGTCGTAGGCATCGCCGATGCACTGCCAGATCGCCCGATGGTGATCCGCGGTCACGGGACGAAGCTCGTACCCATCCGGCATTGGCGACTCCGACACTTTACGTGCCGGGTCGAACTCCATCTCCCAGAGGGTGTAGGCCAGAGAGTACCCGTTACGCTGGAGATGCAGACAGGTGGCGTGCACTCCAGCCGAGATGCCGGCAGCGAATTCACGGCCCTTCGCGTTTACGTGGACTGCCTTCTCGCGGCAGCGCGCCTCCATGCGCGCCAACAGTTCCGTCCCAACGCCCTTCTTACGCCATTCAGGAGTGACCTACTTGCGAGGATCGCTGCGAGCGTCCGCGACATGCCCTCTGTTAGATCGCACGCTTTTAGCTACCTATTCGCCGTTGACCTGAGAAGCTCCTCAGTAGTAGCGCCTGCGCCAGTATGCGCCGCTCGCAGCAGTTCGCGGGGCGCTGAGCAAGGCTTGTCTGACGCACGGACCAGGACCTCCGCGACCGGCAATCGCCGCACTTCGACCGGCGGAGCATAGCAGCGCACTGCCGCCGCCTTTGCGCTCGCCGTAATCTGAAGAACCTGGTACAGGACGACTACCGCGATGACTCCGGCGCAGATGACCAGTGCCAGTTGTGCATCCGACGTGGCACCTATCGAAGTCCAGACAAGCATGCAGATTCCAATCAGTGTGCAGCTTAGCGCGCAATAGTACTGAAGCTGAGTGCGAAGATAGTCACGGCGCAGCCCGGCTCGATTCGGCGCCGAACATACCGTTGTGGGCCGAGCACGCGAGGACAGTCGCCGGAGGTATGCGCGCCGGCTCCTCGCCCGATCCTCGTTCGCCAACCTGTGAGCCTCGATCATACGGCAGCTCTCCGACAACATCGTCCGCAAGGGTTTCGCCTGTACATAGTTCCGCACCGGGCTTCTGAAATCCGCCGACACCACTCCTGGGATGGCCAACCGCGACATACACCTCGTTATCGGCGCTCGATTCGCACGGGATCGGAGATGAGTGGAACATGAGCGGGTCTTACCAATGTGCGAGGTTTAGTAATCATTGCGTTCAGGTGTTCGCCCTTACGCCTGGTCGCCAACGCCTTCTTACGCGAGCCGCCTCTGGCATGCCCGCGGGAATGCTCTTGAGCGCGAATGAGCAGCCCGTCACAAGGAGTCCGCATCAGAATAACCGCTGTGATGCCGGCTATGACGGTGCTGGCTTGTCGCTTGGTCACCGTCTTCTCCTCACTGTCTATCCTCGTAATCTCATGCCGCATCGACGCCGGAGCTGGCTGGTCGCTGGCGATCATCTGCGGACCACAATAAGCACGCTTGTCTCTGGTCGCAGCAGTTCCTGTGCCGAATCCGGCAGTCCCTCGACCTCGATCGGTTCGCCATCGTCGGCACGCGAGCCGCATTCATACCATCGCAACTCCGAGAGCTGCAGCAGCGCATTCCTTCGATCCGGGAGCCGCCGTTTCCGCTGTCTCACTCGCATGCTTTACCATAACAATACATATTCTGCTGGTTGCCTGTCTGTTACTAAGTTGGGCAGATGCTGTGGAGAGGCCGACGCCGTGCGCGGGTGAGCCTTGCGACGATGCAACGCCGTGACTTGACATACTCAAAAACTCGAAACCCTCTCCTGCCAGCTCATTCATGCGAGTCGTGGCGGCGGCTTCGTCGGTGACCAGGATGACGCTATATTCCGGTTTGCTCACTTGTGATGTGTCCTCATGACAATGTCAAGGTGGTGAAGTGGCGCTCCGGCTGACGTGCTGCCCCTCGATAAGAATCCTGCAGCGTACTCCTCCGATCGGGCTCGAGCACGTTCGAGGACAGCCCTATCCCGGATTATTCGTGACGGGCACGGCGGCCCGACACTACGTCCGTCACTCCGAGCCGTTCGTGAATTAGCCAGGCTATCGGGATATGCCAGCCGGGACCGGGAACGTCACCTCGACGCATGCGCCGCCTCCAGGCCGATTGTTATATGACGTCTGTCCGCCCAGATCAACGCGCCCGACGCTCTCCACGAGCTCCAAGCCAAAATGGGCCGCGGTCGCAGGATGAAATTTGTCCTGAAAGCCAGGGCCGTCATCGCAGACCGCGAGCGTAATACTCCCATCGGCTACGGAGAGGTTTAACTCGACGTTGTGTCCTCCATGCTTCACGGCATTGTTGATTAGCTCATTGATCAGTACCGCCAACGCCATGCCCTGTTTCGCTGGTAGACTTACATCCGCCACACTCCACTGAATGCGCTGTTTACCGACCACCTTTTGCAGCATCGGCAGCAGCTTCTCAAGCGCCGCTCTTGCCGGGAGAAGCGCCAGTGTCTCCTGGGCCTGGACATCCCCGACTAATATGTCGTGCATCGAAGCCAGCGTCAATATGTGAGTCCGAACCTGAGTGATCTCCTTCGCCGGCACTGCCACGTCATTGTCCAACAGCTGGATATCCAATAGGGCGGCAACGGACTGAAGGTTGTTCTTGACGCGATGGTCGGATTCCCGCATCGCCTGCTCGAGTCGACGGTTCCGTGCCTCCACCCAATCCAGTCGTTTCTGCTTCACCGTCTCGATGCTCTTTCGCTGGCTGATGTCCTGACCGATGCCGATGCTCGTCCCATCGGATAGCCGTACCGTGGCCCAGGAGAGTTCGAGCAGCCGGCCATCTTTGACTGTCAGCGGGAATTCGCGCCATCCCGTGGAGGCCAACTGGACGGAGCGCGGAGCTGAGTCGGGTTGCTCGGGAAGGTGCGAATAGAACTCAAGCAGGCGTTCGGGAACGCTCATCTCTTCAAGCGTCCATCCAACCACGCGCGTCCATTCGCGATTGACCCATTTGAACTGCGCCCGCTCATCCAGAAACGTTACTATAACAGGAATGTGGTCGAACAGGGTCTGCAGGATCTCCTTCTGTTCCTGGAGTACGAGTTCGTTCTTGCGGCGATCGGAAACGTCGCGGAAGATCAGCACGATTCCTATGAGCGTGCCGTCGCCATCACGGATCGGAGAACCGCTGTCGTCGATGCTGTACTCTTTGCCGTTCCTGGCGATCAAAATCGTGTGGTTGGCCAATCCCGAGATGACGCCGTCTCGCATGACCTTATTAACGGGACTCTCACTCTCCTGACGGGTCGACTCGCTCACGATGCGAAAAACGTCGCGACAGTCCTTACCGTCGGCCTCTTCGGCGCTCCATCCTGTCAAAGATACGGCGACAGGGTTCATGAAGACGATCATCCCTTTGGGGTCGGTGGCGATCACGGCATCCCCAATGCTGCGGAGCGCGGTAAACAGCCAGGCGTCACTTTTTCCGACCGCCTTAACCGGCGCCTCCGGGGTGTCCAGTTTTAGCCTGGTCTTGTTTTGACCCGGCTTTTTTGCCACAATGAGCCTGCACTTTCTGGGCCGTTCCCATGATGCGGCCAACGCCAGCGAAGCCGTTCTTCGCCGCCGCGGCTCCTCCTGGGATCAAAGAGCGCCAAATTGGCGAAACCCCTAGTATGGACTATACCTTAAGTTAGGCTTCTCATATTGTCCCGCTGCGCGCTGCGACATTCTAAGCAAGTCCTCGACGATATGCCTGAGATGACCGACCGAAATCGGGCGTCCGCGCGCATCAGCTGAGCACCGACATACACGGCAAACGAGCGTCGCTCCAGTTCTGGAGCGACGCTCGATGCAAATCCGACGCAAGAGTATCAGTTAAAGAAGTATCAATGGGCGATACTGGATTCGAACCAGTGACCCCTTCGGTGTGAACGAAGTGCTCAATTTTGATCTCAAAACGCGCATTTTGATCTCAGATCGGTCATCACGCTACCCCTGAAACTGGTCAAACGAAGTGGTCAGTTTTCGCCTCTGGGTTTTGAGTCGCACACTTTCCATTGGTTCGCTCGACATGGTATATTATATTCCATCGTTGGGAAATAGTCAATATCCTACGCTCTTGATGGGGTAACCCAAGAGTAAATCGATCGGAGAAGCTGAGGTGATTACACCATCGGACGCAGCGCGTGCTATGGGCCAAATCAAGACCACGAAGAAAGCGGAGGCAGCGAGGCAGAACGGACAAAAGGGCGGGGCGCCGCTCAAACCGTTGGATGCGATACCGTGCAACTGCGGCGGTAAGGGAATTGAGCACAAGAGTACATGTCCGCGCGGAAAGTGCATTCGGCGGCGCCGTCGATCAGGCTTGCCAGTACACTAGGCGCCCTATCTCATCGCTCGGGAACCAATTGAGAACCTATAGCACTCTCGGTTTTGCATAACTGTTAACGAGCCAAACCGATCCCGGCGTAATCGCAGCTGCCAATGTCGCCACAGACTCAAGACGGCTCACCAGCCACTTAAACCGCGGCCAGCTGTGCTGGTTCACCGTGAAACGGACTCTTGGGGTCCGGCGCTTAGGTAGTCGGTGGTCGCGCTAACCCGGACAGTTGGTCGGGCTGGCGTCGCGTCCTGCACTGGGCTCGGAATGCGTTTGTGTACAGGTCGGCTGGTTTG
>JBBQVV010000258.1:0-9984 GCA_038211235.1 Chthonomonadales bacterium | reverse complement strand
TACGCCTGCTGCCAATATCTCAGCAACCTGATCGATCGTCCGATCTTTTCGACGTCGCTCATCGGATGTTACCACTCCTCCGACGAGCCGGACGCCGAGACCTGGGACATGGCTCACGTTTTGCAAGGTTATTACCAGGCGCCCGGTGTTGTCGATATCCACACGGTCAATGATGTGCCGAAGTGCATCGGCCTTCTGCTGCGCTGTGACACTATCGGAATTTAACACTAGCCGGACGTCCTCAATCGAATCGGCGAGCCTTTCTGCGCGGTTCTTGGGGCTGCTACGCTCGGGGGGAATAATTTGCTGTTCAATCGATTTCAGCGTTGTCTGGAGTACTTTGATTGTATCATTCAGTTCCCGCGCCTTCGACCTATATACTGCAGCATCCACGTCATCGGCAGTTGCCTCCAATTCACGGTCAATCGCCGCCGCCATTTGTCGTCGCGCCCTGTTAACGTCATGGAGGAGGCGGTCACGCTCCAATTCGAGTTTGTCATCGGAGTATAGGGCCTCCTCGTATTGCCGCAGGGCAGATTCAACGAGGGATGGATCGCGCGAGACATCCTCTATTGCGTCCATAAATGCCGCCTCCACAATCGTCGTCCTCATATATGGGAAACTCTCGGAGGGACAGCCAATTACGCGCTTCCCGTCCTCATAGTGTCCGCTACAGCGATAGTATTCGTAAGTGCCATAGGCGTTCTTGACTGCGATGGCGGCCCACTTGAAGCCACACGCAGAACAGCGGCCAAAGTGGGATAGGTAGTGCCGGAGGCGACCGTTTCCGGCATTCGGCGTCTCTTTGTCGGCTCCTTCGGACTTGGCTCGCACCCGTGCGGCCATTGCTGGGTCAATCACTGGCGGTGCCTCCTCCCACGTTCGGGTATTGGGATCGTAATGCAGTACGGGCAATAACTCCTCCCATTCGCTGCGGTCGATCGGGACGCGAAATGCTGCGTTTAGACCGCGATCGATTTCCCTTTTCTCGTCCCATCGCCCGGTGGACTTGAACATCATGCCTGCCCCGGCATACACCTCATTGCGCAAGATGTAATCGATCGTCTTGTCCGACCAGCGGTTCTTACCGAGGGGAGACGGTACACGCGCTTCAGAGAGCCACCGAACAATGTCTGACTTTGTGGCGCCACCGTCGCGCATAATGTAAATTCGCCGCACGACGTCCAGTTTGCGCGCCTGTCTCTCGTCGCCGCAGATGATTATGTGCCTACCGAGGAGTTGTGGCGGGAACGTTGCCTGGTGATACTCGGTCCCCTTTACGTCTGCGCACGTCGGTATGATAAGACCGTACGGTACGGTGCCGCGCTGCATCGCCATTCGGTACGGGTGGTTTGGCTTCAAGCCCAGTGCGCTGTTCCGGCGGCCCTTACTGAGTTTCGCGAGTGTATTGTCGTAGTCGTATTCCGCGAAACAGAAGAATATGCCGGCCAAGAATTTAGAATTGGCATCGTTCGTAAACGTTTGTCCGTTACAAATGAGGATACCTTCAGCCTCCCAAATCCGGTCGAGTATCTGCCGCGCGATCGGTGCCCTCCGCGCCGCGCGGTCGACCGACGTACAAATCAGATACCGTGCCTCTTTCCGCTCTATCGCTTGTAGTGCAGCCTGCATCTGTGGGCGTGTCCAGTATCGCCTGCCGGAAATGCCATCCTCGATGAACGTACGGACTACGCGGAGTCGCTTCGACTCGGCGATGGCGTTACCTTCGATCGCCTGACTTGTGAGACTGGTACCTTCTTGTGCTTGCCGTATCTCCGTCGATACGCGCCCGATTACTACTGCATCGTGCGGGTTCGGATGTTCCATCTGTCCTCCATGCGTCCCGTTGTTGTACCTGTTATTGCCCTAGATGCGACATCGACACCCTCAACCATAACACAGGTCAGCACTTGTCCGCTCGAATGGAATCTGCAAGACGCTTTATTTCTGCGACGAATCGGCTCCAAGCCGCTTCGTCGATCAACGGCCCGTTGGCCGGTGCATTCTCAATTATAGTACCGTGAATATACGTTGAGACCTGCTTTGCCATGGCTCATCCAATCTGTGCGACCGGGTTTGTTTCCCACATGGCCGCATCATGATAAATCACTGTCCCGCTGCCGCCAACGCCGGACCCGGTAAGACACTGTTGATTTGGCAGAGGCTGCTTACGAGTAGCATGCTCCCATGTCAAGTCAGAGGCAGTGGCTCTGGGCCGTTACCCCCATCGCCTGAAGTCCGAGAGTCGGCCGTGCAACGCTCTATCTCCAAGACGGCTATTTCCGGCAATGTTACTTGCGCTCCCAGATCGGTCCAAACCCAGAGAGTTCCCCAGAAGGGCACCCAGGGCCGAAAGAGGGTTCCTGCCGTCGAATAGGTGATGTTTGCACGCGGACGCCGTCTAGGAGATTGTATCGCCTTGCATCGCGAGGAGCGGAGTGCGATGAGGGAAGCAAGAAACAACAACTGTGGGCGCCGCACAGGCTGTCCCACATTCTTTCGGACAAGCATGCCATGCTGTCGACTGGGAGGGTGACAATGAAGACATCGCGTACCAAGGTCGGCTCCAAGGAGCCAGGGGGAATCCTAGACCAGTGCGGTCCCGGCCCTGACTGGCCCAAGACACTGTCTGATACTATCAAGGCCAGGATTGCCCTCCTTCGTGAAATGGTCGCCGACAGCCACGGTTTGAGTCAGCGGGAATGGGAGAGCGGTCGTCGGCGCGATGCGGACATGGACGGTGAGGTCCGACTCTGGATGCAAATGGCGGCCCTGTACCTGAGATACTGCGAAGGCAAAACTATGACAATGGACGAGGGGAGGGACGCTCTCAAAGTGCTGTGGCTTGGTCAGGTCGCCACCGACCTGGCCAAGCTTCGGGAAACCATCGATCCAAGTTCTCAAAGTGCAGAAACAACAGGATTTAGGAAGTTAGTAACGCAGGGCGCCGATCAACTACTGGACGATGGGATGTCCGTTGCCCGAAGCTCGCCTATAGTGGAGGAGGTAACCAAGATCGTGGGCGATTCAAATACTGCGTGAACCGCCGTATGAGGATCCGCAGGTCGGTTGGGGGGCCGGGACGGTGACGAACCGGCCTACCCGACAAACATGTTCCATTGGCAACTCCGCAGCGCGTTCCAGTACCTGTAACTCCAGTGAGCTTGAATCCGTTGTCTAGGATTGAGAATGTCCTTCATCCCAATTCCTCCTCGGCTTCGCCCTCAAACGAAATGTCATGTACGTCGACCGCTGCGCGTGCAGGGCAGTCGGGTCGGCAGGCACATCATTTACACGCTGGTCCAATTGTGGCCGGGTATACGCCCTCTTCCGAAAGCCCGACATGTGCGTCCACGGCGGCGATGATCGCTCGATGAGTCCCCTTCACGAAGCTGCCACTATAGCGCTCAATAGTCACTGTCCCGCCATAAACGACGTGCAGCTCGAAGGCATGCCGCGGGTAACCTGGTCGAAGGTGCTTCCCAAGGGCCATGGAGAGCCAAATCTGGTTTTCGGTTAGGCGCTTTTGGCTGATCGAAACATCCACGATCGCTAAAGTGTCTGGCTGGTCGTTGTATACTTGTAGCCGGTCAAGCCGTCCTTCCAACGTCGATATGTATCGGCCGGCGGCAACGAACGGATATTCGTCCTCTAATTCCACGCCGAGCACAGTCGTACCGGTCTGGGAGTAGTCCAGATAGCAGGCAGTAGCGCTGTAGAGTTCGTTGAACACCACTTGATGCTCGTCGACCGAGAGCCGCAGTCCTTCAAGTGCCTTCTCGCACGCTCCCTGCAGGCGTTGGATGTGCGGCGGGCACGGGCCGATTAGTGGATTATACAGCTCGGCCATAATTCCGTGCCAAGCAATGCCAGTTGCCGCCCTCGCAGAGAGTTCTCGGTTCTTGGGTGCGCGTTTCTGCACTCGCAGAAGTTCAAACTTGCGAGCACACGCCAAAACTGGAATCGAACTAGGTGCCAAGCGCATTTCGTTATTCACTCTTTTCTCCATTCTGCATTGAATGTCACCGACTGTATCCCCAGTCGCGGCAAACTGGAATCTCGATTGTTCGGCCCACTTGCGTACAAACCGGCGTTGTCGGCCCAATACTCCTCGTAGCGGGACGACTGTTCTAGAATGTGCGGAAATGTGGCTACCAATCTGCCTCCTCCAGCCACCAATGCCACTTCCGCGCTATGGTATCGAGGATCTCGGCGATGTCGTCCGCCAGTAGTATGCGGCGACACGGCACGGCACGGACGGCGCGCCGTCCATCCGCTGTGCGAACAAGCCGCACCGCGCCCTGTCCCTCCACAGCGACGATCCCGCAACCGACATGGCGTGACCCGATCATAAGACAGGCGCCGATTATTTGCCGACGCTCGTGCACAATCGTTCGCACGACCGACATCCGTTCAACCCGCAAAGTCTGCATCGCATGCCTCCCGTTCGTTGAGTATCGAGAAATAAATGAACCCTACAGTCCATTTATTTAATTGTACATTACGGGGCATTTTTTGTCACGTCGATTGACTGCACATTTTCCCGATGGGAGCCATATATTTTGCTATAATTGGATATGATGATGATTGGAATGCCTGAAGCGGGCAAGCGAATAGGTCTTTCGGGGAGAAGCGCAAAGAGGGCACTGCGTGACGCAGGGATCACGCTGCACGCCATAAATGCTCGTGCGCTCGCCGTGGAGGAAAGTGACTTGAATGCTTTTATCGCGTCGCGTGCTGGCTATTCCGGGAGGGGTCGCCCGAAGGGAACAGGTACGATCAAGATGGTCGAAACTGCGGAGCCGAAGGATAGCAGCAAGCTATGACGCAGGTGCCGGACTCCCGTCGTCAGTCACAGCGTGTATGGCCCAACCATATCGGTTAGCGCCCTGGTTACGGCATCATCCCAAAACTGTTTCAGAGGAAAATCCACTCGGAGGACGGATCGTTGACAAGCGATAAGGTTTGCCGGCGATCCCGTGTGATATTTTGGTCGAAGAGTAAGGCAAGGTTGGCGTGCAGCTCGTCTGGTAATGATGCCCTGACGAGACGAACGTAGATGTAGACCGGCCGGCAAAGAAGTAGGAGAGAATGTCCTTGACCGCAAAGCCCAGCGCCCGCTGGACGGGTGCGGCGGCGTGCGCTATTCAGTAGTTAGAGTGAGTAAATGAGACACGTTGCTCACGGCCGCGCCTTCGTCAGGCGGTCTATCTCGGCCAGCTCGTCTTTGCTGAACTCCAAGTTATCGAGCGCCTTAACGTTCTCCTCGATCTGCTGAACGCTCGATGCGCCGATCAGCGCGCTCGTGATGGCGGGCAGGCGGAGCGTCCAGGCCAGCGCCATCTGCGCGAGCGTCTGATCGCGCGCCTTGGCAAGCGTGTTAAGAGCGTTCAGCGCCGCCTTGCGCTCTGGTCCCAGGTTCTTCTCCACCCACTCTTTGCCCCACTTCTGAGCGGCCCGGCTGTCAGCGGGTATGTCGCCGCCGAGGTACTTATCGGTGAGAAGCCCGGACGCGAGCGGGCAGAACGGGATCACGCCCGTGCCGGCGCGCTCCGCCTGTGGAAGCAGGTCCCATTCGATGGAGCGGCCGAGCATGTTGTAGTAGGGCTGATGGATTGTTATCGGCGCCAAGCCCATCCGTTCGCAGACGCGCACCGCCTCGGCAAAGTGGGCGCCGCTGTAGCTGCTGACGCCGACATAGAGCGCCTTGCCCTGCCGGACGAGATGGTCGAGAGCCGCCATGGTCTCCTCGATCGGCGTATCCGGATCCGGCCGATGCGAGTAAAAGATGTCGAAGTACTCGACACCCATCCGCTTGAGCGACTGGTCGCAGCTCGCGATGAGGTACTTTCGGCTTCCCCATTCGCCATAGGGACCGGGCCACATGTAGTATCCGGCCTTGCTGGAGAGGATCAGCTCGTCGCGTGGCATCTCCTTGATGATCTCGCCGCAGACGATCTCGGCGTTGCCGGGCGGCGTGCCGTAATTGTTCGCAAAATCAAAATGAGTTACGCCTATATTGAATGCGGCACGTAGGCATTGTCGCGCCACATTGGCGTCTCGATATCCGCCGAATGTCTCCCAAGCCCCAAGCGATATGGCCGGCAGTCGTAGTCCACTCCTACCACACCGCCGATACGTCATTCGTTCGTAACGATCAGCAGCCCACCCGTCCGTCATGTTCCTCTGTCCTTTGCGCCGTGCCGGTATTGCACCTGTTTGGTACTCTGGTATTATCCGTACAGGAGTCGAAGTCCTATGCGACGAGACTCGACCTATGGACCGTCAAGTCGATGGTCGCCCTTTTTCGCCGCGTTTCCGTTTCTGATTATCGTCGTGTACGTCATCTTCACCAGCCAGCCAGCCCATCGGTACGGCCAATGAAGCTGCAATGGCCCTCAATTCATAATCGACTACAGTCCGGGTTCCACGTTCGATGCGGCTCAAGCTCAGAGGATTCACATGTACGCCATAGGTGGCGATCCGAGCCGAGAGGTCGGACAGCGTAACCCTAGGCTGGGCACGCTTCCGCGCCCGGCGCATCCGAACACATATGATATTCTTCGAATCGACTGTCACGCAGTTGATTATAGCGACCCGGTGTGGTAATATCATCCAAACTAGATGTTTTGTGGATAACTATAGCCTATTGGCGTTGGTAGTCCGGTTGACTGTGGAAGCACCAGGGGAGCAACGGGATATTCAGAACCTTAGAGCGTTTGGGGAGAGACTGTCCCTGTTGCGACCCCGTAAAGGGCTCAACCAAGAGGAGGTGGGGCGATCCGTCCGCACAGCCAATATGTAGCATCCCCTGCACTGGCACGATATCTATCTGGCGGATCGCGGCCATACGCTAAAGCCGAACCACTACAAGGCACCGAGGAGAAAGATATGATCGCATTTGCTGATAGGCCAACGTCGGTGGACTATCTTAAGGCCTCGAGCTACATTGCAAGCACGGATGTAGAGCATCTGCACCCGTCCCTCAAACCGATTCGCCAGCAAGTCGCGGGCAGGCTCAGAGAGATGGCCAATGTGCCAGACGATCCAGATTACAGACGCGCCTACCAGACTCTGAGACTTCTGGTCTGGTAGCGCAAGCAATTTCCCCCTGGCTTTCTATGTGGAAAGCCAGGGGGAAGTTGAAGCGTTTCCAGGCGACGGATGGCGCAGTCTGTGAACGCCTATGTGGTTACTATAGCAAATGTGCCGGCGATCCAGTCTTCGACGGTTGGCAGATACAGCGAGTGGCTCGGACCCCGCCGTAGCGGCACCTGTGGAAGCGGAACATCCGAACCGGCCAGATAGAGTTCCAACCATCCGTCGCCGGACGACATCTGTACGATAATCTTGCTGAAGACTGCCTGTAGGAGCCGGCCTCGCGTGATTGTATCCAGATTGTCCCAGGTCGGCATCTCCCCTAGACTTTGTCTCAAAGCCGCGCCCTGCCGATCCCGCAACTGATCCAGGTTGAGAGTGCGTATCTGCCGCCGTAGCGATTCGAGCTCGGCGGTTTCCTGCTCGAGACGCTGGGCGAGCAGGAGCTCGATCATCGCCTCGAATTGCCTGGTTCCGGCTGCAAAGTTCAGCCGCGTCGCCTCCTTTTCTGCATCCGCCCGCGTCGCTAGCTGCTTGGAGGCATATGCCGCCTCGGCCTGGTCCAGCGAACGCTGCAGCAGCGCGGCCTGGGCCTGTCGCTGTTGGAGAACGGGATCAACTGACGAATCAAAATACCCGCTCAGTATGCGGGGATGGTACCGGCATAGTCCAAAAACGAACTCTTCTAGGCGCTCGGCGCTGATGCGCGCGTGCGGGCGATCTTCCGCACGCGCTGCGCAATCCCAATAGTCGTATCGCTGCCCGGCCATAGTCTGGTATCGTCGCCGCAGCGAATGGGCGCACCAGCATTTCATGATGTACGTGAGCTCGTGCACAGCCCATCGGCGTGGGTTATGCAGATCGCCCTGGTTCGCGATCTGATCCCTTCGCGCCGTCCGCGCCCGCTGCATCTCAGCGTAGATCTCAGCACTGGCGATAGCCGGGAGCGTTTGCCATTCTACGCCGAAGAACTGCTGGCGGCCCAGGATTGCGGCCGTAGACAGCACGGAATCAATCTGAGAGTGACTGATCGGCTTACCGTTGATCTCCGTTCCGGCCCGTTTCAGATCGGCCCAAATGCTTCCGATCCCCTGGCCGGAAATGCTTCTGGCTACAATGCCAAGCGCGATCTCAACGCGATCAGGCACCACCTCGACGATGCCGGATTCCGAATCACGCCTCAGCCAGAAATTGAGCGGACCGTTCGGCACTCCCGCACGGAGGCTGTGGACCAGACCGCGGAAACAGTGAGCGGAAACCTCGTCCAGGCGTTGCGCGTCGATGCTGGAAACCATGTAGGCCATCGCGCGCTCGACGGGCTGGTGCACGTCGACGTCCAGAAACCCCTGTTGGAGGCCGATAAGCTGAACTTCATGCGCGCGACAGATCTCGAGCACCTGGATATGCAGGTCGGGATCTCTGCACACGCGGCTGCCCTCGTTCGTGGCGATGGTATGCACCTGATCTTGCTCGATCAAATCGAGCATAGTCGAGTAGCCCTGGCGGTACAGCACTCGATTCGACGATTTTCCTCGCCTGCGCCTGATCGCTTTCGCATCGCCATCATCCTCTCCTGCGCCTGTCGTGTCATCGTCCATATCCGCGCCGCTCAAAATCGCGTGCACGCGGGCATCCAGATACTCTCGCATCGCTTGCCGCTGCTGCTCCGTCCAATCGTACGACGAATTCGGCAGGTTTCGTTCAAAATTCCTCCGGTATCGCCGGGCCTTGCGCTCAAGCATTTTCGTGACGAGGTCCGGTTTGTTGTTGGGCATTTCTCCGGTGATCGCCGCATCGGAGATGATCCTAAATGCACGTCCCGTACTCGCGTAATAGCGTATTAGCGCCTCGATCTGCTGAGCCTCGCTCTGCCCCTCGTGCCGGTAGTGCTTACGCTTGCGCGTGGAGCGCGCGGCATCGGTCGATGTCCGCTGCTTCTGATCGCTAACGCGTACGTAGGCCAGACCGTAGCGACCGTTGACGTACTCGACCGATACGATCTTGCCGTCGACCAGCAGTCGACTAATGACCCCTGTACAACATAGTGACGGATCGCTCGTTTGAGCCGCCCGCCGTGGGTCGAAGCCCAGCACATGCTGGACCCATTGATCGATGGTCCAGACGACATCAGTCCGGCTGACGCCGGGATCCGGATTGGTTGGTGTGTCGCTCATTTTCATTCTCCTGGTTCGAATAGCCCGCCTGGTGGTCTGCGCCCGTCGGGCTTTTGCCGTTTATGCGCCGGCCTAAAGCGCGGAATGGAAATGGCAAAAGCGCCCGAACGCGGCAACGAAGCTGGGGAGGGGCAGGCAGCGAAAGAAACGAACGATCGAACTATTCACCGACAAAAAGGCGCTGTAGAAAGAGGGTGGGAGTGGAGGCGTTCAGAGGAGTTGACTGGCTGGCTGCCCGCAGAACAGGTTGCTATGGGCGGGCGAAGGAGGGCCGGAGATCGACCTTTCCAATTATACAAACAGGTGCCCGCCTGCTGGCGAGGAGAACATCCACGGGAAAATCAGGGACTGGAGCGGTCTAAAGAGGGGATTTGTAAGGTCGCAGAATTCTTTGCCACATTTTTGAGGTTGTCAACAGTTAGGAGGTACAGAGGCAAAGTAGGGGTGGACGGAGCACATTTTCCGAGCGGGCAACCGCACCGACTGTAGTCGACCGTCAGAAAAGCGACACTGCGCAGATCTGCAATCCACAAACGAAAGGTATAAGAGAAATTGCAAGATTCGACATCGGCTATCATAGCCAACCAGACGCTCACTACACAGAGGGTCCACAACATGGTGCCGCTACGCGCGAAGGTGGAGACCCGATAAGTGGAATGGACACTACATGAGGGTGACGCCCTCCACCTCCTTCCGACCTTCGCGGGCGACA
>JBBQVV010000257.1:0-9996 GCA_038211235.1 Chthonomonadales bacterium | reverse complement strand
ACTTTTTGCTTGCGAAAGCCGTCGTGTTATCAAGAGGAGCGCCAGGGCGTGACCGAGAACGGGGGTGGACGAGCGACCTTTCCGGAGTGCGCATACGAGACGAGGTTGGTTGCCCGCTTCCAGGCCGGGGAACCAGAGGCGCTCTCCGCGCTCTTCGACCTACATGTCGATCGTGTATATGCCTATGCGCGACACTTCCTGAACAGTCGTGAAGACGCAGAGGATGTGACGTCTGAGGCATTCTTGCGCGCATTTGAGCGGGCCACCGGATATCGAGGCGACTGCCCCTTCAGGGGATGGCTTTTCGGCATAACGCGCAACCTCTGCCTGGATCGCATCCGGCAGCCGCGGCTTGTCCTCCTCGATCCTGAGCGCAGCTCCGATAACGGCAGCATAGACCGTACGGAGACTGCAATGGCAGTCCGGCACGAACTTGCCGAGCTTTCGCCGGAGTATCAACTGGTTCTATCTCTATGCGATGTCGAACAGTGGGATGCCGCCGAGGTCGCGCTCATGCTCGACAAGAGCGTGCAGGCGACCAAGTCACTGCTCTACAGGGCGCGGCGAGCCCTTCGGGCGCGCCTTGCCAGTTTATGGGATGAACCAGACTCCGCAGACAGTGGAACGGGAGAGTAAGTACGATGCGATGTGAAGAGGCGCGGACTCTGCTGGATCTTTACCTTGACGGTGAGCTGCCCCAAGAGCTGGCCGATCGACTCGACCGCCACCTGCTGCGGTGTGCCGGCTGTGCGGGCGAGATTCGCACTCTCGAACAGACGCTCACACTGCTGCGGGGCGCGGTCGAATCTGCTGAAGCGACTCCGGGATTCCGAGAGCGCGCCGCGGCGCGACTACAGGACCGTCTTGCATCGCATCTCCGTCCGTCCGCTCGTCCGGCGCCCGGGCGGCAGTGGGCCCTCCCGTTTCCACGACAGGATGTTTGAAGTATAATACAGCAACTGTTCGGGAACTTCACCCCGGACGGAACCCGTAACTCCCTGTAGGAGGCGGACGGCATGGATTTCGCGCGGCTTTTTACCGGCGTTCAGAAAAGTGATCGACGGGAGTTCGACGCGCTGGTACAGCGGTGCCACCGGCACGCGTACAACGTCGCGTTTCGCCTTACGGGCAACCATGCCGACGCGGACGACCTTACCCAGGAATCGTTTCTTCGCGCATTCCGATTCTTCGATCGCTACAATCGTGAGATGCCGTTCGAGAACTGGCTATATCGGATTATGTCTCGCGTATTCATCGACGAGCTCCGTAAGCGCCCCAAGATTCAAGCGCAATCACTCAACCAACCCCTTTCCCTCGGCGATGGCAGCGATGCTGACGTCCTTTTGGAAATTCCAGATTCAGAATTTGATCCCGAACAGATCATGCTCAGCGAAGCGCTGGAGGAGAGCCTCCAGGAAGCGCTGAACAGGCTGCCGGACGAATTCCGAGTTGCGGTTATTCTTGCAGACATTCAGGGCATGTGCTACGAAGATATTGCGGAAACGATGAACTGTTCGCTTGGAACCGTGCGATCGCGACTACATCGCGGACGAAAGCAACTGCGCCAACGACTGACGCTGGCAGCACAAAGTAAGGCGGAGCATGCCGGCCAAAACACCGGGCGAACCTCCGGCCTTTTTTCGGGAGACTGAGCGTGAACTGCAACAAAGTAAGCAATCTTTTGTCCGCCTTTATGGACGGCGAACTCCTCGGCCATGAGCACCGTCTTATCCATCAGCACTTGCAGCAGTGCAGTGATTGCCGGATAGAGTATGACGAACTGCTGCAGATGAAGCGGCTCCTTGCCGCGATGAGGCTGCGCGAACCTGGCCAGAGATCGGCCGCCGCCATTGCCCGGCGAGTCTCTCAAGCGGAGTTTGAAGAGGCATCGGTCGGCCTTGGCGACTGGCGGCTCTCGATCCCGGCACTCCGATCCCGACCGGCCGTCTACTCTCCCATGATCGGGATCGGCGTGGGACTGACGTTTTTCGGCATGATGTTCTGGGCTCATCCAACAGGATCGCCCGCTTCAGCGCGGACCGGTCAGGGCGAGCTGCAGTTTCAGGCCGCGGATACTGCCCGTGACGAGCCGCCACCGCGGATCGGAGAGCTAACGAACGGCCTGCTGCGCGAAGGCGTCACGCAGCCCGCTTCATTTGAGCCGAGCTATCCGGACAACCTACCAGACTTTCCGCTTGGCGCTGGGCGCCAACGGCAGTTCCGCCGGCTCATGTTTTCGCCGTCTGCCTTCCGGTAGCACTCTGCCTTTCGCGGCACGCGCACAAGTTGCGCAGTGCGGATGGATCTTCGCGGACATTTATAATCTTTCTGGGGATTCTCAACATGCGGATTATGGAGTTTCATTTGCCTGCCTGCCTGTCGCGTGGAGATGTCCCAGGAGATTCCAAAGGGAGCGGCCGCTGCAGTCGCATGGGCCTGATCATTGTACTGCTCGGTCTGACGACGACAGACGCCGGTTTCGCCGCGCCGTCCACCCCGGATACAAGCGTCCCCAGCCCACAGTCGGCAACCGCGCTCTCGAACCTTCAGAACGCTTTCACCAACATCGCCGAGGAGTTAGAGCCGACTGTTGTCACGGTCTACTCTAAGGCGGTACGGACAGACGAGTCGGACGGCGCCGAGTCTACTTCGCGTGGAGTTTTTCCGAAGTCCGGCGGCCCGAAGACCATTCACGGAACCGGGTCAGGCGTCATCATTCGCAGAGACGGGTGGATTCTGACGAACGATCACGTCGTAAGCGGCGCCGATCGCGTTACGGTGAAACTGCATGATGGCCGTGAGTTCGTTGGAACGGTACGGCGCGATTACCGCAGCGATCTGGCGCTTATCAAGGTCGTATCGCCGACTTCGCTCCCCGCGGCGCGGCTCGGAGATTCAGACGCCACCCGAATAGGGCACTGGGCGATCGCAATCGGAAGCCCGTACCGGTACGAAGGGTCCTTCTCGGTAGGAGTCATCAGCAGCCTCTTCCGGCAGCATCGCATTCGCGACATGGATGCGCGCGGCATAATGCGCCTCTATCCAAATATGATACAGACCGACGCAGCAATCAACCCCGGCAACTCAGGAGGGCCACTGGTCAACATCGATGGCCAGGTGATCGGAATCAACACGGCGATCGAGAGCGACGGAGGAGGGAGTCTCGGAATCGGCTTCGCCATCCCGATTAACACCGCCAAGTTCGTAGTCGACCAGTTGATGACAAAGGGCAAGGTTAGCTACGGCTACCTGGGCGTAGCACCGAAGGATGTCACGCCTCAACAGGCGATCGCGTTCGGCGTAAGCGAGGGCGCGTGGCTCGACGAAGAGCCGCAAGCGGATAATCCTGCGGGCAAGGCAGGTCTCCACGCCGGCGACGTGATCACGGCGGTGAACGGAAAGCCTGTTCATGGCGAGCTGGACCTACGTACGGTCATCGCGCATACCCGGCCGTCGACCTCCGTCGAAATCACTTATCTGCGTGATCGCAGGCAAAAGACGGTCAAAACCACGTTGACGGAGGCCAATGCGCAGGACTACGGCACGGGTAAGATACGGGATTCCGCGAAACCTGGTCTCGGCCTGGAAGTTCAGCCCATAACAGATAAGCTCGCGAGCAACGCGTTACTCCCGCCCGATACTACTGGCGTCGTCGTCAAATCGATCGACATCAGCGGCTCTTCAGCCGATGTCGATGATCTGACGGTCGGCAGCGTGTTGATTCGGATCAACGACACGAACACTCCTACTTTGGCAGCCTATCGGTCCGCAACGGAAGGCCTCAAGTCGGGCGACCAGGTTCGGGTGCTGTTCCAGAACCGGGACGGCAGGCATTTCCGGGTCCTTCAGATCGACTGACTCATTTTGCATTCGGTAGCTCCGCCTCGATCGTTCTGACGAACAGGTCCTCCAGAGTCTCGCGGCGCGGAACTAAGGCCAGTAGCGTCGCGCCATTCTCGACCAGCGCTCTGGCTATCTCACCGATGTCCTCCTCGGATCGCACCCATGCGGTAAACCGTGTGATTGGCACCCGGTCCAGCTTGATTTTGGCGGCAATGCCTCGGACCGCTGCCAGCGCCGCGTCCGTCAGGAGCCTCACTTCGACCTCGACGCTCGACATGAACGAGAGCAGGTCGGAGATCATCCCCTCAACCGCTACCTCGCCCTTATGAATGATCGCTACCCGATCGCAAGTCATCTCGATCTCTGACAGCAGGTGAGAGTTCAGGACGACTGTGGCCCCACGCGACTTCAGCTCCACGATGATGTCGCGCACGTCTCGTCGTCCAATCGGATCCAACGCCGACGTCGGTTCATCCAGTATGACGAGATCGGGAGCGTGAAGCACGGCCTGCGCCAGCCCAATGCGCTGCTGCATCCCTTTCGAAAACGCGCGAATACGAGTGTTTGCACGATCCGCGAGGCCGACTCGTTCAAGCGCTACCGGCACCGCCTTCGCCCGCGCCGCCGCGTCCATTCCGGCAAGCTTACCGTGGAGATGCAGTAGCTCGGTGGCGGTCAGAAAGTCGTGGAACTGAAACTTCTCGGGCAGGAATCCGACCTTCCTACGGGCGACTACGTCGCCGACCGGCCGTCCCAGCAGCGTAGCGCAGCCGCGCGTCGGCCGTATATTGCCAAGGAGCATCATGATCGTCGTGGTCTTGCCGGCGCCGTTGGGGCCAAGAAGACCGAAGACCTCTCCGCGTGGAATGGCAAGGCTCAGGGCGCGCACGGCCGGAAGGCCCTGATAGTCCTTCCCCAGTCCATCCATTTCGACCGCGTAACTCATCGTCCATCACTCTCAAACGCAGCTGGCTGCACGCAGGTTGGCTCGATACCTCATCAAAGGCGGAGTGCTCTGCCGGCCCTGGCCGCCTAGTCTACCTGGTCGGATTCTCATGCGCACCGTCCGCCGCAATCATTTCGAGCAGGTTGCCTACCATAAGCGGCTCGATCCGCGGGCCGACGGACACTCCGGTCTCGTATTCGTAAAGCTTGAGGCCAAAGTCCTCGGGCGCCAGAATATAACCGAGAAAGTCGCAGGTAAGACCAAGCAGGAACTTCGGCTGGCCGTGCATGTGGCGCTTCAGATAGAATCCCACATTCGGAAGCGCCTCACCAGGAATGGTCAGGAGTTCCGCCGGACCAATCCTGATACGGTCGACCTCTGTCTCGACTGCACCGCTCTTGAGCGTCTCGCCCTGAAATACGTGGAGCTTGATAAGCGCCCGGAACATCCTGTTCTCCAATGGCACCGTGAACACGCGGCGCTGCACGGTAATCGCCGTGTCCGCGACCGGATGCGCTCCATCGATGGCAGCCACCGCATAATCGCCCAGTCTTCGTCCAATCGTTTCGGCGGCCGCCCAGTTCTCACCCCTGGGAGCCGTCGACTCGTCGAAGTCCGCGGTGATCATACCGCCTTGAGCGCCGTTCAGGTAGAGGCAGATCCCCCCCTCGTGCGTCTCTACCGTCTCGTAGAGCCAATGGGGAAAGTCGGCGGACATGTGTCGGTTGTTCAGCACCTCCGGATGGCAAGCGTAGTTGACCATGGTCGCGATCGTCTTGCCGTCCGAAAGGCCCTTTAACTGCATGACGCCTAGCTCGGTATCGAGTATGCGTGCGACGCGGATGTTCCTTGAGATGCCGGTCAGATCTGAGCGAGATGCAAATCGCATGTCGGCAGGTTGCAGCTTCCGAGCGGTTGAGTCGACCAGCTTGGCGACCCGGCCGCGCAAGGTCCTCATCCATGCCTCGTCGACTCCCCGCGTGCGCAGATCCGGTCCCCATTGCCCCACGGTGTCCGGACCCGAGTGAGTGTGCGTCGCGGCGATAAACAGATGTTCCGGAGGCACCGATCGGACGATAGCCCGAATCCGCTGATCCTCGTATCTCGGCAGGCCGATGAGGTCGCATGCTACGATGGCGATACGTGTCTTGCCGGACTCGAGTACGAGACATCGCGCCGTCAGGCGGTCGTGGGCGTCGATGCTCCGGCGGTCCTGGCCATAGCCCGCAATATACGCCGGACCTGTCGGCGTGATATCAACCTTTCCCGCCGCCGCGAGGAGCGTTTCGATATGTACGGCATTCGCGGGCGATGCGCAGGTCGCTCCGCAGCACGTAAGGAGCGCAACCAATATTGTGGAGGCACGTGAATTGAGTTTCATAGCAGATTTCCAGGGTGGATTGGTTCACTTATAGTTCGCCGAAAGTCCGATCGACTCCTGGGAGCGCCGCATGGGCGACGCCGGGGTGGAAGGGCCGGGTTTTAGCGATTCAAAGAAGGAAGTTGGAATTCGCCCCGCGAATACGAGCGTAACCAACAAGGAACATGGGGTACGGAGCGGTTTCCGACGGCGCCGACTGTTCCCTTCCAGGAGGATTCAATCCATATGAGTATGTTGAATAGTCGCCGCGAGTTTCTGCGTACGGCGGCGGTCACCGGTTTTGGGGTCTGGATCGGGACGGAGGCGCGCGCGCAGGACAATCCGAAATCACCAAACGACAAGCTCAATTTCGCGTGCATCGGCGTCGGTGGAAAGGGAGACAGCGATTCGACCGATGCATCTCAGTTCGGCAATGTTGTTGCAATTTGCGACGTGGACCAGAACACTCTGGATCGGAAGGGGCAGCAGTTCCCTAACGCAAAGAGGTATTCCGACTATCGCAAGATGTATGACGAGATGGGCAAACAGATCGATGTGGTGACGGTAAGCATCCCCGACCACTCGCACGCTCCGGCCACGGCGATGGCGCTTCACATGGGCAAAGCGGCATATACTCAGAAGCCGCTGGCGCATAGCGTCTACGAGTGCAGGCAGCTATCCATGCTCGCGCATAAGATGAAGGTGGTTACCCAGATGGGTAACCAGGGCACGGCCGACAATAGCATGCGCAAGAACGCCTACCGTGTGCGCGCGGGAGCGATCGGAACCGTAACGGAGGTCCATGTCTGGACCGATCGGCCGATATGGCCGCAGGGCAACGATCGGTCGCCGGAGCGGCCGATACCTCCAGGCGTGGACTGGGATCTGTGGCTCGGCCCGGCCAACAAGCGTCCATACGGAGACAACTATCATCCGTTTGCCTGGCGCGGCTGGTGGGATTTCGGAACCGGCGCACTCGGAGACATGGCCTGTCACACCGTCAACCTTCCATTCATGGCGCTGGACCTGCGTAACCCCACTTCGGTAGTGGCGACCTGCTCTGGACACAATAAGGACAGCTATCCCAAGAGCTCGAAGATTATCTACGAGTTCCCGGCGGCCGTCGTGGACGGCAGGCATCGTCCGGCCCTGACCATGGTATGGTACGATGGCGGCAACCGTCTTCCTAAGGAGTTGGCGCCGAAGGAGCTCCTGCCGGAGAGCGGAGAGGTTCCGGAATCCGGGTCGCTCATTATCGGGGAGAAGGGCAAACTCTATACTCCCGGCGATTACGGAGGCGGAGGCCACATCGTCGACGGTGTGGAGATGGCGACCGTGAACTTCCCAGAGTCCAAAGGGCACTGGCCAGACTTCATTACGGCAATCCGCGGCGGCCAACGCAACATGGCAAACTTTCCGGACTATGCCGGTCCGCTTGCTGAGACAATCTTGCTCGGCAACCTTGCCGTATGGCCGGCATGGAAGGGCGAAGGAGAGAAGATCCTCTGGGACGCCAAGAACCTCAAGGTCAAGAACGGCCGCGATGTCGCGGACCAGGTCGCCCAGATCATCCGACCGAACTATCGCAGCGGCTATCGACTCTGATCGCCGGCTGATATGTCACCTTACCAATGCCCCTCCTCCGTATCGGAGGAGGGGCCGCTTACTATCCGGCTTAGGATGCTGAAACCCTGGACATCGGGCCGGTGAGGAGGAGAGGTTCATGCCGCGCAAGATTGCAATGATCGGTGCGGGCAGCGTCGTGTTCTGCAAGACGCTTATGTCGGACATCATGGCAACGCCTGCTCTCGCGGACAGTGAGTTTGCGCTGATGAGTCCCACCGAGGAGAAGCTCCGACGGATGGAGGCTTTCGGCCGGCGGATGATCAAGGACAACTGCCTGCCGGGGTGCGTCTGGGCCACGACGGATCGCGCGGAGGCGATCAAGGACGCTGACTTCGTCGTAGTCATGATCCAGGTCGGCGGTTTCCACGCGTATGGTGTGGACTACGAGATTCCCCTTAAGTACGGCGTCGATCAGTGTATCGGCGATACATTGGGACCCGGAGGAATATTCCGTGGACAACGGCACATTCCCATCCTCGTCGAGATCGCTTCGGATATGGAGCGGCTGGCCCGCCCAGGAGCGATCATGCTTCAGTACGCCAACCCGATGGCGGCCAACTGCCTTGCTCTTGGTCGAACGACCGCCGTGCCGTTCATAGGCCTCTGTCACGGAGTGCAGACAACGCTGGACCTCATCGGAGGCTACTGCAATGTTCCGAAGGACGAGATCCGCTTCGTCTGCGGCGGCATCAACCACATGGACTGGTTCCTGAACCTTGAGCACGAAGGCCGGGATCTATATCCGGAGCTCAGAGAGAAGTTCGAGCGGCCTGAGTACTACAAGAACGAGAAGGTCCGAGGGGAGGTGTTTCGTCACTTCGGATACTTCATGACGGAGTCCACCGGCCATCTGTCGGAGTATGTTCCGTGGTTTCGCAAAAGCCGAGAGGCACTCGATACTTATTGCGATGAGCCGGCCTTCGGGGGAGAATCGGGCGCCTATTACAAATGGGGCAAGGCCATGTCCGAAAAATATGCGCGTGTCGATCCTCTCCAGTTCGAATCGACCAGGATCGAGGGCCGCAGCGTCGAGTACTGCTCTTACATCCTCGAGGCGGTTACCACGGGCCTGCCATTCAAGCTCATGGGCAATGTTCGCAACGACGGCTACATCTCCAATCTGCCGGTCGGCTGCTGTGTCGAAGTCCCCACCTATGCCGATGGCACCGGACTCCATCCGACACACATCGGCGCGCTGCCGCCACAATGCGCGGCTGCCTGCATGACGAACGTGATAGTACAGTCGCTATGCGCCGAGGCCGCCCTTTCGGGGGACCCGGAGCATCTCGTGCACGCTCTTGCGCTCGACCCGCTGACCGGAGCCGTTTGCACGCTACAACAGGTTCGCGAGATGGCTGCTGAGATGTTGGAGGAGCTCAG
The DNA here is from genome assembly GCA_038211235.1 of Chthonomonadales bacterium. Lineage (GTDB taxonomy): Bacteria > Armatimonadota > Chthonomonadetes > Chthonomonadales > Chthonomonadaceae > DATGJU01. Next base: position 841 of record JBBQVV010000257.1, on the reverse strand, counting down.
ACCCTACCTTCCGCAGTTCGCCGGGCGCACCCTCCGCCCGATCCCGACGATATCGATACCCCCGGACTGTGTCGGAGTCGACGTGCCGCTCGATCCCGCCCTGGCGATCGGCAAGCGGTTCGGCACCTTGATCGAGCAGGCGACGGATTGACACCTCCACCTGGCATATGTTACAGTGCGACAGGTAGATCCAATCGGCGTCCGGCAGAAGATTGCGGCCGGGCATATGGAGCGCCGTACGGTCACGGGGAGTGAGCAGGTAATGGTAGGAAACAATTCAGAGTCGGGGGGCGGAGGCGGCAGAGAAGGAGTTCTTGCCGCCGTGGCGATCGCTGTCGTGCTATTCTTCGTCATCAAGATCTACTCCGACTACGTGACGGCGACCGGCCAGGCCGTCAAGCCCGGCAGCAAGCGCGCTGCGCCATCCCGATCGCAATCAAGAAGGGCATCCGCGGAGGAGGATCCGATCGTCGAGCCAGATCGACCGGCGAATGCCGACGATAATCTAGCGCGGGACTCAAATCTGGATCGGCCCGAGGGACCGCGCCTGGCGGACGATAAACTCGTATCGGATGAGTCGCCGGCGCGAAAACGTACACGACGGGAGACCGATTCGGCTGTCGCGGCCGCGGACGATGCTCGGCAGGGCGCCCTGCCCGGCCAGATCGTGATCGAGCACGTTCCCGGCCCGGACGACGCAGCTTCCACCGGCCGCACGAAGAGCCGGGCTCGGCGCAATGGTTCGCCGCCCCCGCCACGAACCCTCGGCGGGCCGGAATGGCGAGACACCGGCGCGACGGTTCGCACGGCAAAGTCGAGCGACGATCTCTTTCGATCCGGC
>JBBQVV010000256.1:0-10047 GCA_038211235.1 Chthonomonadales bacterium | reverse complement strand
GCGGAGCAGCAGCTCGTGAGCGCGGCGGTAGGGCTGCAGGCGCTTAAGAAGATTCCGTTCGCGTCGACCTTTGCGGCCTTCTTCTCGAGAGCTTACGACCAGATCCGAATGGCGGCGGTCTCCCGCGCGCACATCAACCTGACCGGCTCGCACTGCGGCGTCTCCATCGGTGAAGACGGGATCTCGCAGATGGCGCTCGAAGACCTCGCCATGATGCGCGCGGTGCACGGCAGCGTCGTGCTCTATCCCTCCTGCCCTACCACGACGGCGCATCTTGTCGCCCAGATGGCCACGCGCCACGGAATCAACTATCTGCGGACGACCCGCGAAAAGACGCCGGTACTCTACGGCCCGGGAGAGAGCTTCCCGATCGGGGGCTGCAAGGTGTTGCGAGAGTCGAATACGGATGTCGCCTGCTTAATAGGCGCCGGGGTGACTCTCCATGAGAGCCTGAAGGCGCACGACCTGCTCGCGAGCGAGGGCATCCATGTCCGTGTCATCGACCTTTACACGGTGAAACCGATCGACGCCGCGACGATCCGGCGCGCGGCAGAGGATTGCCGCGGACGGCTGATCGTGGTGGAAGATCACTGGCCCGAGGGCGGGCTGGGCGACGCCGTGCTGGAGGTGTTCGACGGCGCATCCACGGCTCACCCGAGCGTGACGCGTCTTGCCGTCCGCAACATGCCGGGTTCCGGCAAGCCGGAAGAGCTTCTCCACGCGGCAGGCATCGATGCGGAGAGTATTGTCCAGACAGTCAAGAAAGCATAGGTCAGCAATGTCATCAAATCTCGGGTACTCTGACACGCCGATCCTGCCCGATTCGGGCTTTCACGTTCACGATGGCGCCAGGCCGCAGCCACGGCTCGTCGACCCGGGCAGTCCGCCGACCGCGGACCAGCCTGGCCGGCCGCCTTCCGATGCGGTCATCCTTTTCGATGGAACGGACCTGTCGAAGTGGCAAGGGAGGAACGGTTCGGCGCTCTGGAAGGTGGAGAACGGCACCATGGAGGTGGCTCCTGGTACGGGGGACATCCGCTCCGTACCTACTTTCGGCGACATTCAGCTTCACCTGGAGTGGGCGGCGCCCGCGACCGTCCGAGGCGAGAGCCAGGGCCGGGGCAACAGCGGCGTCTTCCTGATGGGCATGTATGAGATCCAGGTGCTCGACTGCTACAACAACCCGACCTATGCAGACGGCACGACAGGCGCCGTCTACGGCCAGTACCCGCCGCGCGTGAACGCCTGTCGCATGCCGGGCGCGTGGCAGAGCTACGATATTCTCTGGACCGCGCCGCGGTTCGAGGGCGAACGCCTGGTCAGCCTGCCGCACGTTACGCTGCTGCACAACGGCATCGTACTGCACAACCATCAGGCGCTGCTTGGCCCGACGGGCCATCGCAACATGCCCGCCTGGACCCCGCACGGCGACGGCCCGATCAAGCTGCAGGACCACGGCGACTTCGTGCGGTATCGGAACATCTGGGTGCGGACGCTGGTTTAGAAGATCTTTGGCGGGACAGTTAGACACGATTACAGCCCCAACGGGCCGCACGAAGGGGCGGGATTTGCAGCCCCAACGGGCGGCATTATGGCGGCGAGATGGGAGGTCGACAGATGATAATGTGTGACGCCAGGTAATTAATTCTATTCAGTTCATCAGGTGGGAGGTTTGGGCCTGGTGACATGAATTAAAGGTTATAGGTTGATGGTTGTAGGTTGGAGGCGCAGGTCAGCATTGGGTGGGCGAAGCCTGCGCAAAAGTGTGCGGAAATGTATCGGAACTGGCCGTTTTCGCATCAAAAACGTGCAGTTTTGTATCCATTTCGGATGCGATTTGCCGCGAATTCGGCGTAATTCGCGGCGTTTCGCTGTTCAGATTTCAGTTTAGCGGGCCGCGGTGAATCGTGACTCCCACGACTAATCTGCGCCCAAATGCAAGTTGGAAAAGGTAGGGTGCCGATGTTGCGAGTAGAACACCGACGAACCGCATCATCCATGCGGCCCATGATTGGTCAGGATCAGAGCCGTCCGGTTGCGTGTGCCGGAAGGCAGGATTTCCGTATCCTATCGCGAGCCAGTGGGACAGGCGACTATCGGCACTGCACCCAGCTCGTGCATGGAGCAGGACAGGTCCAGGATGTGCTGCTCAGTACCGGCGAAACGATCGGAGTCGGTCAATCTTAGCACGCGAATCAAGTCTGGTTCCCTGAATCCATCACGCTGGAACGAATGTCGGTGGCCCTCCTACCGTCGGTGGCGCTGGAAAATCTCCTCGTAAACTGGAAGAACCGCGTCCCAGGTGTAACCTTTAACAGTTCGTTCGATAGCTTCCGGCACCACCGCCCGCCCGAGGACGAGCGCTAGCCTGGTCGATATCTCCTCCACATCGTACGGCGAGTCGAGCAGCTCCCCCGTCTGCCCTTCTCGGACTGCAACGGCGGCGCCTGCAAGTCGACTTGTGAGTACCGGGAGACCGCAGGCCAGCGCCTCGACAATGACGAGTCCCCACGCTTCATACTGGGTCGGAAGCGCGAATGCATCTGAGGCAGCATACATTTCCGCCACATCGTTGCATGGGCCGGTAAACTGCACGCGACCGGCCATCCCCGCGTTGGTAATTGCAGCCTGACATCGTGCAGGATCCACCCGCCCCACGATCAACAGCTTGATGTCAGGTCTTTGAAGCCTGGCGCACGCATCGACCAGTGGAAAGAACCCTTTTCGGTCCAGCTCGTTCGCCACGAACACTATTACTTTGTCAGATTCTTGATATCCTAACCGTGCCCGTGATTCCGTGCGGATGCTCTGGCAGCGCATCACGTTGAACTCGTCCGGTTGATAGCCGTTCGGCAGTACGTCGATGTCTTCTACCGGCACCCCATAGAACCGCGTCAAGTCGGCTCTTACGCCCTCAGTCAGGGCTACGAGCCTCCTGTACTTTCTGCCCTGGAAATAGGCTTGCTCCTGACGCAGTATGATAGGATGGGCGGGGTTGAGCGCCTGCCGTAGGCGCTTGCGAAGTCCGCCGTGACTCCTGCTGATATCGAGCCAGGCGCGATGGACGCTTTGAACCCAGACTATGGCGCCCGGCGGATTGAGTACGCCGTAACCTCCAAGGACATCGTACGGAGTCGCACCTCGTGAGATTTCGCGACCGCTGTTACGGGCATACAGCAGCAGACGGCCCAGTGAGCCGACCCGTGGAGTTGGAACGATGTGACGCACGATGCCCGGTACCAGCACGTCGTCGAACTCCGATGCGAAGACGGAGACGGCGTGGCCGCGCCGATGAAGGTAGTTGGCACATTCGACGAGAACGCGCTCGACGCCACCTCGCCGATTGCACCCAGGGAATGAGAGCGCGATCTTCATGCTAGCGCCACACGAGGCGGCGTGGCGCGCCCCGCTGTGCCTGTGCGTTGGAGATGCATCGTCGAAGGGGCTGGTGGCCGCAAGCCTCCTCGGCGCCAGGTACTGCCCCAGTTCTCCTTCGAGACGAAGATCAGGTCGTGCATGTTAAGACGGTCCCGGCCTCCCAAGATTCGCGGGCACGGGGCCCCTAAGTTGCAGCGCCGCCTTCTAGCATCCGGTTCAATTGTTCGTACTGCAAGCTCCATGCGAACGACTCGGCTCGCTTACGAGCCCGGTGGCCAAGGTCAGCGCGCGCCGCGGGACTGTCAATGAGATATGCAAGGTGGTCCGCCAGCGTCTCGACCTGCGGCGGATCGAAGTACAGAACCGCTTCGCCGCCGACCTCTGGTATCCCGCCGCGCCGCGAAGCAATGACGGGCAATCCACAGGCCATTCCTTCCGAGATGGTGAGTGAAACAGGCTCGTCCCAATTTGACGGCACACAAAAGATCGTGGCTGCCTGATATTCGTCTAGCACGCGGCGCCTATCTACGAACGGTATAAACTCCACCGCGTCGCCGAGCGGCGCGGCGATCCGTCGCAACTCCTGTTCGTATGGCGTTAGCGGATCCTGAGCGTTAAAATTGCTGCTTCCGACGATGCGGATCCGAAAGCGACGATTTGTGCCGAGGACCAAGGCCCCAGCGCGCAGCAGCAGATCGGGACCCTTTACCGGCGTAACCCTTCCCACGAATAGGATTGTAGGCGGCGCATCAGGCGGCTTATACAATGCAGGACGGAATCGCTCGACGTCGACGCCATTGTGCACGACACGCACCTTCTCTTGATTATTATTCAAACGGGCGAGCAGATCATTGGCGATAAACTGGCTGCAGCAGATGAAGACGTCCGTCACGGCCGCGATGCGGGCCACCTCACGCCCTGTGTATGTCCGAAAAAGCTGGTTGTTTGCCCAGAGGCACACAATTGCTCTCGGGTGCGCCCGTTTGACCATCTCCAGCGCGACAGGTGAATTGTGGACGAATATAGGACCGGTGAAGTTTTTCGGAACGGCGCGGCTCGCCGGCTGATATACAGCGCGGCCAAATGGTCTGCCAAGTCCGAGCCTCGAGCAGACCGCGTCGGCGCCTTTCTCGAGCCGGGACGGAGGCCTTGTAAAATCTACCTCCACACAGTCCCCGACAGGATAGTCGTGCCGCGTATGACGCCCTACGATGACAGTTGTCTTGCCCCCAACGGTATCGTGCCGGCGGCTTATCTCGTAGATGATCGTCGGTATTGCGCTGCCCGTCGCCGCGGAATAGTGATCGCCGGGCGTCGGGATATGAATCCACATTTGACTCACGTGGCTCGAATCCCACCAGCGGACAGGCTGTGCGAGCCCTGCTTGCGTTCGCGCACACCCTCGTAAATCTGCATAAGCCGCTCCCGATAGGCTCGCTCGCCTAGCGCTGCGGCCATGCGCGCCGCACTAGCCTGGCACTCCTGACGCCGCATTGCAAGATGCGCCACCAGGCCGGGGAGCGATTCGCCCTGGCCCCATCGTACTCCCGCCTCATACTCCAGCATGTGCGGCAGTGCGCCGACCTCGTCGGTTGCGATTACTGGTGATGCCCGGCAGCGTTGCCAGCCGACACCCGCGCAGAGGTGGCACATCTGGCCGATCTCAAACGAGCGGCAGGGACCGTGTAGGTTTGGAGCTACTTCGGTCAGGATCGACATTGCAGGAAGCCGAACTGCTGCCCCGGCGGACGGCTCTCAGCAAGAGCGAGTCTACGATCCTTCGAGCCGAGGAACCGCACTAACGGGTGCTGCTCCGGATCCCGCTCCAGCGCATCGATCAGTTTGATCGCGTGCGTCGTGCGGAAGCGGTCAGCAATTGTCGCAGTTACTCCCGCGCGTAGCGGCTCATGCAACTCGACAAGTATATCGATTGAGCTGAGAGCTGGAATGACGGCCGGGTCGAGTAGCTCAAGCTCGTTGCCTTCTATATCGCAAAACAAGAGCGCTCTCTTCATAGTGAGCTCCGCGATAGCCTGTGGTTGGCAGACGCCACCAATATGCACGCGATCCGCAACCCCGTTTAAACCTGCCAACTTGCGGCATTGGCCACGGGCCATCGGATCTACATCGAAAGCGTACACTGAAGCATGTGGGCAGCTCCGGGCGAAGCCAACTGCGTAGTATCCTTCCGCGCAACCGACATCAACAATCACCTCGTAGTCGGTGACTATGATCTCATCAATTATCGAGCGGATCTCCATTTCATAGCAGCCGAGTATCTTTGGTATGTAAGCGCTGCCCGCGCTGGTTGCGATATATTTCATTCCTGCAAAGGGGCCCTCCACAACTTTCTGGCCGTACCTAGATACAACTAACCGTGCAACGCGCTGATATCGAGCTGGATGCCCGATCCAGCGGCTTGCCGCATCGTACAGCTCGGGAAATCGGCGACGCACAAAGGCTTTTAGTCGTTCATTCGGCGTCATGGGCTCACTTGATTACTCCCCGGTATCCTCTGCCAATCCGCTCGCGAAGGAGCTCTGAGGTCCGCCCCTTGCCGTCAATGTCCCGTAGATATCGAGCGATAAACATCGATATACTGGTCTGCGATCGCTGACCACGAGAAGATCCCTGACCGCCGGTGGGCTCCTTCGCCCAAGCTGCGGCGCAGATCATCGTCCTGTACCAGGCGAACGAGCGCGGAGCAAAGCGCCGTGGTGTCCTCTCTTGGAACGATCAGCCCCGTTTCGCCATCGAGGATTGCCTCCGGTACTCCTCCGACACGCGTGCCAATAATCGCCCTGCCCGCAGCCATCGCTTCGGCAATCACGACCGGCAGTCCCTCATCCGTTCGTGACGGAATGACCAAGAAGGAGCATCCGGCAAATAGTGACGCTGTCAAGGCGCGATCAGCGCGCCCAATAAAATGGACGCTCCCGGCCAGGTTGAGTTCTGAGGAGAGGGCTTCAAGCGAGGACCGCTCTGCGCCATCTCCTGCTATGAGCAGATCGTGAGTCTTGATGGCGGATTTCGCGAACGCACGCAGGAGCACGTCAAATCCCTTTTGTGGCACAAGTCGTCCGATGCCGAGAATGAACGGTCTTTCACGGCAAAACGGCGTGGCGCTTTGGAAGTCCTCTGCCTCCGCTCCGTTATAGACGACGCGGGCCCGGCCACCAAAGCTGCTTCCGTAGAAGGCTTCGCCATCCGCCAACGTTTTTGCCGAGCAGGCGGTGATCATGTCGGACTCGGACATTGCATCTCTGAGGAGGCGGCGCGCGAATTCCGATCGTTCGAACAGCCGACTCGCATCCATCGTCAACTCACCTTGCAGCGTTACAACCAGTGGGAGCTTCAATCTCCGCTTCGCAAGCAGCGCGTAGTAGGCATTCGAGCTTACGCACTGCACGTGGATGACGTCCGTGCGGTGCGCAACGAGATCCGAGCAGACCAGGTTCAGCGTGGAGGGACCCAAGAGCGCAGCGCCGATCGCTTGCTTCCAGGTCCTCTCCGGCACCCGAAATACGTATCTGCGGACCTGCAGCCCCTCAAACTCCTCAGACTCAGGCAGCGTCTTCGGCCAGCGGTTTGTCAGAATCATGGGTCGATGACCCTGTTTGCGCTGCTGACGTGCGAGCTGCCTAACCAGCTCCTCGACGCCTCCGAAATGCGGATGGAATGAGCTCGGAAATAGGGCGATATTCACTGTGCATCTTCCGAGCGTGAACTCGCGGACGGGATCTTCATCTCCGCGCCACCGACTTCACGCGAACGATGCGACGGCACCGTGCTTAAGTATGCCGCAACGATGCGCTTCCAGTCAAAATCTGCCGCGCGGGTAAGACCGACCGTTTGCATGCGCTCGCGCTCATCCTCGTTCTGTAGAATCGCAAGCAGCGCACGCCCGAGATTTGGTAAATCCGCGATTATCCCAAAGCGACCCCCTTCGAGTACCTCCAAAGCGCCGGCATTTGGGGTAGCGACAACCGCCGTGCCGCACGACATGGCTTCAATATAGGGAACGCCAAATCCCTCGTAGCTGCTCGGCAGGCAGAAGACCCACGCCTTTTGGTAGAGCTCGATGAGCTTATCCTGGGACACCGGTCCGAACCAGCGCACTCCTTCGGCAACTACTGGAGTCTGCTCGCGTGCGATCCAAAGCTCTGCCTCGGGAAGGAGTGGTCTAATCTGCCTCTGAAACACGTCGAGCAATTCCGCTCCGCGCTTTCGCGATTCAAGGGTTCCTACAAAGAAGATCGATGGCGCGGCCGACTTGCTGGCGCCGGCTGAAAAGCGGGTTCGATCGACGCCGTTCCAGATGACTTCACGTGCAAGCGGCAGGTAACGCCGCGTGTTGCGGGAAACACATACGTTCCGGTCCGCCACAAAGCACTGAGCGATCTCCGCTATCGCCAGACACAGCATCCGCAGTCGGTCCCGATTCGTTCTTGCGTACAGAGCTTCCGCGAGGCAAGAGCCGTGGTAGGTGGCGATGTGATATGGTCGGCGCTTACCTCCCAACAAGAACGATTCGCTGCCCGTATGAAGCAGGTCGTATTTACTCAGATCTTGGTTGCGAAGATTCCAGGCGAACCGTGCAAACCGGTTGCGAGTTCCAGAGGGCAGATGTACGTGTTCGTACAGTGCGCCTGCCGCCAGCTGCTGAACAGGAGTATACATCGTGACTCGATGGCCAGCCGCAACGTACGCGTTCGCAAGGTAGTGCTGCATGTATCCAGCACCGATTTGATCTTGCGGCGGCAGATAGAACGCCGCCATTGCAATGTTCACCGTTCACATCTTCCCTATCAACACCTCACATCGAGATAATCTGGAGGTTCCTCTGAAACGGACTTGGATTGGCTATGGGGTGATTAGCCAAGCATGGGTGGCGCGGTCGCATCAACGGGGTTGGGGCCGCGTTCCGGCGAGGGGCGGATTGCGGTCCAATTGATCAATCCATGTTTCAATGCTTAAGCCTCCGAACACTGCAATACACGGCCCACTGGTTTCGATGATTTCCATTCCTCGATGGCTGCTTGGTAACATTTCAAGAGGCGCGGTCTAACTGCCTGCGCCGAATAAGTCGATTCAAAGTGCTCTCGGGCCGATGCGCGATATCGCCGATTCACGGCCGGCGCGAGGAGATGCGAAAGATTTGCCGCCAACGCACGCGCGTCGCCGACCGGCGACACCAGGCCAGCTAATCCATTACCAAGAATCGCTGGCATGGCCTGGTAATCGCTCGTGGCGATCGGTATGCCGTGCGCCATGGCCTCCAGGACCACCAGAGGTAGTCCATCAAACTGCGTGGGATAGCCGAAAACGTCGAATGTCGGAAGAATCGCGGCCAGCAGTTCGTGGCGATCTATGAAGGGAATCCACGTTATTCCACGCTGTGCTGCCTCTTCCGATTTAATCCGGGGCGGGCAGCCCACGATGCACAGTTCCGTGTCGGGACGAACGCGACGCACCTGCTCAAATGCAGTAAGAAGGATCTGTCCACCCTTTGCGTCGAAGTCCTTGGCGATGAAGCCTATACGCCTCGGCGATGTTCGACCCTGCGCGGGTTTGGCCGAGGGAATAAAGATTGGCACCACGTCGATCTGTTCGGTCGGCATGATTCCGCGGTTCACGTACCAGCACTTGAGGAACTCCGTAAACGCCACGAGCCGCGTGGCCTGCGGAAGGTCGTACGATACGACATTGACGCCGAGCGCGCTTCCCAAAGCCATTTCGACATGCTCGAGTATGGCCGCGCGCCTTTCCGAGTACCCTCTCGCCTTTGTGTAAAGAAAGCGTAACGGAGCCGCATTGCTGACTATCAACGGACACGGAAGATTCAGAAACCTTGCGCTGAACACGTGGAGATGAATCACATCGTATTCGCCCACGGCCACACTGAAAAACCGAAACGGCTCCCAGAATAACCAACGCGCACGGCGCATTCGGTTGATCAGGTGGGCGATCGCCGTTAACGACCCCTCGGCAACGACTCGCCGCCTGTTTTGTACTGCCAGCTTAAACGCGGACCGATTGCCATGCTCGCGCAATGCGCCCCGCGCAAGGGCGTCCACGTACGTTTCATATTGGACACCGTCCGGAGGGTCTGCGAGGAGCGAATCCGTATAGACCAGATCTCCGCAGGCAGGATCGTGACCTTGCAGCGGGCTCAACAGCAATACTCTTAGCACGAGATCTTCTCGGCGCTCGTTCCAGCTTCGATCGACAACACTCGTCGCAGCTCTTCCGATTCTGGATCTCGACGTACGGGATCCGTCCCGGCCGTCACAAGGTAGACGAAACCCGACAAGAAACCCGAGACAGTGCCGCCGCAAAAGGTGAAAAAGTGAGCCAGCGAGGAGCCGACGCCGCGTAGGAGCGGACCGATCCCAAATTTTATAGTACCGATGAGAAGGTACCGCCAGAGCATTGACGAGGTAAGGCCCCGATTGCGCATGAGCATCACTACGTGATTCCGAGCCGCGTAGAAAGCATAAGTCCGATCGAACCGTGAGCCCTGCGCTTGCGGCGCTCCAAGATGCGTTACGCAGGCGCCAGGGCAAAAGAGGATACGGTAGTCAAGATTCTTGACCCGCAGGCACATGTCACTGTCTTCCCGGACTCCGGAGATGCCCGGGTAGTCTTCGCGGAAACCTCCTAGGCGGG
>JBBQVV010000255.1:0-10073 GCA_038211235.1 Chthonomonadales bacterium | reverse complement strand
AAGATCCCGGACGATCGCGGTCCACCTGTCCCCCCCGTCAGCCGAGCCATACACTTGTCCGCCGGATGTTCCGAAATAGATGCCGCAAGGATCAAGCGAGTCGACCGCCATTGCGTCGCGCAGCACGTTCACATAGCAATCTCGCTGCGGCAGACCGTTCGTGAGCGCTTCCCACTCGTTCCCGCCCGTCCGGCTGCGGTACACGCGCAACTTTCCGTCGGGAGGAAAATGCTCGGAGTCGTTTTTGTTCGGCACGACGTACACCGTTTCCGGCTCGTGGGCATGTACATCGATCGGGAATCCAAAGTCTGTCGGCAGGTTTCCGCTGATTTCGTGCCACGACTCGCCAGCGTCGTCGCTGCGCATCACGTCCCAGTGCTTTTGCATGAACAGCACGTTCGGGCGCGTCGGGTGCATGGCGATGCGATGCACACAGTGGCCGACTTCTGCATCTGGGTCCGGAAGCTCATACTGGGATTTCAACCCGCGGTTGATCGCCCGCCAGGTCTTGCCGCCATCATCGGTCCGGAACGTCCCTGCAGCCGAGATGGCAATATAGATGCGCTGTGGATTGCTCGGGTCCTGCACGATCGTGTGCAGACACATCCCACCGGCGCCCGGCTGCCACAGACTTCCTTTCACGTCGCGCAGCCCGGACAATTCCTGCCAGGTCTGCACGCCGTCGTTCGATCGGAACAGTGCCGCGTCTTCGATTCCCGCATACACGGTGTTCGGGTCGGTCAGCGACGGTTCGAGATGCCAGACCCGCTTGAATTCCCAAGGACGTTGCGTGCCGTCATAATGCTGATGCGTCGTGAGCGGTTTCCCGGTCTCTGGAGATGTGTCGTAGACGAACTTGTTACTCTCTCCCTTCGGCATGCCATCCGGAGTGGTGGTCGGTTCACCTGGAGGGGTTCCGGGCTGGTGCCAGGTCTTGCCGCCGTCATCAGAGCGTTGAATGATTTGCCCAAACCAGCTGCTGGTTTGCGAGGCGTAGATGCGGTTCGGCTCAACGGGCGAGCCTTTGAGATGATACATCTCCCATCCAGCAAAATGTGGACCGCTCACATCCCACTGTTTGGGTGTTCCATCCGACGTGAGAATGAACGCGCCCTTCTTCGTTCCAGCAAGCACCCGTACCCGGCTCATGCGTGACTCCTTTCGACGTTATTTGCTCTCTATGAAACAGTTCTCATTGGACATGCACCACCGGTTATTTCGGTAATCCCGTAATCTCCCGCACGGGCCGCACCTCAACCGTTCCGATACGCGCGCCGGGCACCCTGCCGGCGATCGCAACGGCTTCATCGCGGTCTCTCGCCTCGATCAGAAAATAGCCCGCCATCTGCTCCCACGTTTCGATGAACGGTCCATCGGTTACCAGCGGCCGGCCGTCACGCACCCGCACGATGGCCGCCGTCGCAGCCGGATGGACCGGCGACGCACTGAGGTACTGTCCGGTCCCGTCGAGTTGATGGCAGAGCCGAATGGACTCCGCCAGCAAGTCTCCCTTTGTCTCCTCGCTCATTTTTTCGAATGCCGTTTCGTCGTGATGAACCAGCAATATGAACTTCATTCAGCGCCTCCATCAAGGCTTGTCAATCCGTTGCCTCTGTCCACGGAACAGTCAGGCGCATCCATCTTCTTTGATCGGCCGCACTTCGATGCTGCCGTACTGGGCTGCGGGAAACTTCGAGGCGATCCGTACGGCGTCGTTCATGTCTCTGACATCGATCAGAAGGTACCCACCCAGCTGTTCCTTCGTTTCGGCAAAGGGCCCATCGATCGTTGAGACGTTCCCACCTCGCACCCGCACCGTCGTCGCGGTCTCTACCGGGTGAAGAGGCGAGGCCCCGATGAGTTGGCCGTTTTTCTGCAGTTCGTCACAGTAGGCCATGGATTGATCCGACAGCGCGACCCGCTCGTTCTGCGGCATGGCGTGGAGTGTCCTCTCTTCAACGTAGACCAAGCAAAGATATTTCATCGTGTGCTCCTTCATGAGTGAGTGATCGAATGCGTCTTCGTCACGCTGCGCGCTGATTCATCTCCCAGAGCGCGAAGGCATTGTGCTCCGTGTCCTCACAAATCGCGAAGTAGCCCATGTGCGGCACAGCGGTTTTCTGTTTGCAGACCGTTCCGCCCAGCTTCTGGACCTTGGCCACGGCCTTGTCGATCGATGGAACCGTCACGTAGACCGTGATGGTGTGCCCGGGATGCATGCGGGGCAAGAGCCCACCGTCCGGCGAGGCATCTTTCCCGCCAGTGTCGATATGCCAGTAGTCGGCGACGGCCGCGGATAGCTTCGCAAACTTCCAGCCGAACAACGACCCATAGAATTTCTTCGCCCGTCCCAGGTCGTCGGCCGGCACATCGAACCAGCAGACGCTGGTCGCTGGCCGGGATGGCTTGATTTTCCGTTTCTGTGCCGGTTTTGCCATGGCATCCTCCAATTAGTAAATAGGTTCTTCTGTCATAAGATAGTCGTCGGGCGAGCCCAAAATCGACATCGGCTTCCATGCCGGAGTTTGGGCAATTGACAAGTTTATGTAAGCGAGTGATATTTCATGCAGAATAGAGCTCAATAAGGGAGTTGCCAGGGGATAGACCGTTTGGAAAGAGTTTCTGTTGCAACTCATCTGATAGCAGGGCGCTCAAGGAGCTAACTCGGCCATGCATCTGATCTTCTTTGATGAGGCGAAGCACAATCCCAACTATTCGCACTATCACATCGGGGCGGTTTGCATAGAAGAATCTCAACTTGGCGAGGTCGAGGCCGAGATTAAGTTGCTTGCCGAGGAGACGTTTGGAACGGATGAGCTAACCGCTTCAACTGAATTCCACGCCGCAGAGATTTATCACCGCAAAGGAAATTTCAAAGACTGGACCGACCCAGGCCGCAGGGTTCAACTAATCGGCAAACTCGCCGAGATACTGTCGCTTCCTGAGGTCAAGCTAATTAAGATCCAGCTAATTAAGATCCAGATCAACAACGGTCTTCTCAGTGCTGGGCAATCTCCTGAGGACATCGCGTTTATGTTTCTCTGCGAGCGAGCCAATGACTTCGTCAAGTCGAAAAAATCCCTAGGCATGCTCATAGGTGACCGAGAGAACGATCGCCACGCAACGCGTTTTGCTTCTACTCTTTCCAACTATCGTGCCAATGGAACCGACTTCGAATATGGGCGAAAGATTCAGAGCCTAGTGGATTCAGTTCACTTCACGCACTCGCATCTCAGTCGGTTCCTCCAACTCGCAGATGTATATGTCTGGCTGCTCCAGTTCCAAAACCGGAACAGAGGCTCCAGGGATTTCAAGCACCAAGCCATGCTCAACTTGCTGAAGGAGGATTACATCGATCTCTCTCCATCAAAGTACAAGGAGTGGCCTAAGTCGTGAGCCATCAGCGCCCTCTGCCAGCCTTCCTTGAAGGCCGCCTTCTTCCCTCAGTCTATGAGCGGTGGCTGGCACGGAAGGCAGCTGCCCATGTGAAGCGTGACCGAAAGCGCGGGTGCCAGGGAGTAACTGGCGCAGTGTATCGAGCTACCATACATGAGCCTGTTGTATGTAGCGAAGGACGAGACGTCTACACCGGGGAGGGGCTAGCCTGGCACCTCATTAGCAAGTACAGCAACGACGAATCCGAAAGCGGAAGACATCAGTACAAGGCTGGTTTTGCCATGCTGCCAACCGTAGATCACATCGATTCGTCTCTTTCAAACTCGGGCTTTTGCATCTGCGCTTGGCGCACGAACGATGCGAAGAATGACCTTTCACACCAAGCGTTCATTGATCTCTGTCTCAAGGTGCTCCAGCATGCTGGTTATACAATCGATAAAGAGGCCTGACCCTTCGTTTCAGCAGACTGCCTTCTGCAGCCGCTCATTTAATGGTCGGGCCACAACCTGGGAGGAAGGAGGATCGCGTGAAACTATCGTACGAAGATCAAGAGGCGCTGCGGTACGCGAAGGCACTCCTTGAGAACCCTGGCCTTGCAGCAAAGATCACGGGGTTGATCGGCATGCCGATTGAAATGGCACTTCAGCGACTTCCGGGGAAATGGGCACAGGTCGTCAACGAAGCGACAAGAAAATCACTAGAGACGGCATTACAGGCTGCATTGCTGACGCTTGACGATAGACCGCAGGCGAACTCTTGGGAGTTCCTCCACAAGCTCGCAGTGGTGGCGACCGGCGCAGGGGGAGGCGCCCTTGGGTTGCTCGGTCTCCCTTTCGAGCTGCCCTTATCCACTACCATTATGCTGCGTTCTATTGCGGATATTGCACGAAGTGAGGGTGAACGCCTCCGGACGCCTGACGCCAAACTGGCTTGCCTTGAGGTCTTCGCGCTTGGCGGGCCCAGCAAGAGCGATGACGCGAGTGAATCCGCCTATTTCTTGATGCGTGCAGCTCTGGCGAAGTCGGTCTCAGAGGCTGCGTGGTACATCACCGAGCGAGGTCTGGTGGAGGAGGGCGCACCAGCCATCGTCAGGTTCATCACACAGTTGGCCACGCGCTTCGGCGTGAACGTTTCAGAGAAGGTTGCCGCCCAAGCCGTACCCGTCATTGGTGCGGCCGGAGGCGCCGTGATCAATGTCCTGTTCATCGACCATTTCCAGGAGATGGCACGGGGTCACTTCATTGTCCGTAGATTGGAACGCACGTATGACCCGCAGTTGGTGCGGGCGGAGTATGAGCGGTTGTAGTGTTGTCGATCAACTAGGCGTTGAAGCGCATTGCCCCGACACAGCGGCCCATACACGGTCAGGCACGGTCAGCTGCAGCGGTCCAGATACCGTCAAACTATGACCGAATCACTCGCATGAACAGTGCGATGCTCTTTTTCTCTCACTCTGGCAACTTGCTTAACCGTCGTTCAAGAAATCGCCGCTCCGGTTCCTGCCGCGAGACTCAGACCCATTCGTAGGAGGCTCGGTTTCCGGGGTGCCACGGCGGCAGGATTTCTACGGAACGGGATTGTTGACTAGATTTTGCAGACGAGTAATATTCTGAGCATGTACGGCCTATCAACGTAGCTGGCGTGATAGACCGCTTGTATCACAGCCTCGGTCGCCGGACAATAGATAGGCGGTCCGATAACACTCAGAACAATGGAGCCTCATCATGAAACTGGACCTGAATGGTAAAACTGCTTTGGTAACGGCCTCCTCAGGCGGCATCGGCTTGGAAATCGCCCGCTCTCTAGCCGCCGAGGGCGCCAAAGTTATCATCAACGGCCGTGTGCAGGCCAGCGTAAACAACGCCCTTGCAGACGTGCGCGCCGGCCTTCCCGATGCCGAGCTCATCGCGTTGTCAGCTGACAATGGGACTGCCTTAGGGTGCGACGAGACCATCTCGCTGTGGCCCGAAGTCGACATTCTAGTCAATAACCTGGGTATCTACGAGGCTGTCGGGTTTTTTGAGGAAACAGACGAGGCTTGGCATAGGCTTTTTGAAGTCAATATCATGAGCGGCGTGCGCCTTGCCCGTCAATATCTGAAAGGCATGCTACGACGTGGTCAGGGTCGAGTCGTCTTCATTTCCAGCGAATCGGGAATCTCTCCGGCACCTGAGATGGCTCACTACAGCGCAACAAAAACCATGCAGTTGGGAATTGCTCGCTCATTGGCCGAGTTAACCAAAGGCACGGAGGTCACAGTGAATTCCGTGCTTCCCGGACCCACGCGCACTGAAGGAGTTCAGAAGTTCATCCAAGACCTATTTCCTGCTCTTTCTCAGTCCGAAGCCTCCCGCCGATTTATGTCAGAAAACCGTCCGACATCGCTGATTAGTCGACTTATCGATCCAAAAGAAATTGGAGACATCGTGGCGTTCTTATGTAGTCCACGCGCCTCGGTCATTAATGGTTCTTGCATCCGCGCCGAAGGTGGTCTCTTACGCAGTGTATTCTGACGGCTGAAATCTACACGACGACGACGACACCGCACCACTATTCCACGGCGGTTCATAGCGACAGATGAGATTGAACGTACGACAAGCTCTCAGTGCTCGCTGTGTTGGGCAGTAATCGGTATCTCAGCCCAACAGCTCGCTCAGCCGTCTCTTGAGAAATCGCCGCTCCGGTTCCTGCTGCGTGAGGCTCAGGGCTTTCTCGTAGGAGACTCGGGCTTCTGCTGTTCGCCCGAGCCGACGGCAGAGATCCGCCCGTGCTGCGTGCGCTAAGTGATAATTTTCCAACTCACCCCGCGCGAGGATCCCGTTGATGAGATCAAGGCCTGCTAACGGGCCATCGCTCATGGCGACTGCGACAGCGCGATTGAGTTCTACCACCGGGGAAGGATTCGTTTGGAGCAGCATGTCGTAGAGTGCAACGATCTGAGTCCAGTCCGTGGCGGCGGCGCTGGGCGCCTGGGCATGTACCGACGCGATCGCCGCTTGGATAGTATAGGGGCCGACCTGGCCCGTAGACAGGCTGCGCTGTACCAGCGAGACTCCTTCCGTGATCTGATCCTGATTCCACAGAGCGCGATCCTGGTCTTCCAGGAGAATGAGATCGCCTGCCGACGAAGTGCGTGCAGCACGTCGTGAATCTTGCAACAACATCAGAGCCAAGAGTCCAGTCGCTTCAGCCTCCGGGAGCAGCTCGATCAGCACTCGTCCCAAGCGAATGGCCTCGCCTGAGAGATCATGCCGTGTGAGCGAGTCTCCAGAAGAGGCCGAGTATCCTTCGTTAAACACCAGGTAGATGACCCGAAGGACGGCGTCCAGGCGATCCGGCAGTTCTTTCTCCGACGGGACTTCATAGGGTATACGTGCGTCACGAATCTTTGCTTTCGCCCGCACAATGCGCTGAGCAATTGTGGCAGGTTTCGTAAGGAAGGCTCGCGCAATTTCCTCGGTGGTGAGGCTGCAGACTTCGCGCAGCGTCATGGCGACTTGAGCCTCAGATGCGAGCGCAGGATGACAGCAAGTAAAGATCAGCCGGAGCCGGTCGTCCTCGACATGCTCGTCATCCCACTCATCGGGATCGCTGGTACTGGTTTCGAGTTGCTTGGCAAGTTCCTCCAGCGACGCATCATGTCGAGTGCGCCGTCGCATGCCGTCAATGGCTTTGAAACGTCCTGTCGAGACGAGCCAGGCTCGTGGATTCGCCGGGACACCATCGCGCGTCCATTGTTCGACTGCCACGGCGAAGGCATCGTGCAGCGCCTCCTCGGCCGTCTCAAAATCGCCCAACAGACGGATCAGCGTCGAGAGCACCTGGCGCGATTCCGAGCGGTAGATGGCGTCCACCATCTCGCGTACCGGTTTGGTCGTATTCTCGCTCACTGTCCGAGCCCTCATGTTGACATGGCACAACGAGACTTAGGACATCCCGCGCCCTGCATAAGTGGCACCGCATCCCTCATCGTGTTGCACTACGGCGAGCGTTCGTCGTGGTGTGATGGACGGTTCTGCTGCGGGCTGATTTCGATTGGTTGCGGAATCGGGCCGGCGGGAGGCCGAATTCGCGTTTGAAGGCGCGGTTGAAGGACGGCTCCGACTCATAGCCAACTTCTGCAGCGACCTGCGCGACACTATTGCTCGTGGATGTGAGCAGCTGCGCGCCGAGCTGAAGCCGCCAGCGAGTGAGATACGCAATGGGGGTCTCCGAGAGATAACGCCGGAACCGCTCGGCCAGTACGGAACGCGAAATCCCTACTTCGTTCGCAAGTGCGGCAATCGTCCAAGGATGGGCCGGCTTGCGATGCAGCAGAGCCAAGGCTTTTCCGACTCCCGGATCGCGGACCCCGGCCAGCCACCCGTTGTGCTCCGGCGGGAGCAGCGCCATATAGCGTCGCAATGTTTCGATAAACAAGACTTCGGCCAACTTGGCGAGCACAGCCTCACCACCGGGCTTGGACGCATCCGCATTGTCCACCGAATAGCGGATAGACTGTTCCAGCCATTGGCTTGACGTATCGGTACGGATATTGACCTTCAGAATGGGTGGCAATCCTCCCAGAAAGATCCGGCTGAGTTGCGGCTCGCAGGTCATGTAGCCGCAGATGATTTTCGTCAGCGCACCGCCGCCGCCACAGCGTGAGACCGTCAGTCCCTCCGACAGCACACGTTTCAATTCGCCGGCGTTATCCATTGGCGCGACGGGCGAGCCGTTACCCATGATGTGCGCATCGCCGTGGGGAAACACCACGATGTCCCCGGCAGTGAGCGGAACCGGCCGGTTGTCTCCCGTCACCCGCGCATAGCCACGGCCCTCAGTCAGCAGGTGAAAGATGATGACGTGTTTGGAAGTGGTCGAGAGATAGGATGCCATCGTGCGCGAGTCGGGTTCGTGCGCACACCAGGGCGCGGAGAACTCGCCGTTGTAGAAAAGGGCGCCGTCGAGCTTGACGGTCTTGAGGACTTCGGACAAGACATCCATGCAGGTCACCCACTGCGGCAACGGCGTGTCGGCAAAGGAAGCCGGACGCCTGATCAAGAGAAGCGCAGCCTAGCATGCTCCGGCTAAGAGAACCAGACTCCCGGATAAGAACAACCACAAGCAGTCATCCTATAATGCGACATGGATTGCGATGCGGACGGCTCTTCGATCCGAGAACACTTACGATTAGCGCCCCTATCACATGACGTGGAACGCGTGAGTTCCGATACTTCATGCATGGTCCTGTCAAAGAACGAGAGACGGGGAACGCGCGATCATGGCCGCGAATCGAAGCTCTGTATTGACACGTCCATAGGATAATGAGGCCGTCATTCAGCAACTAACCACCAACCATCCATCATCAGGAGGTACCCATGTACGAAGAATCTAAGCAAGATCGCGGAACGCTGATACGCGCAAGTGAGACTGCCCACAGTGGGTACATCGTTCAGATTGAAAAAGCCACGCTTAAGGGAAGGAGGCACGCCATGAGGTCCCCCCATATCATCGGGTTCGCCGCGGCTGCTCTGCTCGCCTGTGCTGCTCCCAGCTCGGGCACAGAGTCGACGGTGACGCCTGCGCCGCCGAAGAGCCTTTCTGACACGGTCCCTCTCTACACGAACCTCGGCGCCCACCACAAACGCATCTCCACTCGAGTCCCGGCCACACAGCAGTACTTCGACCAGGGCCTGCGACTCGTCTACGGATTCAATCACGCGGAAGCGATCCGCTTGTTTACGCGCGCCGCAGAGCTCGATCCCACCTGCGCCATCTGCTACTGGGGAATCGCACTCGCCTACGGCCCGCACGTCAACGCTCCAATGGACTCGGCGAGCGGAGTCGCCGCATACGCGGCGGCGCAGAAAGCGCTGGCGCTCAAATCCCACGCCACGGCGCCTGAGCGCGCGTACATCGAGGCGGTCGCGCAGCGCTACGAGGCGGACCCGCCGACCGATCGTGCCAGGTTGGACACATTGTACTCGCGCGCGATGGAGCGGGTTGCCAATACCAACGCCAACGACCTCGACGCCGCGACCCTGTACGCCGAATCGCTGATGGACCTCCGCCCGTGGAACTACTGGCGACCCGACGGTACTCCCTACCCCGGCACGAATGAAATCGTACGCCAGCTGGAGAGAGTCATCTCGCGCAACCCGAACCACCCCGGCGCATGCCATTACTACATCCACGCGGTCGAAGCGGTGAACCCGCAGGCCGCGGTGCCGTGCGCCGAGCGGCTCGTTCGGCACATGCCGGGCGAAGGGCACATGGTCCACATGCCCGCACACATCTACATCCGCGTCGGACGGTGGAACGACGCCATACAGGCCAACCAACACGCCATCCACACCGACGAGGTGTTCATCGAGGGGCAGCACCCCATGGGCGTCTATCCGCTCGCATACTACCCGCACAACATCCACTTCCTCGCCTTCGCCTCCACGATGGCGGGACGCAGTGCGCAGGCGATAGAGGCGGCCAATACACTCACCTCCAAGGTGAACTTCGACGCCGCACGCCAGGTCGGGCTGCTGCAGGAGATGTTGCCATACCACGCG
This sequence comes from Chthonomonadales bacterium, assembly GCA_038211235.1. Classification (GTDB taxonomy): domain Bacteria; phylum Armatimonadota; class Chthonomonadetes; order Chthonomonadales; family Chthonomonadaceae; genus DATGJU01. The sequence goes on along the minus strand of JBBQVV010000255.1, from coordinate 132 downwards.
CTCACGCTCACGACGTTCGGAAAATGGGACGACGTGCTTGCCGAACCGCTTCCGCCGGAGGACATCCGCTTTTCGTACGCCATGGCGTACTACGCCCGCGGCGTGGCGCACGCCGCCAAGGGACAGTGGGCG
>JBBQVV010000254.1:0-10074 GCA_038211235.1 Chthonomonadales bacterium | reverse complement strand
GGGAGTTCTGCGAAGGCGCCGTCCAGCAGGGCAAAGTGCTTTACATCGGATCGTCGAATCACGCCGGCTGGCACATTGTGCAGGCCAATGAGACGGCGCGTCGGCGCAACTTCCTCGGCCTCGTGTCCGAGCAGAGTATCTACCATCTGCTGCGTCGGCAAATTGAGACCGACGTGCTGCCGGCCTGCGAAGCCTATGGAGTGGGAGTTATTCCATGGAGTCCACTGGGCGGCGGCCTGCTCGGAGGCGTGCTGCAGAAAGCGGAACAGGGCCGCCGAGCTTCCGAAGGAATGCAGAAAGAGATAGATAAGCACAGACCGAAGATCGAAGCGTGGGAGAACCTGTGTCGGGAGCTGAATGAGAAGCCGGCGGACGTCGCCCTTGCCTGGATGCTTCAAGATCAGCGGATCACGGCGCCGATCATAGGTCCCAGAACCATGGACCAGCTCGAAGGATCCCTCCGTTCGCTCGAGATCAAGCTCGATGAGGCCACGAACAAGCGCATCGACGAGACATTTCCGGGTCATAAGTCCGCGCCGGAGGACTACGCCTGGTAATGAATTGAAATCCGCCGTAGGGGGGCTTGTCTCCCGCCGATTGGGGGATCCGTAGGGACCGTGCAAATGTACGCCCATATGTCACGCACGTGGCATACGGCGCATGTGGGCCTCCGCGGAGCCGGTTCATGGATGAAGCAAGTGAACCCGCGAGGCGGAAGCGTCAAGCGCGGCGCGACTTTCTGTCACTGATTATGGATCCGGCGGACTTCTCGGCCGGATCCATAATCTCTGCCCGGACGATTTCGGATCGCCACATGTAATCTCGCGGTCAGAGAGGCGTGTCCCAGAGCGCCTGAAGCTGTCGGAAGAAAAGGCATTTTACGTGGCCGTCGCCGTGGAGCGTATTGAAACGACGCTGAAACAGAGCCGGATTCGTCTTGTACCAGTTCGCGACACCGATTTGACGATCTTCGGGGCCGCTGCCGTGCGACATTCCAGACCCGTCCATAAAGACATTCACTAGCGATGGCGTCTGTAAGCTTGCCTCTCCCATGCCTCTTACCGCGATTTCAGTGCGATAGAGGTAGCTTGTTCCATATTTCTCGTAGCACGTCGGGAGACAATCGAGTTCAAGTCCGGTGAAGTCCTCGATGACAATGCCCACGTCGCTCGGACAGTGAAACAGCTGTCGAGATTTGACATAGGGTTGCAGAACCACATGCAGCCATTGCAGGCCAGGTATCAGTGCCTTGAACCGCGGATAGGCATTCCAGATCTGCGGAGTATCGCGGTCGGCCGGATCTACGGCAAAAGGGTACAGTCCATCGTAGTCTTGAACATACATCGAAATTGCCAGTCCAGCCTGGCGCATGTTGGAAAGGCACGCGGTTTCGCGAGCTTTACCGCGCGCCGAAATCAGGACCGGGAGCAAGAGCCCTGCCAGCAGAGCGATGACTGCGATAACGACGAGAAGCTCTATCAGCGTAAATCCATCGGTGCGAAGGAGTCGGCAACCGGTCGCCGATGCGGAGCGGTGGGGGTAGGGCGTGCACATTACTTCATTCCTTGCGGATGAGTCGTTCGGTACAGTCGAATAACCGCCAAATTCTCAACAGCTGCCCTGATTACCTGCCGTGCCCGATCGGTTTTTATGGTGGACAAGCGATGCTGATAAGGTTTCTTGGCACTTCGGCGGGGGAGCTTTATCCCGGAATATGGTGCCGCTGTCGAAACTGCAATGCGGCGCGGACCGGGCCGCCGGAAGACCGTCGTCAAAGTGCCGCGCTGTTCGTTATGCCGAACGGTTCTCGCCCGGATTCACTCGGAGCGGTGCTCATCGATTTTCCGTCGGAGATCGCGGTACAGGCAGAGCGCCATCATGTGGACCTCCCCTCACTGGAGCATCTGCTCGTCAGCCACTCGCACGGTGATCACTGGTTTCCATATCTTCTGCGGTGGCGACACGGTGCACATGGAGACGGTGAGCCCGGCGGCGTGGCGACGACGATGGTCGGAGGTCCTCGGCTTACGTCCTTGCCGACGCTGCATATCTGGGGAAACTCGGCTGTCGAGGCGGTCATGCACCGCGATGCCGGGACGGATTGTGCGGGCTACGCCGCTGAGTTTCACGCTGTTTGCCCGATGATGGAGTTCACGACCGGCGAGTTCATCGTGACCACACTGCCCGCAAATCACGATGTCGGCCGCGAAGACGCGGTGCACTATGTGCTGCGTCACGGCGCCGCGACCGTGCTGTATGGCCTGGACGGGGACACATTCTTGGCGGAGACCCGCGAGGCGCTTACGGCCTTCCGATTCGACCTGGTCATCATGGAGAGTACGTATGGCCACGGCGACGGCCGAAATCACCGCAATTTTGCACGCCTGATCGAGGAGGCCGACTGGTTCCGCTCGGCAGGACTGATGACCGAGACGGGACGGATTGTCGCCACCCATTTCTCACCACATCACTGTCCGCCCCACCGCGAAACCGCCGAATTCCTCCGTCAGGACAATATTGAGGCAGCCTTTGACGGGATGGAGATCCTGTTGTAGGCCACTATAGCGAACGGCCTATCGCCGTCGCAATTGGCCGGAGCTCGCCGACAAGCTGTCCGAAGTGCTCCCGCGTCAGGGACTGCGCCCCGTCCTTCAGCGCCTTGTCGGGGTGCGGGTGGACCTCGATGAGCAGACCATCCGCGCCGACTGCGACAGCCGCCTTCGTCATCGCAATCACAAGACTCCGGCGACCCGTTCCCTGGCTCGGATCCACAATCACAGGCAGGTGGGAGAGCTCCTTGATCGCCGGCACGGCCGATAGATCCAGCGTATTGCGCGTGTACGTTTCAAATGTACGTATGCCGCGCTCGCACAACATTACGTTAGGATTGCCGCCTAGAAGAATATACTCCGCTGCCTGCAGCCACTCCTCGATCTTGGCCGACATTCCACGCTTCAGACAGATCGGGGTCTTCACCTTGCCCACTTCGCGGAGCAGGTCGTAGTTCTGCATATTGCGCGTGCCGATCTGCAAGATGTCGGCATATCGGCATACAAGCTCTACATTGCGCAGATCCATCACCTCGGTGATGACGCGCATGTCGAGGCGGTCGGCGATCTCCTTCAATATCTTGAGGCCGTCTTCGCCGTGGCCCTGAAATGAATAGGGTGAGGTGCTCGGCTTGTAAGCGCCGCCGCGCAGGATCGTCGCCCCGGCCTCCTTGCACGCTACCGCGGATTCCCAGGTCTGCTCATATGTCTCGACGGTGCAGGGACCCGCCATGAGGGCGATCTGCAGGCCGCCGACCTTGACGCCTCGAACGTCGATCACCGTGCCGGCGGGATGGACGTCACGACTTGCAAACTTGAAGGGTCTCAGAATGGCGATGACCTGCTCGACGTATGGAAGCGCTTCGAGCGACTCCATGTAGCGGGCCTTGTCCGCCTCCGGAACGCCGGTCGCGCCGATCACCGTGCGGACCTCCCCGTAGATCGGGTGCACTCCATATCCCCAGTCGGCGATACGCTGTTCGATATCCTTGATCTGTTCGTCGGTCGCATGCGCCGCCATGACCACAATCATTCGTTTCGTGCCTCTCTCATCATCGTATTCAGAAGTCGCTGTATGTTCGGACGAGGCCCATTCCCTGAGTCGTCGATGGCCGCCTGCCGTTTGAGCGGCACCGGGTCCGGTGCTTGCACCGGCCTGCAATCGCACTAAGCGTGGGATCAGTTTACCCTAAATGGGTCGGGCCGTCCGGGGGCCAAGCACAGCAACCAGGAGTTCCGTGCGCGGGAGCGGAACGAAGCAGGATAGGATGGGTGGAGACTGCGTATGAAGATCATCGTGACTGGAGCAACCGGCTTCATCGGCCGACCCTTGTGCAAGGTTCTTGTCTCCCAGGGCCACGCAGTTACCGCGCTGACCCGAAATGTGGAGCGCGCACGGTCCGTGCTGGGTCCGGACGTGGCGTGCATCGCGTGGGAAGCAGGCGATTCGCCGAGTCCATCGTGGGAGTATGTGTTAAACGAATCCGACGCGGTAGTGCACTTGGCAGGAGAGTCGCTAGGCGAAAAGTTCTGGACTCTGGAAAGGAAGCAGGCTCTGCAGAGCTCGCGCGTCGAAACAACCAGGAAGATTGTAGCGGCGATGCGCGCCTCCAATGGACCACAGCGGGCGCTGATATGCGCTTCAGGTATTAACTACTATGGCGATCGCGGTGATGAACTCCTGACGGAGGAGTCAAATCCGGGAGAGACGTTTCTGTCCAACCTGTGCGTCGCGTGGGAAGCTGAGGCGCGCAAAGCCACGGAGTTTGGCGTCCGCGTCGTGGTTCATCGTACCGGAATCGTGCTCGAGCACGGTGGGCCGCTCGAAAAGATCCTGTTCCCCTTACCGCTGCCGATCTCGCCCTGGTATCTCGGACTCGGCGGGCCGCTCGGCACGGGACGACAGTGGATGCCCTGGATTCATCTCGACGATGCGGTCGGACTTTTCGCCCAATCGGTCTCCGACTCCAACGTTGTCGGAGCAGTCAATACGGTAGCTCCGGCCCTCATTCGGAATGTCGACTTCTCTCGTGCGCTTGGCCGTGCCGTGCGGCGACCGGCGATCCTTCCTATCCCAAGATTCGTGCTGAAGTCGATCGTCGGCGGATTCGCGGACGAGTTGCTGACCAGCCAGCGCGCCGAGCCTTCGGTTGCCCAGAGGATCGGCTTCAGGTATCGATATCCCGACATCGATAACGCGCTGCAGGCCATACTGGGACCGACTCCAGGGAAGTAAGGTAAACTAGTCGTATGAGCACCTTGACCATTCCGACTCAAGTCGACGACCCGGTTAACGCCGCCATTCTCAGCGTGTCCGAGGATAGAATCAGCGGCTTTCAGGAGGATCCGTTCGGGCAGATTGCCGCCGACTCAGGCGTTCCAGTAGGGCAGGTAATCGAGCGGATACGTGCCATGGTCGAATGCGGCGTAGTGCGACGAGTACGCCAGACGCTCATGGCAACGAACCTGGCCCAGGGAGCGCTTGCCGCATGGCAGGTTCCAGAGGACCGGCTGGACGCGGCGTTCGATTTCATGTTCCAGGAGGATCCGTTCTCTGGACACGTCGTTATCAGGTCTACCGATTCGGCGACTCCGGGCTCTCGGTATCGGCTTTGGACCACGTTGAAAGTGCCCCAGGGGTTCTCAATTCAGAAGCATGCAGAGTACCTGAAACGGCGTGTTGGAGCGGACCATTTTCGGCTGATGCCGGCGAAGCGCCTGTTCGCGCTCGGGGTCGGTCACATCCGCCGCAGGCACATGCCGATCGGAAGCAAGGCGGACACGCTTGCCGACGTCATCGACACTAAGATCGTTCAATTGAGCGAGCTGGACTGGCGCATTCTGACCGCGCTGAAGCGCGAGTTCGCGCCGGAAGAGATCATACGTAACATATGGGAGGCGCGGGCAGAAGAGGTGGCCGTGGATATGTCCACGTTCTTGAGCGTCGCCCGCTCGCTCCACGATCGAGGTGTCATCGGGCGGTTCTCGACGTTTCTCGAGCACGTCAAGCCTACCGCGGGAGACATACGGGTGACCCGGTACAATGCGCTGTTTCACTGGGCGGTGCCGCCGGGGAGAGAGATTGAGGCCGGCCGCGAAGTGGGGCGGTTTCACATCATGACCCACGCATACTGGCGTGAAGGTGGTGAGGAGTTCCGCAACGTCAACGTCATGGGCGTGGCCCACGGTCTGGATAAGAGTGTGGTATTGGCGCACAAGATGGCGATCGATGCTCACCTTTCCTCGATCGGTATTCCCGTGGCCTACACGAACGTGTTTTGGGGCGGCCGCAGCGAGATAAAGCCGTCCGAGATATCTCCGGTCGCATATTGTCAATTCTGTTTGGACGTCGGTATCGATCCCGACGATATGCGCGATGAGTAGCCGAAGGCGGGCAGTGTTGCCCGATGTTCGATTATAAGCAGGTCGTCGTGTACATCTCGTCGTTCGTAGTCGGACTTCAATGAACCAAACGTCGCCGTTTAAGCGTGCCAGGCGCATCTAGAACGTGTGCGCTGCACGCTCGACGGGAATTGGAGCAATTCAATGCCGGCCATCCCGAAGGTCACCGATATTGAGCGCATTGTCCTGGACGTGCCTTTTACGCCGAGGTGCCAGGAATGGAACGCGCGAGAGGTTTGGCAGTGGCGCATCTGCGAGGTGATCCGGGTCTCGACCGAAGACCCCGACGTCGTGGGATACGGCGAAACGATCCTGCACTACACCTGGAGTCGCGTACCAGATGAGGCGATCGAGCGCGTCCGCGGCGAAAACCCGGCGCGATTCCTCGGCGATGATTCACTCGGCGCGGGTCTGCAGATGGCACTATATGACGTGGTGGGGAAGGCGCTTGGAGTTCCCGCCTATCGCCTGTTCAATCTGCCCAAGGTGCGCGATTGGTGCCCCATCTCCTGGTGGAACATCGATATGCCTCCGGAGGCCTTCGCCGAGGAGGCAAGAGAGGCTCTGGAGCGCGGATACGCCTCATATAAGATCAAGGCGCGCCCGTGGTGGGACGTCTTTGATCAGGTCGATGCGATTGGCCAGGTATCGCCGTCCTGGTTCCGTCTGGACCTGGACTGGAACAACATGCTGCTCAATGCGGGCAACGCGGCGCCCGTCCTCGCGGAACTGGACAAGCGGGAGCGCATCGCCATCTATGAATCGCCGATAATGCAGCATGACGTCGAAGGGCACCGTCAGCTTCGGCGGAAAACGACGCGTCCGATTGCACTGCACTTCGGTGATCCACCGTTTCCGACGGCCATCCGGGACGAAGTGTGTGATGGCTTCGTCGTTGGAGGCGGCGTCGCGTCGATACTGCGCCAGGCGACCCTTGCGGCAGCCTTCGAGAAGCCGTTCTGGCTCCAGATGGTCGGCACTGGATTGACAACGACGCTGTGCCTCCATCTCGGAGCGGTGTTGAAGTTTGCGCAATGGCCCTCCGTCAACTGCCTTAACAACTACGCGGACGACCTGCTTGTCAACTCCATACCGATCCGGGGAGGATTTGCGCAAGTCCCGGAGGCGCCCGGGCTCGGAGTCGAAATTGACGAGGAAGCGCTGATTCGCTATCGTATGCAGCCGCCTTTCGAGTTTCCGAAGCCGCGGATTCTCATCACCGTCGCCTGGCCCGGTGAACGCAGAACGCACTACGCCAGCCTGCGCCAATGTTGGGACGATTGTTGGAAGGGCAACCAGCCGGCTCAGGAGCGCGGCGTCCGGATGCATGCAATACCCGACGACGGCTCCCGCGATTGGGCCGACCTCTACGCCAGGACAGAGGTCGCCCCGGTGCGGGATTAGCCGCGCGACTTTCGACGAGCCTTACCGCTAAGTTTTGTGGAGTTGGAGACCAGGATGCATTTCGGAGAGTTAAACTGGACCGAGGCACGCGCTGAGAAGAGCCGCGTAGTCGTACTGCCGCTTGGTTCGCTTGAGCAGCATGGACATCATCTGCCCCTACTAACCGACAGTATGATCGGCGGGGAGATCGCGCGCCGAGCTGAGGCTGATCTGTGCGACGAAGCGCTCTTTCTTCCAATCCTCTGGGTTGGCGCGTCGGACCACCACCGCGCATTTCCCGGGACCGTCAGCATTAGCAACTCGGTATATGTCGATGTGCTGGTCGATATGCTGGAGAGTCTTGTTTCGGCCGGTTTTCGTAGAATCTTCCTGCTGAATAGCCACGGAGGAAACATCACGCCCGGCCGCATGGCGATATACGAAGTCCAGCTCAACCACAGGGACCTGCCTGATCTCTACCTTGCTTTCAGCAGCTGGTGGACCATGGCTGCCGAGCAGGTCGCGGCCCTCATGAACGTGAAGCAGGAGATGGTCACCCATGCCTGCGAGCAAGAGAGCAGCATGATCCTGCGGCTGCGACCGGAACTAGTGCGTCTCGACGCCGCGCGAGGAGCAAATATCCCGTTCGATTCCGCGTTCTATTTTCCAGACTTTTCCCGCCCGAGCCGCGTCGATGTGCCACGAGCGTTCGACCAGCTCAGCGTGACGGGAGCATTCGGTCATCCCGAGATTGCGGAACCCGAAAAGGGCGAGGCGCTCTTCTCCGCGGCGGTCGGCGAGGTCACGGCATTTGTGCGAGAGTTCGCGTCCTGGCCGGTGTTCCCACCACATTAGTGAGGTGAAAATGCGCCTTGATCATTACTTGAACGCCAGGGTAACGGTACAGTACGGCGGCAACGCGATGGGTTTCAGCGATACCGGAACACTAAGCTATATGGATCCCGTTTGGGTCGAGGTCACCAAGGATAAGGGGGAGCGACTTCTAATTCCGGTTGCGTCGATTCGGCATATCAAGCTTCTCGACACCCCCAGCTTGGCAGGCGACTCAGGAAGCCTGTTGCGCCCGTCCGCAAGCGTGAAAGAGATTTCGGAGTAAAGGCGCGGGTGCAATGAACACGAACAAACGACGGACCGGAGGATCGGCGAAGCGTTCAGGGGGCCGACCATTGCGGCGCCCGAGTCACGCATCTCCCCGCAACGCACCTACCTCTCGAGCAACGAGGGCGACACCGAATGCGGTCTTCAAAGTCGATAGTGGAAGTGCGGTTATTGTGGCTTCAGAGTGTGACAGCGCTCAGCCGGCCTCCGTAAGGCCCTTCAGAGTGCTGATCGCAGTCCACAGACCCCGGTATCGGGGACGGGCCGAGCGTGCCTGCGGACTCGTCGGCTGGGAGGTGACGTCGCTGCTGAACAAGCAGGATGTCGTCGGTCAGGTCGCAAAGCAGCCTGGCCCGCCGGACCTCGTCGTAGTGTCTGGAGACTTCGGCCGGCAGCGGGACTACGCCATCTTTCGAGCGGTGCAGCCGTGGCGAAAGCAGGGAATGCGCCTTATCGGTATGGTGGCAGACTGCCAATCACCGCCCGCGGACTATCCGGACTCGGCGCCCGAGAAGCTGTGTGACATATGTCTGACTCCACCTTATACGACGCCCGATCTTAGAGCCCACTTTTGCCGCCTCTACGAGGAGATGCGCGGGGCGCCTGCCCCGCCGGCCCACTCCGCATCGAACGCGGATCGGGACGACGAGCCAGACGACTAGTATGGGCTCGATGCTATCGGCGCCCGGGTCCCTCTCCCTCGGGCCGAATTTCCGGCATTGCCTTGCCATGGTGGCACAGGAAACAGGTAGCCTTCCGGTCGATCACCCTCTGGTGTCGGTTCAGGTCGACGACCATTGAGTACATGGCCCGGGCCGTGCGCTTCGCCGGCTTGTCGTCCCGTTCGAAGCCCGTATGATCTTGATTGATTACGTGGCAATAGTCGCACTTAACTCCTAGACCCATGCTCCAGTCATGCATGGCCGGGATCAGCTTATCTGCAGGCAGGTTCTTCAGGACCTTGATGTTCTTGAATTTCTGCCCGGACAGCTCACCCGGACTACTCGACGGCGGTTGAGCGCCGCCGTTGGAAATGCCGGCGGCGACAATTAGTAACGTAGGAACCGCGGCGCCCACTGAGAGCGAGATTCGATGTGGCAAACGGACGGTGAAGTTCAAAAGTGCCTCCTAGTGTTTGTCTCTTACAAGATCAGTGCAGGTCGATTTCGAGCCGATCCCCGGCGGCCAGCTTCACCGGCGTCTCGAAAACAAGGATAAGGTCACCCGATCGGTCGTTAATGGTTCTCACTCCGAGCGGCTTGGTGCCACGGCTGACGTGGGCGACGGGTGGTTCCGTCGCCGGCGAGTTTAAACGGCGCGTCGGCGGTCCCGCGATGCGTATTCGCGCAAGGGTCAGGCCTGCGCTGCCGCTGATCCGTCCGACGGGAGTCGCGGCAGGCAGAGCAATTAAGCGGTCGATACGGAGGCTTGTGATCCCGCCGCGAGCGGTAGGGCGAAATTCCAGGCGTCCCCAAAACGTCGGCGAAAAAATCGGAGCCGTCAGCGATCGCCACGTGCCGGGTATTTGAGGTGACATTGACAACTGCCCGGCGCCGATATCCACCGAAAACCCTTCCAACGGAGCTAGAGCGCTCCAATCGACTGCCTGCCCAATAGAACC
>JBBQVV010000253.1:0-10123 GCA_038211235.1 Chthonomonadales bacterium | reverse complement strand
CGACTACGTCATCCGCGAGTTCGCATCGTTCCGGCAGCTGGTAGACCGGCCGATGACACTCGTCATTGCGGGCGGCGCCGAGCCGGAGACGCCGGAAGTGATGGCGCTCGGCCGCGAACTGCTTGGCGACGGGGTGCGCTTTATAGAAGGCCTATTACGCGATCGGATACCGGAACTCTACCGAGCCGCGGACCTGTTCGTGCTGGGTTCCCTCCACGAGATGATGCCGATTGCGGTCCTGGAGGCGATTTCGAGCGGACTGCCGGTCATCTGCAATGACACGCCAACGTTTCGCTGGATGGCGGGACCAGCGGGACGCCTCGCCGATCTCACGCAGTGCGGCGCCCTGGCCGCGGAGCTCGCCTTCATGTCCGACGATGCGAGGCGCGACGCGTTTGCGCGTACGGCGCGATCGCATGCGGAAGCTCGATTCTCCGAATGCGTGATCGTGGATCAGATCCTCGACATGTACAGATCCGTCCTGGACAGTCCGCGTGGCCGGCCAGGCGCGGGCAGCCATGATTGATCCTACGGCCCGTAGGGCTGCGCGCCAGGATACCCGTATGGGTTTGCCCTTCGCACCGGTGGCGTAACAATGATTGTATCGTCGAATCCGCCTACTATCAGTGTCGTATTACCCGCATACAACGCGGCCGCCTTTATCGGGCGCGCGCTCGACAGCGTGCTGGCGCAGACGGTGCGTCCAGACGAAATCATCGTTGTGGACGATGGCTCGACGGATGGCACGGCCGATCTCGTCGAGCAGCGACACCCCCTGGTTACGGTGTTGCGGCAGCCAAACGGTGGTCCGGGCGCCGCGCGCAACCGCGGGGTCCGCAAGGCCGTGAGCGACTGGATCGCGCTGCTCGATGCGGACGATGTCTGGCTGCCCGAGAAACTGGAGCGCCAGATTGCCTTTGCCCGCGACGCCGGAGTCGGCATCGTTCACTGCTCGCTGCTCGAGACGAGAATTGCGCCGGACCGAGTCGGATTTGCTGACTTGTGGCGTCAGAACTGCATCGTGAACTCCTCGGTCCTCGTTCGTCGCGCGGCGTGGGAGAGTGTCGGAGGCTGTGACGAGGATACCGCTCTCATTTCGGTCGAGGACTACAACCTCTGGCTCCGGATCGCGTATTCCGGCTGGGACATCGTAACGTGCCGCGAGGAGCTCGTCGCTTACATGTGCGAAGCGGGGCACCTTACGAGCAGCTATGAGCGCTATGCGCGGGCGGAGATCGCAAACGTCGAGCGGGTTGCGGAGCGGCTGAAGCTCGACTCCGCCATCGTGAACGAGAAGCGCCTACGGACCCTGGACACGCAGGGCAAGCTGCTGCTTTACCACCGGTGCGCGGCGCCTGCCCGTCAAATGCTGATACAATCGCTTCTGAGCCGGCCATCCGCCAGCCGCGTGGGCTGGTGGATACTGTCCTGGCTACCGCGCCCCATGCTGGAGCTTCGTCGCGCCCTCCGTGAGAGGTCCCTCGCGCCACTATTATCACGAGAGACGGGCCGGGAGCAGTTCGGGCAGCGGTCGGGGTAGCTGTCATAAGCTTCAGGTCCTCTATCACCTACTAGCGCATGGCGCCGCGACCGCGGCCTCTCCGGAAGATCGCGCGGAGAGTCGTGCTCGGTCGACCTGGCGCGTCAGCTCCTGAACCTTGCTCTCCCATGTCTCCCACTGCATCGCCGCGCTGCGCCGGCGCCGCGCGTCCGGCGAGTCCGTGGCGAGCGCCTGCTCGACTCCTCGCTCGAACTCCAGGTAGGTCTCGGCTATCGTACAGTGCTCCACATAGTGTCTTACCTCCGGGAGCGCCGTCGCCACAACGGGTAGTCCGGCGCTCAGGTATTCCCGCAGCTTGATCGGGTTCATGTGGCGTGTCAGGTCGTTTACCTTGTGGGGGATCAGACCGACGTGAAAACCCTTGCAATAGAGCGGAAGCTCGGCGTGCGGCTTTCTTCCCAGAAAGTGAACGTTCGGCAGCGCGCTCAGTCTCGATACATCCACGCAGACTCTGCCTACAAGCGCGATCGACAACTCGGGATGATGCTCGGCAAGGGTCGCGATAAGCTCCTGGTCCAGCCAGTCCTCTATCAGCCCGTAAAAGCCCAGCACGGGCCCGCGGAGCGCCGCGAGATCCCTGGGGACAGGCGTTCCGGCCAACGTGGCGCGCGCGAACAGGGAGTGGTCGACGCCGTGGGCAGCCAGGTGTGTCTCGCTGTTATGCCGCCTCAGCTTCTCGACGAGGAGATCCGATGTCGCGAAAACAATATTTGCCTGCCGCGCCTGTTGGGCGACAACGTTCTCAACTCGCCCCGCGTCCACGGCGCTGAACTGAGACCAGTTATCGGTACAGTAGTACACGGTCATCGACTCGCCGAACAGGCCGAAGTATTCCGACGGCGTTGGTATAAACGACCAGAGCTCGAATTGAGTGATGCCGATCCATCGACGCAGACAGGCCACCGAAACGCGTAAGATCCACCGGTTGATCCGCAGGGCGGTGCGACTGTGCGGAAACGGAAGCACGATCGGCGTATAGATCCACAGTCGGTCGCCTGCCCGTATTGGGCCGCGCGCAAAGCCGGCGAGCTTGGTGAAGATCTTGCCGATGTCGCGACCGCTTGCAAGATTGGGCGTTCGCGTGCCGATGGAGTTGAGCCACAGGACGCGGCGAGTCTTTGCCATCTCCTTCATGACGTGGTTACAACTGGTCGGATCTTCGCTCCAGTCCTTCGCGAAACATACGATGTCCAGTCCTGGGGTTCTTGTTTGCGGATCCACGCTTTAATAGTCCTCGAAAGTTCTGGATGCGGCCCGACGGCCGAGCTCATCCCACTACCAGTTACCGCGATGCGTCCGTCCGTGCACACACCGTTTGCACAGCTGACAGGATTTTAGGCTTTGGATTGCCCTAACTGCAACCTAAAATGAGTTGCTGGAGATTTTTCGTCCCGGTCTTGCACAGAATAGGGAACAAAAGTACCTGAGGGCGAGGCCGCGATAACTACCTGAAGCGCGGATTGAAGCACATGCTGACGTTAGAACTGGTCAAGGATGCCGACAGCGTACGATATCGAAATCAGTATTCGCGCCATGCGGGACATCGCCGCAAATGGCAGACGCCGACGCCGTGACGCTACGAACGGGCCGGTTGACCTGATCGTCTGCGTCGCGGACCATTTCGAGCCCAGGGTCGGCTCGGCGGACGCCGTCACCGCGCGCCGGAGGCTCGACGACTGGCTGGATCGGTACCCAGCAATTGCAGACTGCCATCACGATGCCGATGGTCGCCGCCCGGCCCACAGCTTCTTCTATCCGTGGGACGAGTACTGTCGGGAAGAGGCGCTTCTCTTACAGCAGCTATGTCGCGAGGGATATGGCGAGATCGAGATCCATCTGCACCACTGCGACGATACCGAGGCGACGCTGCGGACGAAGTTGGAGTCGGCAATTGCGGAGTTCCGCGCGTGTGGAGCGCTTTCAACATGGCCGTCCGGCCGGCCGGCGTTCGCGTTCATCCATGGCAACTGGGCACTCGATAACTCCAGGCAAGACGGCGACCGCAACTTCTGCGGCGTCAACAGCGAGATCCGCCTGCTTCGTGATCTGGGCTGCTATGCCGATTTCACGTTTCCGGCCTGGCATCAGGAAGCTCAGCCAAGGGTGACGAACGCGATCTATTATGCCACGGATGATCCCGCGGCGCCCAAGTCCCACGATCGCGGCATTCGCGCAACGGTAGGAGCGAGCGACCAGGGAGACCTGCTGCTGGTTCAAGGGACACTGACGACATTCCTGGATCGCACAGCAAATGGCATGCGCCTCGCGATGGACGACAGCGATCTTGCATCCTATAGACGATATGCTCCCAAGCGCGCGGATCGCTGGATTCATGCGGGAATTCACGTGGATGGGCTCCCGAACCGCGTCTTCGTGAAGCTCCATTGCCATGGCGCGGCGGATGATAACCTGGAATGCCTGCTCGGCGCGGACCTGGACGCAATGTTTACTGACCTAGAGAACCGATATAATGATGGGGTGCGTTATCGTCTGCACTACGTAACCGCACGAGAGATGTTTAACATCATCCGGGCCACGGAGCTGGATGTCTCGCTGCCGCCTGATGCGGCGCGCGACTATCTGTTAAAGCCACCCGCGAAGCCGATAGACCTGATATCCGATCGTCTCGTGCAGCCAGTCGCCGAACGCGAGGAAGCGATACCCGGGGCCAGTTAGGTTGTGAATATCGTACTCACCCTCGTCGCACGGCGAACAGATGACGTCGACGCCTGCTTTGACGAACACGCCGCGGGCGCGCCGCATGTGCCAGGGATGAGTGACAAGGATTACGCGGCTCCATCCCCGCGTGCGTGCCAGGCGAGCCACGGCGACCGCCTCATCGTGGGTATTGGCGACGGGACCGACCACGTCGACGGGAAAATCAAAACCAAGCATGCGCATCTGCTCCCGCGCGGCAGGCGTCTGGTCGCCGATATCTGGGATCGATCGGGTGAGGACAAGGCTGCGGGCATAACCTTGGCGCACGAGCGAGTATCCGTGAATGAGCCGCTGCTGGCTTCTTCCGTCCAGAGTGTTGTCCTTATGCGGCGCGGTCGAAAGCACGACGATTGCAGAGGCGCGGCTTAGCGGCTCGGAGACGAGGATGGAGGGCATCAGGCGATCGATGAGCGGCGTATATCCGATGATTACTACCGCCGCCAGCAGGATCGCAGACCCCAATCGGAGTATCGGCCGTGCGGGAGTAAGCGCGACCAGGACTCCCGCCAGAGCCGGCAGCAGCACAATATCTTGTAGGACTGGGACGTGAATCAGGTCGTTAATGCCAAGAAGGTTGGCGCACAGTCCCGCGAGCGAGCCGAGTATCAGTCCTTCGAGCGCCCGACGCCGACGGCCGGCCAGGATGGGGCGGAACGTGGCTTGCAATCCTGGACCGGTATTCGGAGCGAGAGTGTCCCCGCCATCGTCCGCGACTGGTGATGTCGATGAGTGCATTCGTTTAGAGGGTACCTGTCTTGCCTTGAGGTCCAGCGGATGAAGTGTCAAAGCCGTGCGAATCCGGGCTGAGCGCAGCGCAATGGGCGGGTCGCCATGGCCCGGGCCCTACGAAGGAAGTGGAATGCCGCAAATCAACATACTGATCGCCGACGATACAACGCTCATTCGCCAGCTTCTCGCGGTGCAGCTGGCTCAGGTCCCGGACTTCACGGTCGTGGGACAGGCGGAAGACGGTCGCATGGCGGTCGAAATGGCGCTGCGGCTCCGCCCCGACGTCATCGTGATGGACCTGGATATGCCACATCTCAATGGGATCCAGGCAGTGGAACGCATACTGGGCCAGTACCCGCATGTTACTGTCGTCCTGCTTACGGCGCACCGCGGACTGGCGCCGATCGGACGGTTCTCCGGAGTTAGCGAATGTCTGGACAAGAACTGCACTCCGGACGAGCTTGTGAAGGCGATCCGGCGGGCTCGCACGGCCGGCGTCCAGAAAAAGCCGAGCCAGCCGGAGGCCAACAGCCACCATGCCGCAATCGCTCTGCTGGCGACGCGGGCGGGATTGACGGAACGCGAGCGTGCGGTATTCGAAAAGGCTCTCGACACGGATCTGACCATCGACCAGATAGCGACGGTACTATCCGCCGCTACGAAGACCAAGGTGACACTCTCGTCAGTCAAGCACGCTCTGGATCGCTCGATCACGAAGCTGCGGATTGAGCCACGGACACGCGCGGCGCTCGTCAAGCATGTCCTGGAGTTCGATCCTAGAATCTATCGCGACCTGGTTTCAGACTAACGCCGATAATAGTATTCCGTTCGCGGCGCCCTACACTGCCGCTCTTTTGAGAAACGAATAATGACCAACACATCGGAACCCAATAACAACGCCGCGCGCCTGAACGCCCTGCACGAGCACGGGCTCATGGACACCCTGCCCGAGCCGGTGTTCGACGAGATCGTGCGACGCGTCGCCGCGATCTGCGAGACGCCTATCGCGCTTCTGTCGCTCATCGATGACCGCCGCCAGTGGTTTAAGGCGCGGGTCGGCTTTCCACTGCCCGAGCTTCCACTGGGCATTGGATTCGACCCTGTGACCCTATTGCAGCCGCTCGTGGTGCGCGATGCAACGGAAGATCCGCGTTTCTCGTGTGACCCCCTTGTGGTATCCGAGCTCAACATTCGCTTCTATGCCGGTGTTCCGATCGCGACCGACGATGGATATCCGATAGGCGTGCTCTCGATAATGGACTACTCCGCTCGCGAACTCACGCCGCACCAGCAGAAGGCGCTCGCCGAGCAGGCGCAGCAGGCCGAGATTCAGCTCAGTCTCAGAAGGAAGCTGCTCGCCTCCACGCAGCCGACCGTGGAGCACGAGCCTGTAACGATTGTACCCAGCAAACGCGACCCAAATGCCGAGCCTCGAGTGATTTTACCGGATGTAATGATGCGCTTCGGCCGGGACTTCAGATATAGCTACGTGAGTCCATTCGCGATAGAAGCCATCGGCGTGCGCCCGGACGCTCTCCTGGGGCGCGAGGTCGGCGCGGAGCGCGTACCGGTCGCCTTTGCGGACTCGTTAAGAGCCGCGCTCGAGCGGTCGATCCAGAACCGACGGATCGAGGAGATCGAGTTTCTCTATATGTCGCCGTCCGGCGAGCGGCTGTTCCAGACGCGTCTCATGCCGGAAATAAGCGGTGGCGAGGTGCACGCGATTCTCTCGATCACGCGGGAGGTGGTCCATGAGGAGCCGCCCGCATCGGATCCTATTCCCACCCGGCCGGCGTTGCGCGCGCTGCTCGGGATCGCCATCGCGGAATCGTCGACGATACCAGAACTGCTGCAGCGATGCTCCGAGGCGCTTGCGACATTCTCTGGCGCTCCGCTCGTCCGGATTTGGCTTCGAGACGCCGAGAACCATTCGCTTCAACTGCGCGCCAATGCCGGCGATGCCGCGAGCCTGATTTCCGGTGATCCCGGCCACACCGTACTCGACATCCCGGCAGATGCGAACACTCTGGATGCGCTCGCTGCGCGAGCATTCGGTTTCGACGCCGAGGAGGCGGCCGCGCGAGAACTCGCGGAGACGAGCGCGTTTCCGCTTAAGACGGGCGGCCTGCTGATAGGAATCATTGCGCTGCGTGATCGTCTGGCGCCTCCGGACGAAGTTCGAGACGAGATCCTCGAAGCTACGGGAACGGTCGCGATGGCCGTACGCCGCAACCAGGAGTCTGATGCGCTCACGGAGCAGGCGACCTCGCTCGCGAAAGACCTGCTGGACGCGAGGCTCGCGCTCCAGCGTGAAGCGGAGAGCTCGGCAAGCCTGGCGCACGAGCTGCGAACGCCCCTGAACAGCGTGCTAGGACTTACGAATCTGCTTCTCGGCACCGAACTGGAGCCGGCGCAGCGGGAACTCGGCGAGATGACGCGATCGTCCGCGCGTGCCCTCCTCCACCTGGTGAACGACACTCTCGACGGCCCAAAATCGGAGGGCGGCGACCTGACGCTGGAGGCTGCTCCATTCAATATGCGTGAGGTGATCGAAGACGTGGGTGCGATGCTCGCCGGCAAGGCGCAGGGCAAAGGCATCGATCTGATCGTCCGCTGCTCGCCGGATATGCCCGAGTGGACGATTGGGGACGCTGGACGGATTCGTCAGATCCTTACGAATCTCGTCGATAACGCGATCAAGTTCACTCGCGAGGGATTCGTGCTCGTAGACTCCGGTAGCGATGTTGTGATCGACGGCGAAGCGCGAATCAGCGTCGAAGTAGAGGACACGGGAATCGGTATCACCGCGGCTTTGCAGGAGGCCGTATTCGACCGCTACGTACAGGCCGGCACCATTCCAGACAGCCAGGAGACCGGCTCCGGTCTCGGACTAGCGATCAGCCGCGAGTTTGCGGAGCGCATGGGTGGGACGATTGAGCTCCGCAGCCGAGCCGGCGAGGGATCGATCTTCCGATTTACGCTGCGGCTGCCCGTCGATGTTGGAGCCATTGTCGAACCCACGGCGGAGAGCATCTCAGGGCTGCGCGCCCTGGTGGTGGACGGTCCGCAGCTTCAGCAGTATGCCATGAGGGAGCTGCTGAACTACTGGGAAGTGCGCGTAGATCGGTGCGCATCGGTGGGAGAGATGCTGGATGCGATGCGGGACGCCGTCGCAAATGGCGACCCATATCAGGCAGTGCTGCTGGATGAGCGCGTTGTGGGCAGCGACGGCCGCGCAATAATCTCCGCGGTACTTACGACTGATGAATTCCAGCAGGCTCGCCTGGTTATCCTGACCTCCGTGGGCCGCAATCGTGATGTCGAACGCATGGTCGCCGAAGGCTTCGCTGCCGCACTTACCAAGCCGCTCCGACGCCGTCCGCTGCTGGAGGCGATTTCGAAGATTGCACTGGAGCTGCCGCCTCGTCGACCTGCTGTTTCGGGACCTGTTGGCCACGTGGAGCAGCCGATCGAGGAGCAGCCCGGCCAGCCGGTCGAGTCAGCGCCAACGGAAAACGCGAAGAGTGACGAAGCGACGGCGCCGGCAGAGGCGGAACAACCGCCAGTGGAGCAGCCGGCATCGACAGTGGAGCCGGAGACGCCTGCCGAGGATGAGACCGCCGGTCCGGCAGACACCGACCTGAACGAGACCGAGAGAAGACCGGCCCCGGTCACCGGGGGCGGAGCCGAAGAACCCGTCGTAGTGGACCAGGTGAGCGCCCCTGTCGACGTGCTCGATGCGGAGCCTATCGATGTCAGTCGTGCTGTTGCGGAAGTCCCATCCATAGAGGAGAAACCCGCGGCATCGATCGCGAAGCCTGTGGCGTCTGCGCCGGCGGTTCGGGCTAAATCCCAGGCAAAGCCCAGGCGCAAGGCAGCGGTCACCGCGGCGCCGGTGAAGGAGGCGGTCACACCGCCGCCGGAAGTGGACCAGCCAGACGGACATCCGACGACCGCACAGCAGGACGTTCGCGACCACACCTATGCCCTGGTTGTCGAGGACGACACGGTTAACCAGCGCGTCGCAAAGATGATGCTGGAAAAGATGGGATGCGTGGTCGACGTTGCCTCCAGCGGTAACGAGGCGATCGCGCTCTTCGAGACACGCGTGTACGATCTGGTCCTCATCGACTGCAAGATGAGCGGTATGGACGGATATGAGACGACGGAGGTCCTGCGCCGCATGGAGGCGGGCGACCGACATACTCCGATAATCGCGGTGACCGCGGACACATCCGCCGGCGCCCGGGAACGATGCCTCGGTGCGGGCATGGACGGCTACATCACGAAGCCGGTGCGCTCGGAGGAGCTCCAGTACGAGATCGAACGCCTGCTCGATAGCACCCTGCCGCCACGAGACGCGCCGCCGTCCGCGCCTCTGGACGAGGTTCTGGATCGACGCGCCCTGCTCGCTCGGGTCGCCGGCAATACGGACGTCCTGCGCTCACTGGCCAACCTGTGCGAGGCAGAGTGCGCGAAGTTGATGGCGGAGATCCGGGACGCCATCGCCACCGGCGATCGCTCTCAGTTCTTGCGCGCTACGCACAAGCTGCGAGGAAACATCATGAGCATGGAGGCGCGCGCCGCCGTGGAAGCCGTTCGACGGTTGGAGCTTACTGCCAATCAGGGGCGCCCCGCGGATGCAGAGGAGTTGCTGGATCCACTGCAGAATGAGCTAGAGAGACTGTTGACGACGATGAACGCGATCCTGGATGAAACCGACGCCGTCCTCTGAATCGCCGAGTTGATAAACGCGAAACAGGAGAGCAATGGCGGCAATCGGGTTGTGGAAATCCGGTTGGGAAACCTTCAAGCGTGACGACTCAGGGCTCGCGAATACCCATACTCGCGCCGCGGCAGGGATGGCACGGCAGCGGCGCTGTTGCGATTGGAGCCCTGGCCACGCTGCTCATGGTGATCACCGGCATGGACCTGTGGGGCCTGTGGATGGGCGACCCGAGTCTTGGCCATGCGCCGCTGATCCCCGTCGTCGGGCTCTTCCTCCTGTGGCAGAGGCGGGCGGACTTGCGGCACTGGTCGGCCGCGTCTCCGGCAGGCGCCGGGCTGTTGATCGGTTGTGCGCTGCTCTATGTCGCCTCCTACTGGGCGGATGTA
>JBBQVV010000252.1:0-10130 GCA_038211235.1 Chthonomonadales bacterium | reverse complement strand
GCTAAGTCCATCACGGGGGACGAGACGCGTTGGGACGCCGTCCGCGGTACGGATCCCGGTCGTCCGGCCATTACGGTCGCTGACGCTGCGGATGATGCGGCGCAAAGTACAGGGATTATCCGCGCGATACGCGGTTTCCAGACGCACGGCTATGATTACAAGGACATGGCGATCCTATGCTACACCCATGCGCAGGCGCAGCAGTTTGCCGCCTCGCTGAACGAGGAAGCTATACCAACACTCTACCTCGGCAATATCCTCGATCGCGAGGAAATTAAGGACCTCATATCGTTCATCTCGCTGTGCTCGGGAGGAACCGGTTTCGAGCTCGCTCGAGTTTCAGCCTTCCCAGAGTATAGTATTGATCCCGACGATGTAGCCCATGTATGCGCTTGTCTCTCCCAGCATGGAGCTCGCACCATAGCCGGGCTAAAACCGGATGACTTAGCGGCATCCGTATCTGACCGTTCGCGAGCAGGCGTGCTTCTGATACAGACCCATATCGCCGCCTTACAAAAGTCACTCTCGGATCCGGCACTGCTGTTAAAACGATATCTATTTGAAATTGGCTCATACTTGCGCGGAATGGCAATATCAGTACAAAACGAGTGCGAATGTGCCCAGCGCTCGTTGGCTATTCACCAGTTCATCGCGCTCGCCACAACATTTGACCAGCGGATTGTCACCCCCGCTCGCCCGCCAGTAGAAGCGAGTTCGGCCGTGGACTCGGAAGAAGATGGATTTGGGGACGAAGGGGCTGTGACAAAACCGACGTACACGCCAACCCGCGACTTCATCGTGCATCTCCGACGTCTGACATCCGCAGGCGAGACCCAACGGGGTTCGGTACCGGAGAGTGCGGCATCTTGGAACGCCGTGCGGCTCATGACCACTCATGCGTCCAAGGGACTAGAGTTTCCAGTCGTGTTTCTTCCTAACCTCGTCATGGGTCGGTTTCCTTCCACCGGGCGGTCGGATGGAATTCCTGAACCTCCCGAGCTGTCGGCGGTAACCGACTTGCAAGCAAACGAGGCTGACTATCTATTCTTCGTCGCTCTGTCGCGAGCGAAGGACCGGCTAGTCCTATCCATTCCTGCCACCCAGCGAGCCGGCGGTAAGCCGTTGAAACCAGCCCCGGTACTCGCGCTCATTACGGAAGAGTTGGCGGCAGGCGACGTGGAGCGCGTTAGTTGGAGCGCGAACACAACTGGCGATGCACTTGACACCAAACAGGAGGTCGAACCGTCCACCGTTTCAGACGTACTCGATAAGCCGGTCCACGATAATAGTGCGCTTGAGCTATATATGAAGTGCCCGCGGCTTTACTATTACAACAGAATAGCCCGCCTCCGGGGGTCTACCGTAGGAACTGGCTATCAGCAGTTTCATCGTTGTTTACGACAGGCCCTGGTCTGGCTGCGGGAACAATGGGCCTCCGGTGCATCGCCCGATGAAGCTGCCGCAGTGGACTACCTCCATTCGCGTTGGATCGCTAATGGCCCTCTTGATTCCGTCCACGAACATAAGTACTGGGCAACGGCGGTCCAGATGTTAGAGCATGCGCGAACCGGATCCGTTGATAGTGAGTATCCCGAACCGGACATAATGCTAACGGCGGATCTACGGAACTGCCGCGTTCTCGTCAAACCGGACGTGATCACGACGCGCCGGAACGACGGCCAGTTAATAGCATCACGGATGCTGACGGGCATGCGCGGCGCCGTGGACTCTGGCACTCACATGCGCCTGGCGCTCTATAGGCGTGCCATGGCGGACACGTTCCCCAACCGACCACATGCGGCGCAAGTGCGGTTCTTGGCTGATGGGTCGTTCGAAGAGGACACAGCCAGCGCCCAACATGATCCTGGCCGCCTCGCGAAGTACGAGAGTGCCGCTGCCGGCATCGCCGCGCAAAACTTCGGAGCGCTACCAGCATCAAAGGACTCCTGCGCCTCCTGCGCCTTCCTGCTTATTTGCCCGCACGGCTAATTCTCTCAGGTTTGTCCCCGCCTAATCGCCCCTACTCTCCTCTTTGAGATCGGCCGCAAAAAAGATCCACAAAACCTTCCGAATCTGCCTGAACGGGCAAGAGTATATGTTGTATAGGGCCACGATGGTCTAGCCTGGGCCGTCTCCCCGCCCGCGTCCGTAGTCGGCCAGGCGTACAAACGAGCAGAGCGGGCAAGGAGATCATAATGACCGAATCCGGCAATGAGGGAGCTGAGCGCCTCGAACATGAAAAAGAGGAACAGGTGCTCCACGACGAACACGAGCGCGAAGAGGCGGACGCGCATCTCGCCCACGTAAGGGAAGAGCGCGTTTTGCACGAGGAACACGAGCGCGAGGAGCGCGAGCACGAACGCCATCATGATGACATCATCAAGGTTACGGTTTTCGCCCCCCGGCACCCGGAGCCGAAGGTCTTCGAGTGGAATAAGGCGCTGCTCGTCGGGCAGGCTTCTCTAGAGGCGGCAACCGCCTTCGGCTACACGGCAGGCCATCCAGGATTGCAGACCGAAACCACACCTCCGCGCAATCTCGATCCGACGAAAACGCTGGAGCAAGAGCACGTCACGGGCTGCGAAAAGCTCGAGCTCACCGATATCGGCGGGGGCGTGTAAATGATCCCGCGGCGCGACACTATACTAATAATTGAGGATGAGCTTGTCGGCGCGGTCGCTTGGGCGGGACGCCATTCCATTCCGTTGGAGTGGCGTCCCGACGACTTGGAAATTCGGGCGATCCTGATGCAAGCAGACGATGAACAGCAGCCATTTTACCTACGTGGTCGCTTCGACGATTACCGCGCTGTGGCTCCCGCCTGGGTCTTCAGCGACAAGACATGGCAGTCCCAAGGACTTCCTCACTTGTTTCCAAAGCCGCCAGCGAACCCGCCGTTTGGCGCATCAATCTTCCATACAAATGCGGTTATCTGTGCGCCCTTCAATCGATTGGCATATGGCGAACACAGCGGCCCTCACTCAGATTGGGGTGGCCCAACGAATTGGATGGATGCCGGCGCGCAATACGTCCATGCCGAAACCTTGGGCGATATGCTTCACGTCATCTACAACCACTTTCGCTTCACCCACGGACGACTTGGAGCAGAACCAGGAACGGTCGATGGCTGAGCGGCAGCTTAAATTACCAAAAAGCGCTTGGGAGAATTTGGGACCGGTTCATCGCAGAACACCCTTACCAACGGGATCGCTGCGCGGGCTCTTTTTCTTAGCGGAGCCCTTGATTGAAGCGACACGTGAGGCCCTTGTTCGTTTTGCTGTCGCGGGGCTGTTCGACGGCGGTCATGAGGGCCTCGTGTTTTGGTGCGGTCGGGAAACCGAGAGTTGCACGGTATTTTTACAGACTGTTGTGCCCGATGCCGTAACGTCGGCTCAGCGCGTAATGGTAGATCGTCTCGCGGTCGGTGACGTACAACGGGCGGCACGTGAAGTGCAACTGGGCGTGCTCTGCCAAGTTCACTCACACCCAGGAACCGACGCTCGTCATTCTGATGGAGATGACAGTCTAATTCTGCTTCCGTTTGAAAACATGCTCTCGATCGTGATCCCTAACTTCGGCGGGAACTTTACTTCGATCGACAGTGCGTGCGTCCATCAGTTTCAGGAAGGGCGTTGGGTCTTGTGCACCACGACATCGGTACAAACAAACCTCGTCGTGGTTCCCTCCCTGCGCGATCTTCGATAACCCGATTTAGTGAGGAGTGCGAAAATGTCCCAAAATTGCGATGCCTTTTATCGGCTGCGTAATCAACGCACGAACGAGTATCTGCCCGGGACGGCAATACCGGCGACACCGATTCATCTGGCAGTGGGTAGGACGAGCGCCTGTACAGCGCCGGGACAACTGGCATTGCTTGCTCTCGCTAACCAGGTGGTTCGGGTACACCGATCCGCTACATTCGCATTGCCTGACCCACATGTTGACCTGCAGATTACCACGCCATTCGGCGGACGCAACTTAGGGGAGGCTTTGCTCAATTCGGTGAATGCAATCGATCCGTGTGGCGACTTCTCCCTGGGTAGTCCTAACGCGGAAGCTGTGATCTCGGTGGCGATTGGACATGACGTAGCGAACGGCTACGACTGGTATATTGGTGCCGATCGCGCTGTCGCGTATCTATCTCAGACGCCAGTCATCTGCCAGAATTCAATCGCTTCCATGCGCGGAGCGGCGCTGGCATCTTGCCTTGGCGCCGCGGCCGTATTTCGTAGCACTCTCGGTCGCCCGACAATGCCCCGAAGCCTCTCTGCTTGGAACTATGCCGAAGGCGACGCAGCCGGCTTCGGACCTGACACCCTTATTCCGATCGACGTCGGCAATACGTTGCTAGTGGGGGCCGGAGCGGTTGCAAGTGCGCTCGCCTATTGGTTAAACGTATTTGGTGTGCAGGGACAGTGGACTATCGTGGATGGTGACGTCGTTGAGCTGCATAATACCAATCGCGGTCTTCCCTTCACGCCTGCCCATGCGGGCTGGCTGTCCGGTAGTCCTGTACATAAGGTTGAGGTGTTGCAATGGCTTCTTCCCAGCGCCACGGTGTATCCCGACTGGTATGACAAGTGTTCGGAGCTTCGCGAGCTAACGTTCGACGTCATCCTCGGCTTGGCAAATGACCGAGACGTGCGACACCAGCTTGCCTGCCGGAATGCTGTGGTGACACTCCAAGCCACCACAGGCACAAACTGGCTCAGCCAATTACACCGCCACATTGTAGGCAAAGACGACTGTCTGTGGTGCCGAACCGGAGAAATAAAGACTGCTCGGTTTGGATGCTCAACGGCGGAGCTGGAATCCACCAACGGAACTCGTGCGGACGCCGCCTTACCGTTTCTATCTGCAGCGAGCGGCTTGATGTTGGCGACGGCACTGCAGCGTCTACAGCACGGCGACCTTGGTGAGGAAGCGTATAATGACTGGCGTTGGGATTTCGATTCCGGATACCGCATGGCGAGCAATAGCGTTCATCGCTGCAAAGAAGATTGTAGCCGTATCCACAAGCCAAACGTTCGTCGCCGAATTAACCAAGGTCAAAAATGGTGTTCACTCGATCGTGACACAGCGCAGTAGGTGTATTTCTGCAAGCGGACAGGGACCTTGATCTCGCCAGCACGCTCAGTTCCTGCTATAGTGGGAGCATGCAGAAACTGCTCCCCGCACAACTAAACCGCGCTTCAACTCTCCTTCAGCGCCACGGCGTGGTATATGCCGGCCTGTTCGGCTCCCGCGCCAAAGGAACGGCGCGTCCGGAGAGCGATTTGATATTCTCATCGAATTCGAGCGCGGCATGCACTATAGCCTATTCGATCTGATCGAACTCACCGACGAGCTGACGGACGCACTCGCGGCACCGGTTGACCTAGTGACCATGCGGGCGCTCAACCCCCATATCAAAGAGGATGTGCTTCACACGTTAATTCCGATTTATGACCGACGCTAAGGATGAGTCTCGCATCCGTCACATGCTCGATTCAGCTAGCCTGATTAGTCAATATATTGATGGTATAAAGGAAGAAGACTTCCTTACGTGTAAGTTTTTGTGATTTTTGGCACCGTTTTTGGTGCTATTTTTGGTAGTGCTTAACCAGTTGGATAACCAATGACGTACTCCCCGGACTCACGTCCGGGGTTTCTGGCCTCACCTCATGAGGATCCAAACGATACCTCTTGGGGAAGCTCTTCCTGGCCCTGGTGTTCAATGTACTTTCTGATCTTCTCCTCGTTCAGTCCCACCGTAGATGAGTAGTACCCTACGGCCCAGACACTGTCTTCCAGGTACATCCGCCGGATATACGCGTACTTCTTTCTGATCTCCCTGCTCGAGTTTTGCTTCAGGAGCTGCACGACCTTGGCGACCGCGATATTCGGCGGGATTTCGATTTGCAGGTGGACGTGATCCTCGTCAGTGTTCAGCGCCAGTATCTTGACCGTAGGGTAGTGGTTCTCTAGCTGGTACATGAACTCCCGCAGATACGGCTTGATGTACTCCTTCAGCCATTTGCGGCGGTACTTGGTACCGCACACCAGGTGGTACTGGTGCTGGTAGGTTGCGTGGGAAAGTTTTTGAATCCTCATGAGCACAGCTTAGCAGATCGCCTGACGGCGAGCTGCTAAGTAAGGAACGATTCATCCCCGGACTCCGAGGGAGGGCCCGTCCGGGGTTTCCTCTTACACAAAAACCCTGCCAAAAAGGCAGGTAAAAATCACAAAAACTTACACGCAGGTAGTTGAAACCTTATAAGGTGTTTCCTCGACGCTCTCGCTTTCGGGCGGCGTTAGACTGTAACTTCCCATAAGATCTTAGCCTGTAGCGGGTGTTTGTCGATCCGTTTCCGATTCGATCGGTCCCATCTGGCATTCTCCTTCGTCTGGTAGAGTGCCTTCCATCCGGCCGCTACGACCGATGTCCCAAGTTCGTCTGTGAGCGTGTACGTGATCAGCCGCGAATATCCTAAAGCCTTAGCTGCTCGCCACGCCGCTCCGTACAGCATGGAGGCGGCGTTTTTGGTGCCATCGGTACAACATCGCGTGACTTCTAAAGTCGTGCTGTTATCGAGCATACGGGATACCGGCCGGCCCACCGTCACAACCCCGACTACTTTCTCACCGTCGTTTACCGCTACGCCGAATTTCCATCCCTGTGGCGGCAGGTGATGGCGATGGTAGGCTGCGATAAAGGCTGAAGCCTGGGCGAAGTTTACAGGTTGGAGCGTTAGCGCCATGCGATATGCAGTTTAGACCTATGATCGTCCATTCCCGAGGTCACCGTGTCGGAAACCTCGCAGAAGCTCGTTTCCTACGATACGCCGCTGGCGTTTCGGTGTACGTAGTCCATGCGCCGCCGCACGCCTGTGATGGACGACAACTATTATTCCCTACCGGCGACAATTAGAATTCCCTATTTCGGGCTCGGCGGCACTGCCGTTTCGGCGGGTTCGCCGGACTGCTATGTCAACCCGCTTCATGGTTGCTTCACGCTTCCGCGGGAGTAATTGACGTCTCCTGTGTCTCGCTGGTTTGCGCGGCCTGGGCCGGGCTGAGTACGCGGGCTTTGGCCTGTTCGGCGCGATAGCTCGTCAGGTTGAGTTCAAGGATGACGCAGTGGTGGACCAAGCGGTCGATTGCTGCGGCCGTCGTCATCGGATCCTTGAAGATGCTCTCCCACTGGGAGAATGGCAGATTGCTGGTTATGAGCACGCTCGCACGCTCATAACGATCGGCGAGAAGAGTGAAGAGCACCTCCATCTCCTCTCTGCTCT
Organism: Chthonomonadales bacterium; assembly: GCA_038211235.1. Taxonomy (GTDB): domain Bacteria; phylum Armatimonadota; class Chthonomonadetes; order Chthonomonadales; family Chthonomonadaceae; genus DATGJU01. Next base: position 2,853 of record JBBQVV010000252.1, on the reverse strand, counting down.
GTTGGACATATGCCAGGTCGTCGATCAGGATAGCCTGGAAGCGCGCCAGACGTTTGAGCATGCGCGGAAGGCACAGGTCTCGCTTGGCTGCGAGGAGCTCCTGCACCAGAGTGGAGCTGGTTGTGTAGAGTACCCGACGCCCTTGCCTGACAAGCAAGTGGCACAGGCCCGATAGGAGATGCGTCTTGCCGCTGCCTGGATTTCCGAACGCCAGGACGTTCTCGCAACGGTCGACGAACGAGCCCGCCTGTAGAGTCCTGACCTGTTGCTGCGTACGCAACGGCAGGCGCGCCAGGTCGAAGTTGTCGAAGCTCTTTTGCAGAGGCAGCCGGCTCTCCGCAGTGAGACGCTCAATGCGTCCTTGCCAGCGCGTTTCGCACTCTCGCTCCATCAGATCTTTAAGGAAGTGCTCATAGGAGAGGCTCTCCTGCTGAGCGAGAATGGCCGCCTCCTGGTAGTAGTTTCGCACGGTAGGAAGCTTTAACTCCTTGAGATACTCAAGGAGTTGTTGCCTGGTCTGGTCCGACTTTATCATGCAGGCACCTCCGTGCTCTGCAGGAGTTGGTCGTAAGCGGCCACGTCGACCGGAGCGATCTCTACCTGCGTGATCGACCGGAGCGGCGCGCCGATAGCAAGTCTTGCGGCGACGGCCTTGCTGTCGAAGGGGCTGCCTTCGGCGAGTAAAGTGTCAAGGGCCTCTTCGACACGTGCTTCGCTTTGCTTGGCTGCCAGTTGTAAGATGGCAAGGTAGTCCCGATCCGCGCGCTTGGGATGCCACTCCTGAAGCGCATCGAATGCCATCCGGAACCGGCTGCTCGGGAAGAGGTCCGACCGGTAGCGACAGCCTGCGAACGCGCCGGGCTTTCTGACCAGCCAATCGATGATGTGCCGGTACTGAACACGGTGCCGACCGCGGCCACGCAATCTTGGCAGCGTCTCAACGCAGGTCTTGCCGAAGTAGATCTCGATGGTCTCCGCCCCGATGCGCGCCTGCACGCGCTCGCCGATGAGGCGGCTGGGTACGGAGTAGACATTGCAGAGCAGGTACACGGTGCTCGAGGGTCCCACACGCGGTTCCGCAGTGCGCAGAGCGTCAAGACGTCCGGAGGGAAGCGGAGCGAAAAGCCTGCGCTCCTCAAGCAGTCGCTCTCTGCGGCCGGCGTTGAGCTGGGCAAGCAGCGTGCGAAGAAAATGTTCGTACGCGTCTCGGGTGTCGAACTCCCGGCTTCCTCGCAGGAGGAGTGCCTGCTCGACGGCTGTTTTCAGGCGGTAGTGGCGCTGCTCGGCGTCGCCGTTCTCATTTCCATGGCCTGCTTGAGTGCGCTCTGCTTTCAAGCCGAAGTGCTGTAGCAACCGCTCATAGTTGCGCGTGAAGTCGGCTCGAGCCAGCTCCTTGGCGCCGCTCTTGGCAAGGACCTCCTTGCTCCAGTTCACGACTGCGGCGCTCAGTCTGTCCGTCCTGTGCGCCATCGGCACTCCGCCGAGCTCAAAGAGCGCCTCTTGAAGGCCTTCAGAGAGCGCTTCCAGGCTCTCTGAGAAACAGACGCTCGCCGTCTCCCAGTTGCTGTAGGTCAGAACGAAGTGATAGAGCAGATGCGGAAAGGGCTGCCCGGCTATACGTATGTCGAGGGATTTCATGTGCGTGAAATCGGAGGCGCACAGTACGCCCGGAGGATGCTCTTGGGGAAAGAAGACCTCTCTGGCAGGCCCCTCTGTCGCACGCCACATCTTGACGCGTCGCTGCAGAGTTCGCAACTGCGAGTCCTGGAACCGGCCAGGGTGCTCACGCTGGAGATGCTCAAACAAGGTCTTTGCCTGCAGGCCCGGATTACTGACCAGCATGATGGCGAGAGCGCCCCAAACATCGGCGAATGCATCGTCACGCGTGCGCCAGTCGTGGGCCAATCTCGACTCTGAAGGCCGACTCGAACTTGCCGCCCACTTCCTGGCCGTCTTCACGTCCATGTCCGCGTGAGCCGCCGCGATCGCGAGCGGCTTGCCGTTACTGATTTCTGTCATTAGAATCCTCACCTGCTTGTCAGTGACCATAAGCGCCTCCGATAGAGGTTCGCGAAATGGTCGCCGACATCGGCCCTGCAGGGAATTCTAATTGTCGTTAACAGGGAATTCTAATTGTCGCTCATCATAATCCAAAGAAAGGGATCATCATCAGGGACCCGGAGCGCTTTGACCTCGTGCGCAAAGGGTTTGAACTGCTACTCACGGGCAGCTATACGATCCGGCACGTGGTCGACACCATGAACCACCAGTGGGGCTTTCGCACCCGTCCCACGCCATCGCGGCCCGGTGGACCGCTCAGCAACGCCGCTGCCTACGACATTTTCTCCAATGCCTTCTATGCCGGCTTCACCACTCACAATGGCGTTCAGCGGAAGGGCAATCATGATCCAATGATCTCCATTGCTGAGTTCAATCGTCTCCAGGCTGTTTTGCAATCTCGCAGTCATTCGCGGCGGGGGAAGCACGGCTTCACCTACACTGGCATGATGCACTGCGGATATTGCGGCCTGCAAGTTACGGCCGAGCAGTGTGTGAAGACGTCCATGCCGCAGGGCACCACACGTTATGTCTACTACCATTGTTCGGATGCCTACCTTCGGTGTTCCAAGAAAGGCATTGGCGAGCAGCGACTGGAGTCAGAAATCCTAAAGAATCTCCAACGAATTACGGTGGATTCGGAGCTGGCGGAGATCGCCAGGGAGACGATTGGGCGGTGGCAGGGTCAAGCGGGCGAGCGTACCGAGGATCTCCTCGATCATCAGGAACGGGCCCTCCGGGACGCAGAATCCCAGCGGCGCAGTCTCCTGGACATGATGCTCAAACACTTGATTA
>JBBQVV010000251.1:0-10157 GCA_038211235.1 Chthonomonadales bacterium | reverse complement strand
AGGGACATGCAATGAACTCGGTCTTCGTACGCCGGAGCCCCAACGCCTGGAGAATATCATAACAGACAGGCAGTTCATTGATCGGGTCCTCCGCCAGCGAGACCCGAATCGTATCGCCAATTCCCTCCGCGAGGAGCGTGCCGATCCCGGTCGTGCTCTTGATTCTCGCATAGACTCCGTCGCCCGCTTCGGTCACTCCAAGGTGAAGTGGATAGTCCATCTTAAGTTCCGCCATGCGCCGGGCAATTAGTCGGTTTGCCTGCAGCATAACGGCGACTCGAGAAGCCTTGAGAGAGATCACGATATCGCGGAACTCGTGGCGCTCGCAGATTTGGATGTATTCGATGGCGCTCTGAACCATGCCCTCGGGCGTATCACCGTGCATAACAGTAAGGCGTTCCGCCAACGATCCATGGTTCACGCCGATACGCATGGCACGACCGCGCTCCTTGCACGCGCGGATCACCGGGAGCAGGTCGAGCTCAATTGCCTCCAGCTCCTCCTGGGTCTCAAGTTCGCTGTACTCCAGCGTCCTTTGAATGCGCTTTCGGAAGACGAACAGCCCCGGATTGATCCGGACCTTGTCCACATGTTTTGCGACTTCCACGGCAATATCGCTGCCCTGGTGATGCACGTCCGCGACGAGCGGCACGTCACGATATTGGCGCTTGAGCCGAACCTTAATCTCCTCGAGGCACCTTGCTTCCGCAAGATTCGGTGTCGTGACCCGTACGATCTCGGCGCCGGCCTGGTGCATGGCGATAATCTGTTCGACTGCGGCCGGTACGTTATGCGTCTCCTCCGTGATCATCGACTGGACAACGACAGGGTTATTTCCGCCGATCAGAATGTCGCCAACCCGAACCGCTCGGCTCTTTCGGCGGCCGTAAGATACTTCCGGCAATGCCATTATACAGAATCTCCTGGAAGCACGTTTCTCGCCCAGTATATTCACCGATAACGTGATCGTATCGGTCGAATTCTACTCCCTGTTCACCGGACGATTAATCAATAGCTAGTATAGCATAACGGCTCTGTCGGACTTCTAATACAGGGCTCCCTCTCGTCCATCATCAGCCCGAGTGCTGCATCAGGAGGTCGCGGCCTACAGCATTGTAACCTTCGCCAGGCAGATATCGTCTAATGCGCAAGCTTACGCGAACTCAGTAGAGGTTGAGTGCAGCCTTAGGAAGCGCGGCAACAGCATCGTAACGCCTGCGCTGGACAATACCGATTATGATCCAGGAAGCCTGCGCGCCGGGTTGGGTACCACCGATGAATGGGGAGCAAGCGGTGAGGACCGACGACGACAGCGCTCTCGTGGCCCGCTTCTTGCGTGGCGACAGCGCGGCATTCGACGCTCTATTTGTCAAACACCAGGACTACGTCTATAATATAGTCTACGGAATTGTCGGCAACCAGGAAGAGGCGCGCGATCTGACCCAGGACGTGTTTCTGCAAGTATACCGCTCTCTGCCGAAGTTCAGGTACGGGGCGAGGTTCGCCACCTGGCTATACCGAATCGCGGTGAACCGGGGAGTGGACGCCGCAAGGGGGTCGCGTCGGTGGAGGTTCTTGCCGGTTCTGGATGAGCCCGGGTTCGCTATGATACCTGCGGACACCGACCTGCAGCCCGAAGCGGTGTTTGAACGAAAGATCGAGCGGGATACCGTGCAATCGATCTTGATGCGATGTCCGTTGGCGCATCGTCAGCCGCTGGTATTGCGCTACTTTCAGGACCTGACTGTCGAGGAGATCGCTGAAGTTCTCGGGTGCTCGATTGCCGCCGCAAAAGTGCGGTTGCACCGTGCGCGGAAGGTGTTCAAAGATCACTATATGGCGGTTCATGGGAATGCTGCTTTGTCGGTGCACGAAACGGAGGGGGCAGATGTCGTGGAACCTGTTCGCTAGGCCGCGCCCAACTCCTCACAACGCATGGAGCTGCGATTGCGAAGGCGTGCGGTTGCGGCTAGTCTCGTATATCGATGGTGAGCTTGGCCCGTACGATCGGAGTCTCGTCGATGCGCACTTGACGCAGTGCGCTGATTGTCGTTCCGAGCTAAACGGATTCCGCCGCGCTGAGTCGGCCCTCGGAGTCGCTGTCAGGTCGATTGCCTCTCCGGGCGATCTCAGGGCGGACTTCTACGCCCGCCTCGAACGCACTCGGAAAACTCCGGCAATCGGGACTTGGCGCCTGGCTATTCCGGCCCTCGCAGTCGCCACGTTGATGCTGTTCACCATCCGTTCAGCAATTCAGTCGCATTCTGCTAACCGCGTGGCAGAGGCTTTGCCTGCGACGCCGAGGCTGGCCGAACGCGAAAACCAACTAAGACGGATCCGTTCGGCTGATATCGCCATGGTACTGCGAACCGTGCACGGAGATACAACAATCTCGCGGGAGATCCAATCCACTGTTGAACCACGAAGTCCGTTCCGACGGCGCGGTCTGACCATGCGAACATACCGTCAGGTCGCCAGTGGTCGACGCAATCCGAGACGGAGCCTTACGTCGTTCGTTGCACGTCTCTCGCGCGGTGCCTGGAAGCACGGTCTACGTGTTCGCGGCGACAGCGACGCGGTGTCTCTGGACGCCCATCCTCAAGGATTGACGACGGCGACATCGTCGGCCTACGACGGGCCGTCTGATAGACTCGCGCTGCTAAGCTACGGCACGCATTCACAGCGATACAAGACGGTGGACGAAACGCCTGGCGGTTCGGTCAACCTCGCCAATCTGACGGAGACGGAGCTGCACGTTAGCGACGAGGAGCGTGACTTTATGTCGTCCACGCATGTGGACTCGACTGCATCGCGCAAGGATTCACGGACAGGCCGCGTAGACGATAATAACGGCGCCCCGCAGGAATCCGTGGAGCTGCCGGCATTGCCCTAACCACGGTCAGCGTCGCAATATCAAAGAGGTAATAACGTGCACATTCCCCCGCTAAGAATCATCGTCTGTTGCGCTGGAGTTCTCATGATTTCGGAGGCTGCTCCAGCAAGCGCCGGCGCACAGAAGTCGCCGGGTACCCAATCTGCATATCGGCCGCCTGTAGTTGCTGTCAGCCGCCTGCAGGTGACCGGCACCGCCGCAGCTCTCTCGGTGGATGCGGAGCGGGCGGATGTACAGAGTACGCTCAAAGCAATCTTGAAGCAGGCCGGGAATCAGTTCGCGCCGGACACGACCGTGGCGGGACAGGTGACATTGACGCTTACCGACCAGCCGATTGAGACGGTTCTTCAAACGGTCTGTGATACAACCTATCTGAGATTCACCGTCAGCACTTCCGGTATCTATCGCTTCACGCGCGACGATGCGGCGATCAAACGCGCCTTCAGCCAGTTAAAGGAGCTGAATTCGCAGCTTCGTGCGCAGCTGCGGGCATTGGGCATGGATGTTCCGCCCGACGAACGGCTGCTTGGCCTGCGAGTGCAGGAACAGTCGGCATTGTACGGCGGTTTGGGCGGCGCAGCAAGCGGAAGGCAGTTTCGGAGCAATGCCAAACAGGATGCGAAGCCGCAAGGAAATGCGGTCGACGGGCCGCCAATCAGTTCAGTTCTGGCGAACACTGCTGTTTCCAGGGCGCCCAACGCGTCTGTTGCGCTGAACGCCACAAACAAAGAATCCCTGGGAAAAATTGCCAACATCCATACGGACTTCATCGCCCAGAACGACCTTCCTCGCGTCCTCGCACAGGACAGTCTTGCAAGTGGACTGAGTCAGCAGTCGTACGGTCTTCTGTTGCGACAAAACGGCTTCGTGTGGTTTAACATCCCGGAGGAAAAGCCGGAGCCGGTCACCTCCGTTCTGCAGCTTTTCAGCCAGCAGTCCAACGTTCCGGTCCTTGTCGATCAGGCTGTTCCGAACGGCCTGAAGTTCAGAGTTTGGGGTAACCTATCGCCACGACAGCTCCCGGAGGCACTCAATCTGTTGGCGCCGACCGCGCATCTCCAGTGGCGGTGGATCGGAAATAGCATCTACGTCGTTCCCGCACCAAACTTCACGATCTATTTTGGAGATCAAGGTTCTGGACGCAGCGCCTACCCTGCGCCGGCTCAGGGCGAAACCAACGGGTCCACGGACACGCGCGAGCGTCGCGGCGGGTCCGATTAGCATGCTGATCGACCTTAGCGGCAAGGTTGCTATCGTAACCGGAGCCGCACGAGGAATCGGCAGGCACGTCGCGTTGGCATTCGTCTCGGAAGGCGTAACCGTCGTCGCATTGGACGTCGATCCGGACGGGCTTGAGACGCTTCAATCCGACTTTGACGCGCGGGGCGCTGTGGGAACCACTGCGGTCTGCGATGTCCGAAATTCTGAATCTGTCGCAGCCTCGGTGGAAAATGTCGTCAAACGGTATGGCCGGATCGACATTGTCGTCAATAACGCGGGCGTATCGGTAACCGGCGCCGTCGATTCGCAGTCTACTAGCGCGTGGAGCAGCAACATCGAGGCGAATCTCACAGGCACGTTCTTGATGTGCCAGGCAGTCGTGCATATCATGAAAAGGCAGCGCTCAGGGCGAATTCTGAACGCCGCCTCATTTGCCGCAATCGTGCCCGCGATAGGCAGCGCCGCCTACGCGGCGTCGAAGGCCGGCGTGGTCAGCCTTACCAGGGTCCTTGCCGGCGAAGTCGGTCCGTGGAATATCACTGTCAACGCCTACGCTCCCGGAATGGTCCCCACCCAGATGAACCATTTCGCCGAGGCGCCGCCGGAGATTCAGAGTCGCCTGCTGAACACCCTGACACTGCGCCGGTGGGGCGAGAAGCAGGATGTCGCCAATCTGCTCTGTTTCCTCGCGTCGGATCTCGCGTCCTATATAACCGGCACGCTTATCGATGTCAGCGGCGGCAAGCTTGCAACGCAGATCCCACAACTTGCATATGAGAGATTCTACGAAACCGATTTCCAATGATAAGTTGACGGCTCGGTCAAGCGTCCAGGACGTCTTTCCGCAGTCCCATGGGCAGCGGCGCGGGCCGCTCTACGGTGCTCACGAGATCGTACCGCGTTCCGGACTTTGACGCCTCATGGAATCCCTGCATGGCGTCTAGGACGTGGAATGCGAGCTGGCCGGACGCGCGATGCGGGCGACCAGAGCGAATACCATAGGCCATGTCCGCCACGCCAACTCCCCTGCTATTCTCCACGAAGCCGTGCGTAAGCGGCATCTCGCTCCACTCTTTCGCGCCAGCGCGCCGGACTAACACCGGTCCGCCGAACACGTTAGGATCTGGCACCCGCATCGATCCCTCGGTGCCGTATATCTCGATGTTCGGCATCTGGTGCGCCCACACATCGAAACTGGTGACGAGCGTGCCGATGGCGCCGTTACCGAACTCCATGATGCCGGCCACGTGTGTCGGAACTTCGACTTCGATCTGCGTCCCATATTTCGGATCGCTCGTGATCGTTCGCTCCTGGAAGGTCACCCTGGTCGAACCGGTTACTCGCGCGATGGGTCCCATGAGCGAGACCAGCGTGGTCAGGTAGTATGGCCCCATATCGAGGATCGGCCCTCCGCCGACCTTATAATAGAACTCGGGGTCAGGATGCCAGCTTTCGTGTCCATGGCACAACATGAATGCGCTGGCGCCGATGGGCTCGCCTATCCATCCCTCATCGATCAGCTTCCGACACGTCTGCGCCCCACCGCCGAAGAATGTGTCTGGCGCGGCCCCAATGCGGACGCCGCGCTCCTTGGCAGCGTTCAGCAGCCGCAGTCCGTTCTCGCGCGTGGTGCTCAAAGGCTTTTCGACGTGAACGTGCTTACCAGCCTGAATGGCAGCCATACACACATCATAATGAGCCAGTGGTTGGGTAAGGTTGACTACGATCTCGATCTCGGGGTCCGCGAGCAGATCCGCCGTGGATAAGACCGTTGGAATGCCGAACTCATCTGCTCGCGCCCTGGATCGCTCTGGGATCAGGTCTGCGCATGCAACAATATCCAGAATGGGAAATGTCTTTCCGGCCTGCATGTATATTCCGCTGATATTTCCGCACCCAACGATGCCTACCTTAACTGGACGCGGGGCCGGTGGTCCGGATGCCATGGTGCCTCCTCCTGATTGTGAAGTCTCGGTGTTGATCACTATTCTTGGCGGCTAGTACAAGCTCCTGCGCGAGTCTGCGTTCTTGATCCAGGCAGCTGTCTGGCAGTTCGCGGCGACGACAAGAGAGTACATGATCACACGGACGGATGACTGGCACTGTCGAGCGCGCCGAACCACGAGGCGCCCGGCCCAACGCGCCGTGTGCTCCATGCTCACGGGTATAATTGACCCACGACGAATTGCCGGAGGTCCCAATCTGATGGAGACGATTCCTTACAATCGGGCGGCCATACCAGGAAGCCATCGAATCGATTACAGAACTCTGGATGCCCACCGCAACTATCCCACAAGGGAAGTCGAAGTTCTCGCGACTCCGGAGGAGATCAAGCAGTTTGTGCGGGACGGATACCTGGTCCGACAGAGTCTGATAACCATGGAACAGGTGGAGCGGCTGCGCGGCGCCCTCGATGAAACGGTCGCCAAGGACGACCATCTTGAGACGGGAGGAGGGCGCGCCTTCGGCGGGTTATTCATACGGCACCTGATGGACAAGCACCCGCTGTTTCTCCAGATGCTGCGCTTCCAGCCGACGCTCTCGATCGCTCGCGCACTGTTCGGACCCGCCGTTCAATGGCGCGCATTTACGGGACGGGTCTGCTATCCAGACGAGACCAACAGGGAGACGGAGTGGCACTTCCACCAGCGCGTAATTCCGGATCCGATCCCACCGTTGTTGGCCAGATCACAAACGCTGGACGTACTCCTTTACCTCGACGACATCGACGACGTCAACGGGCCGCTGCAGGTTGTGCCAGGTTCACACCAGTGGATACAAGCAGACCTTGGACAGAACGACTTCACCGACAAGACGGGCCAGGTCACGCTCCGCCCGGCCGCGGGAAGCTGCGTTCTGACACATGGATCGCTGTGGCACCGCGCGCTGCCGACGCAGCCCGGATGCACGATTCGACGGCTGCTCTTGTGGGGCTACTCACCGGCGTGGCAGGAGCAGGCCATTTACGGGACAAAACCTGTTGATGGTCTGACTGCACGCCTTGTTGCCGATCCCAACACGGACGAGGAAACACGGGAACTGTTAGGCGCGGCGGGATACATGTAGGGCCGGAAAGCGGTAGCCACAGCGCTCTCGCCTGTCGGGATGAATAGACCGTGCATGCTGCTGATCTTGGCGCCGCCTATGCCTCTTCACTCGAGTACTTGTCTCGCAGCGAAGCCACAACGGCAGGATCCGCGAGCGTCGTCGTATCCCCTAGGACGCGACCCTCGGCAATATCCCGAAGCAGCCTTCGCATGATTTTGCCGGACCGAGTCTTGGGCAGGTCCGCGGTCAGAATGACGTCGTCCGGCCGGCAGATCGCACCCAGCTTCTTACCGACAAAGTCGCGCAGCTCCGCGCTTAGGGCGTTGACTGCGGCGGTGTCGCCGGCCCGCAGGCCATGCCCTTCCCGAATGATCACAAATGCGACCGGCGCCTGCCCCTTCACGTCGTGGGACTTGCCGATGACGGCTGCCTCGGCAACAGCGGGGTGCTCCACGAGCACGCTCTCCATCTCCATCGTGCTGATATTGTGGCCGGCAACCAGCATGATGTCGTCGACACGGCCAAGCAGCCAGTAGTCACCGTCCTGGTCCCGAAGGACGCCGTCCCCGGGAAAGTATACGCCGGGGAACTTTGACCAGTAGACCTGGCGATATCGATCGTCATCGCCCCAGATAGTACGCAGCATCGAGGGCCACGGCTTCCGGATGACCAGTATGCCCTTCTGGCCTTCGGGAACCGCATTTCCATGTTCGTCCACCACGTCGGCGGAGATCCCTGGAAATGGCCGCGCGGCCGAAGCGGGTTTCGTGGTGGTCAACCCAGGCAGTGGCGTAATCATAATCGCCCCCGTCTCGGTCTGCCACCACGTGTCGACGATTGGGCATCTGCCGCCGCCGATCGTCTCGTTGTACCAGATCCAGGCCTCCGGGTTGATTGGCTCGCCAACGGAACCGAGCATGCGAAGACTCGTCAGGTCATGACTCTGTGGATAGGATTCGCCCCACTTCATGCAGGCTCGGATCAACGTCGGCGCTGTATAAAGAATTGAGATCTTGTGGCGCTCGATCATCGACCAGAACCGGTCCCGCGCGACAGAGCCCTTTCCCTGCTCGCCCGGTCCCCAATCGGGCGACCCCTCATACATGAAGACGGTCAGTCCGTTTGCCAGCGGACCGTAGACTACATAGGAGTGCCCGGTCACCCATCCTATGTCCGCGGTACACCAGAACAGGTCCTCCTCCTTCACGTCAAAGACCCACTGCGTGGTCGCGAACACGGACGTCAGGTAGCCTCCCGTCGTGTGCAGGATCCCCTTGGGCTTACCCGTGCTCCCAGAGGTGTAGAGAATAAATAGAGGGTCCTCCGAGTCCATCGATTCGGGCGCACAATCTTCCGGTACGTCCAACATCAGATCATGCCACCAATGATCCCGGCCGGGCTGCATCGCGACCGGATGCGCCGCTCCGACACGGTCAAGGACGATTACGTGCGCTACTGTAGGACAGTGAGGCAATGCCTCGTCCGTCGTTCTCTTCAGCGGCACGATCTGCCCTCTACGCCAGTAGCCGTCGGCCGTGATGACGAGTTTGGATGCGCAGTCCTGCGTGCGCTCCGCCAGGCTCTCCGCCGAGAATCCGCCGAATACGACGGAGTGGATAGCGCCAACGCGCGTACATGCGAGCATCGCTACGGCCGCTTCCGGGACCATCGGCATGTACAGTGTGACCCGGTCGCCTTTGCCTACACCCAACCGCCGTAGAACGTTGGCAAACTTGTTCACCTCACGCGAGAGATCGGCGAACGTCAGCGTCCGCACTTCGCCAGGCTCGCCCTCCCACACGATGGCTCGCTTGTCCCGCCGCGATCCGTTCAGGTGCCGATCGACGCAGTTGACGCTAACGTTGAGCCTGGCTCCTACAAACCACCTGGCGTGCGGCGGGTCCCATTCGCAAACGGTGTTCCACGGCTGGAACCATTCCAGCTGTTTCGCCCAGCCTTCCCAGAACCCCAGGTAGTCCTTATCGGCACGCGCGTAGATCGTGGAATCGCGCATATTCGCCTTCGCTGCAAACTCCGGCAGCGGCGGAAACGTCCTATTCTGCTGCCAGTCTGCGGGTGAAGCGGCTTCGCTTGTCACGTGACTTCTCTCCTGCGAATCAGTATTGGGGTCAGCTTCGCGTCTTATCTAGAGCTTGAGCGAGATCAGCGATGATATCCTCAGGGTCTTCGATGCCGACGGAGAGGCGGACGTAATCCGGAGTAGCGCCCGCCGCAAGCTGCTCCTCGGCGGTAAGCTGTTGGTGCGTAGTAGATGCCGGATGTATCGCAAGGGACTTGGCGTCACCAATGTTAGCCAGCAGCGAAAACAGATTGAGGCTGTCGATAAATCTTCGGCCCGCGTCTGCGCCGCCCCTCAGTCCAAACCCCAGAATTCCACCATACAGGTCGTTCTTGTGATATTTCGTCGCCAGCGAGTATTGTGGATGCTCTGTGAGACCAGGGTAGTTGACCCAAACGACTTCCGGGCGCGCCTTCAGAAACTTCGCCACCTTGAGCGCGTTTTGGCTGTGACGCTCCATGCGCAGATGGAGTGTCTCGAGTCCCTGGAGGAACAGAAATCCATTAAAGGGCGACATGCAAGCGCCGAGATCTCGCATCATCTGGATCCGAGCCTTCAAGATGTAGGCCATGCTCTTGAGCGGCTCCGGCAGACCCATCAATACGAGACCGTGATAGGAGGGATCCGGTTCGGTGAACTGAGGGAACTTCCCGTTTCCCCAGTCGAATTTGCCGCTGTCGACGATGACGCCGCCGATGCTCGTACCGTGGCCGCCAATGAACTTGGTTGTCGAATGGACGACAATGTCTGCACCGTAACGGATCGGGTTCACAAGCGCGGGCGATGGCATTGTGTTGTCGATCATCAGCGGGACGCCGGCGGCGTGCGCAATCGCCGCAACCGCTTCGATATCCAGAGTGTCGAGACGAGGATTTCCGACCGTCTCCGCATAGAGGAGTTTCGTCTTCGGCGTGA
>JBBQVV010000250.1:0-10205 GCA_038211235.1 Chthonomonadales bacterium | reverse complement strand
ATAGTAGACTGCCTCCAGACCTCTTGCCATCGTTCATCCCGCCGTCTTTTGCGCTAGGATCACAAGACAGAGAGGCGGCAGCCCCACCTGGTTCATTCTGCACGCAGCGGTATCGCCATACGGCTTGCCGTCGAGCGCGATGTCCTGTACTTCTCGGATCGAGGCTCCCGCCTCTACGATTGCGTCCAGATAGTGCTGCCGTGAGCTGGGAGTGTTCGGAAGGAGCAGTCTTCCTTCCGGCGTCACGAAGTCCGTGCGCCAGCCGAAGGTACAAGTGGCAGGATGGAAGTCTGTAAGGAGCAGCCATCCGCCAGGCCGAACGAGTCGGATACACTCGGCCACCGCTCTACGTAGATCGGGAACGTCGCAAATCATCAGGCCACAAGTCACGAGATCGAACGCATTTGACGCTCCCGGCAGTGGCGCCTCTCCGAGCACGGCGAGTTCGAACCGGATGTTGTGCAGGCCTTCTCGCGCTGCGTTCTCGCAGGCAACGACGAGCATCTCCGGTGTAGCGTCCACTCCCACGACTTCGGCTATGCCCATTCGGGCGAGCTTGCGCGCGATTCGACCGGTGCCGGTTCCCACATCGAAGGCCGACGTGATAGCCGGCAGTCTCGCGAGCAGGCGGTCGACCACGGGCTCCTCGACCGCGACAAGCGGGTTGACGCCGTCATACGATCTCGCCCAGACAGCGTATCCCTCCTGTACGCCGATCTCCCGCAACGTAAACTCCGCCTTTACCATCATCCGCGTTCGTGACCGGTCGGCGGCGCTCACAACGTAGATCTCGGTTCCGTTTGGCAGGACGTAGTGGGATTGAATGGCGTGGGACGATCTCTCGGCGCCGGCCGCGCGGTTGTTGTCGGTGCGCAGCCACTCCGGTGCGCCTCCCCAGTCACCGTTCTCGTGCCTTGCAAACAGCGTTCTGCATTCGATCGCGGCATCGGCGAGCGCCGAAACGGCGGCCGGAGTGACCTCTCTTCGCCCAATCGTAACCGAGTTAGATGATGTCATGGCGGATTCCCTCCAGTTCATAACCTGCCCAGGATCACTATCGTTGATTCCGCTCTTCGTGCTCAACGCGCGGTCATGAGCGAACGAAAAGACACGTTGCCGTTTTTGAATGTGCATTTCTCTCATTGCAGATTGCCGGTCCAGTCTTGCGCTCGTGCGGGACGTCTGTTATACTAATCGGGGCTGAGGAACCGGTCAATGACGACCGCAAGGAGCAGCATATATGCCGGCGCCGATGTTTGTTACCGTCTTCATGGACGTGGAGGATCTGATTTCACCCGAATCCGATGACGTTGCGCGGGACTGCGCGAGCATCCTGGCGGAAGAGGGTGTTCAGGCAACGTTATGTGTCGTTGGCGAGAAGGCACGCCTGCTAAGGCATCGTGGCCGCAATGATGTTATCGCCGCAATGCGCCAGCACGATATCGGGCTGCATACGGACTTTCACTCAGTTCATCCTACGATCGCGGAAGCAATGGCGGTCCGAAACTGGAACGAGGGAGTTACGGAGGCGCTCCGTCGTGAACAGCCGGGCGTGGTGGCGATCGAGCAAGTGTTCGATTCTACGCCATCGTGCTGGGGAGGTCCCGGCAACACGTGGGGTCCACAGGTATGCGGAGCCCTCACTCAGCTGGGAATTCCGGCATTCGTCTACGCGCACACGCGGGTCCCGGAGGGCGGCGTCCATCGCTTTTCCGAATGCATTGCCTATCCGAACGGCCCAGGATTGACCGACGGCCTGTATCACGACGATGCCGCTTCCGTGAGGGAGCGCGACGCTCTCGCTGCACGGTTGAGGGCAGATGTCGCGTCTGGCGCCGTGTGGCAGCAAGTGTTCCTTGGTCACCCGACGCGCATCCTGCACGACGAGTTTTGGGACGCGCCGAACTTCGCACGCGGCGCGAATCCTGCCCGGAGCGACTGGACGGCCGCGCGACAGAAGCCGCGGACAGACATCGATCGGGCGCTTAAGAACCTTCGTCTGGCTGCGGCCATGTTGAGGTCTCTGCCGGGCATTGAGCTTCGCACGGTGCGCGAGATGAACGCGGAGCTGCAGACCGCCCCGACATCCAGCCTAAGCATCCAGGAGCGGGCCCAGGTATGGCCCGAGATTGAGAGCAACCTCACAGGGATGAAGGGTTGGCCAATTCTCCCGCGGGACTTCGACGTTGCCAATATCGTTGAGCTGACGCACGCCCGCTTGACCACGCTCCAGAGGATTAGACCAGGCCGTTAGGCGGTTCCGGGGATGCGCCGCGTAGAGTGGTCGGGCCACCTTCTAACCGGAGCCGTTCGACTCTGTCGCGCGATCAAGCATTTACGCGACCTTGAACGCTCAGTTCAACCAACGCCTCATAAAACGCCTCATAAAGGGAAACCTGCTATGCTGCTTCCTTTGCTGTTTTCATTTGTGCTCGCTCAAGCGCCAACGCCGGCCTCCGGAGCCGAGATAAAGCCTCCTCCTGCAGTGTCAAAAGAAGCGGTTCCAGATGAGACTCCCGTCGTCGCTCAACACCAGATGGATCTGAACGGCAAGACGATCAGCTACGCTACGGTGTCGGCGCAGATGCCCATTAGAACCGCCGCCGGCGAGACCGAAGCCCGAATATTCTACGTCGCATATTCGCGGACGGACATTCCAAAAGGCATGAGCCGGCCTCTCCTGTTCGCGTTTAACGGCGGCCCTGGCTCGGCATCGCTCTGGCTTCACATGGGAGCGATTGGTCCGAAGCGAGTTAAGCTGGGCGATGACGGAAGTCTTCCACCGCCGCCATATTCCCTGGTGGATAACGAGTCGACCTGGCTCGACAGAGCCGATCTCGTATTCATCGACCCGGTTGGAACCGGGTACAGCCGGGCAGCCAAACCTGAGCTGGGCGCTAAATTCTGGAGCGTGGACGGGGATATCGAGTCGATCGGCGAGTTCATCCGCATGTACCTGACCCGCAATCATCGTTGGGGATCACCTCTCTTTCTCGCCGGGGAGTCGTATGGAACGCTGCGCGCCGCCGGACTTTCAAGTCATCTGCTCGACAACGGTATCGCGCTGAATGGCGTGGCACTGATCTCGTCGGTCCTGAATTTCAAGACCATCATAACCTCGCGCAGCAACGACATGGCGTACCCCCTGTTTCTTCCGACGTATGCGGCGATCGCGGCATACCACCACAAACTATCCTCCTCGATTTCTCGGGACGTCCCGAAACTGCTGGCCGAAGTTGAACGATGGGCAGAGAATGACTACCCGGCGATCCTTGCCAAGGGCGACAGCCTGCCCGCTTCGGAACGCGCGGAGGCGATCGATCGACTTGCGCGCTACACCGGTTTGAGCAAGCAGTTCTTGGATCGCGACAATCTGCGCGTCGATCCGGGCCAGTTCGAGGCGGAACTGATGCGAGATCAAAAGCAGACGCTGGGGCGATATGACGCCCGGCTGCTTGGAACAAACGAAGACCCGACGTCAGCCTACCCGGGCTACGACGCCAGCTACACGGCCGTTCGCGCTCCATTCACCACGCTCTATAACCAGTATCTTCGCGAAGAGCTGAAGTATCAGACGGACATGCCCTACTATGTTCTTGGGGAGGGATTGACCGCGCCCTGGAACTTCGGACGGGAAGGGGCGAGCGCTTTGGATGTGAGCGATCGGCTGCGTGGTGCGCTGGTCCAAAATCCGTTTATGAAAGTGTTTGTGGCCGCCGGTCGTTACGATCTTGCAACACCGTTTTATGAGGCGAGATACACGATGAACCATCTCGGACTGGAGCCGAACACGCGAAAGAACTTGACGTTTCAGGAGTACAACGCCGGCCACATGATGTACATCGACACGCCATCGCGCCGGAAGCTCAAGGCTGATATATCCGCGTGGCTGGATTCGGCGCTCGGGGTGGCGCCCACCAAGTCCGGGCAACCCGGTTAGTACGCCAGTTTCGAACATACCTGCAACAGGCCGCGTACAGACATTGCCCTAAGGTTCGTCCCGAGGAGATCGGAGGCGGCGACTCGCCGCAGTAAATATGCCTGCTCCCTATACGCCCCGTCAGGGTCAGTTCCTCGCCTATATCCATGCGCACACCCGTCTGCATCGGCAACCGCCATCGGAAATGGATATGACGGCCGGAAGCCGAGTCGAGCTGGGTCGAACCGAACGCACTCGTTCCATGGCCAGAGCACTGGATGAAGGTGGAACGGTATGGGAGGGCAAGGAGCGCTACCAGAGCATGGTTGATCTGCTGCGGGATCTGAATGAGGGAACTGCCCAGTGGAACGAGGAGGTCACATAGAGGAGAGCGACGTCTAGGAATCCGCGGCACCGATTCCAAGTTGCTTATTGGCATGACAGAACGGGAACGCGCGCTGGCGCTGTGCATGACGAACTGGCGATCCAGCGGCGTGGAACTATCCTCCGAACAAAGATCGCGAATTCTTCACTGTGGCTTACCAGCCAAAATCTATCTTACTGCGGATCCTGCGCAGCTCGAAGAAGCACGTCCGGATCGGCTGCAGGCGTTCCTCCGGCAGGATGGAGCAGCATGCGATCATCGGAGACATCACGGTCGGCCGAGCGGAGCAGCGTTCGATGCGACTCCTCCTCGCTCGCGCGCTGTCGTAAGTACTGTAGGCACTCCACGGCCGCGTCGTGGACTTGCACCTGATCCGCCCACCTCGGCGTTCTATGCGTCATGCCCTCGACGACGGGTAGAGCCTCCGCGCCTCCGATCTGTTCCAGGGCACGGAGTATTGCGATCTGGAACTCCTTGTCACGCTGAAACAGCGCCAGTTGCGCCAGGTGCCGCACCAGACGCCCCTTCTGCCTAGCAGTTAGCAGCGATGCGTCGCTCGCCTTGAGCCGTGGCAGCAGGTTCGTCAGGGCCTGGCGCACCATGCGCCGAACACTCCGGCCCTTGCGGCCTGGCCCCAGTCTGTCGATCAGCGGCCCAACCAGTCGCACGTCGTCCGCCTGCGCGAGCACGCGCGTGCTTTGGCGGTACTGCCTCGAGAACCGAGCTGCCACCACGATTACGGCGATGACGCTGAAGAGGTAAGTAACATAGACGGCCGGACTGGACGGAAAGGCTGCAATCAGAATGGATTGGATGGCGATCCACACTCCAAGTAACGGGAGATACTTGCGATTCGACCGTTCGCGCTCCGAGGTGGCGACAAGGTCCTCAATCGCACGCGGTTCCGTGGCGATGCTCTCGGTCGAGACCTCATCCATACCGTGCGCATCGTGGTGAACGAGCGCGGACGTCTGTTCGTGCGTTTCCACAGCTTTCGACACGTGTTTGAGTTCCATATGTTTACAGACCTGTCCCCAGGCTTGCGGGTTTCGCATGGGATCGGCTCCGCGTCATACGATTCCTCGCCTTCGCGCGGCATCCGCCGGAGGCTATCTCATTCTGCTCAGCGCAATGAGCGCGAGCGTCACAGTGATGGCGCCGCCGATCCGCGTGGCTACCTGTGCGAACGGGAGCAGCTGCATCCGGTTTGCGGCAGTGAGAATCGCAATGTCACCCGTGCCGCCCTGGCCGCTGTGCGTCGCGTTGATGATGGCAGCCTCGATCGGGTACATACCCAGCCGGCGTCCGACCACAAAGCC
Organism: Chthonomonadales bacterium; assembly: GCA_038211235.1. Lineage (GTDB taxonomy): Bacteria > Armatimonadota > Chthonomonadetes > Chthonomonadales > Chthonomonadaceae > DATGJU01. Next base: position 4,582 of record JBBQVV010000250.1, on the reverse strand, counting down.
GGTTACCATCAGGGATGCGACCGTCGCGAAAATCGTAACCACATTGGCAGGGTGAAAGGCGGAGACCAGCTTGTCCCACGGGGTGATCGAAGCCCCTACGGCAAAGAGCAGCGGATACACGACCGCGATGCGAAAGAAGCTGTATACCGTATGGGCGCCTCTTTCAAGTTCAGGTGGGATGGCGCGTGTAACCTTCGCTGCCACCGCGAGGAACAGCATTGCGATCGGGGCCGGCAGCCCGAGCCACTCGTGAATCAACACGCCAAGCAGGTAGAGCGAGATCGCCATGATGCCTGCCGCGCCAACCTCGCTTACGTCCACAATGCCACTGCCTTGGCCATCGGCCTTCGCTTTCGGTCCTCCGGAATGTGATATCGAGTCGTCAGTGGCCTCCGGCGCCGGCGCCGCCTCATTCGTGCCGGCACTTGTGGTCTGCTCCGGCTCGAAACCGGCGTGCTCGACCGGATACAGCCTGCCTTCGCCGGTCAAATGCGGGAACCGGCGGCCGACGATGTTCAGGAGTCCGGCGAGCAGAATGGCCATCAGGCTGCCGAGCATCACAGGCGGGAGCACCATCGCGAACATCTCGCTCTGGCCGCGGTGCAGGCGCTCCGCATAGCCCATCGAAAGCGGTATCGCTCCCTCACCAACTCCGCCCGCCATGATTGGGATCACTGTGAAGAAGAGCGTGTGCCTGGCGCCCAGACCCAGGGCGGCGCCTACCGCGGTGCCTACAAGCCCGGCCACGAGCGAGCCCACAGCGAGTGGGACAAATATCTTCAGAAAACCCGCGATGAGGGTCTTTCGGTCCATGCCGAGGATACTGCCCACGATGATCGCAGTGATGAAGAGGTAGAGGAAGTTGCTGCTCTTAAAGAAATCCGCGACGGGCTGGATCAGTGGCCGAGGCAGTAGGTGATAGTAGACAAGACACGACGGGACGAATGTGGCGCAGATCGCCGCGCCGCCGATGTTGCGAAGGATAGGAAGTCGCGCGCCGACCTCGGCGCAGGTAAATCCTCCGACCGTAATGACGGCGATCACCATGCAGATCTCGGATGGGGCCCTGTGCAGGCGAACAAGCACAGCCATCACAGCGAGCAGTCCAAGATATACGGGCAGCGGAACGATTCCGATGCGCCGGCCCATCAGCCCCCACCAGGCTACCGGCCAGAAAGCGGCAGCGGGAGCCGGATTCACCTGTGCGGGCGCAGCGTCCTTCGTGCCGGAGGGTTCGGTTGCCATGCTACCTTTCACGAACCCGGCGTCCGAAGAGTTTCACCATTGACCGCACTCAATCCTAATGGTCCTGTTGGGCAGATTCGCAAGAACCGACGGATGGGACTCCAATGCAGACCCATCCGTCGGATTCGGGTAACCACGACGGTTACTCGCGGTCGCCGATCACTGCCTTGCACTTACCCGCCATCTGGAGGTCGGCGCTCACCGCGACGGCCCTGGTTCTGCGGACGGGCCGGCTGCGGACGACCTTGTTGCGGCCGAGGCTGCGGAGCGCCTGCCATCGGTGGTCGCTGTATTTGCGGCCGAGGTGCCACTTGCCGCGGTTGCTGGACGGTTGGCCGATAGGTCCGCACTGGCGCCTCCGGCGGCGGAGCCTGACGCCGTATCCGAACTGGCGGACGATAAGTCCGCTCCGTCGCTTGCGGAGCCTGCTGGCGCTGCCGAACCTGAGGCGCCTGTTGATGTACCGGCGGTCGATAGGTCCTTGCCGGAGCCCGTTGCGGAGCGTATTGGCGCTGCGCCCTCACGGGCTGCCGATTGTTCCGTGCCGGCCGGTTGACCTGTGCTGGCGTCTGTCTACGCTGCGCCTGACTGTGTTGAACCGGGCGCTGATACGCATGGGCCGGTGACCGGTTGGATGTTGTAACAGGCTGCCGCCGCACCTGCGCTGTAGATGCATGAGCCGGGAGCGTGCGCGGGCGATTGGCGTTCGCCCCAGTGTGAGCTGATGGCGGCATCCGATGGATTCCACTCATGGTGCGGCGTCCGGCGGCCGTGGCGTTCTGAGGCGTCCGTCGGGCGGAAGGCGCCGGCGCGACCGCACCGGGACGGGTTGGCGTCGTCGCACGCGCATGTTCAAGCACCGCGTTGGCGCCCCGTGGCGACGGGAGGGTTACTGGCCTCCGACCGAGTGACGCGCGTGCCTGGTTCGCCATGCGCTGCGCAGGCGTGATTGGCGACGCACCCGGTCGCGGAGACGTGGCGTTGGGACGGGACGCGATGGCCCTTGCCGTGGCCGGCGAAACCACGATTGGCGCGGAGCCGTTTCGGGCGCCGGGCCTCGCGGTCCCCGGACGAACGCCCAGTGCGGTTCTGGCCCGCATTGCAGACTGCTGCTCTCGCGTCAGCGGATGCGCGGTCGTCGCTCCGATTCGCTGCGCCGGCATTCCGGGTCGCTGCACCGGCAGTCCAGGTCGTTGAGCGGACGCCCCCATACGTGGTGCGGTGACCGCGATGGGGCGCCTTCGCGCCTGCGGAGGAGCCTGCGACACGATCTGTCGTGCGACCATTTGCGGAGCTCCGCCCGAAACCCGGTGGACAGGGCGGACCAAATCAGCATGAGAAACAGGTGAAGTGGGCCTGAGAATGCGGTTGGGCGTCATCGCGATCTGGGTCCTCCGCGCTGCCGGAGGTCCGGCGACCGGTGCGAATGATCCAGCAGGCGCCCCGATATAGCGGGCATGGGCATATATGGATCTCGGGTCGCGCGGTAGAGCACGGTAAGACCCGCGACCACCAAACGAAGCGACCGCAACCAGTGATGCGCCAGCCGCAAACTGGGCATTTCGCGGAACAAACCGCTGATTGGAGAAGAGGGAGTTGTGATTGAACCCGCCCTGGCCAAACCCGCCGTAATAGTTGTTGACATTCGTTACATACACGTTTCGGACCGACCGACCGTACGCGTAGTTATTGACGAAATCGGTCCGCCATGGCCGCGGCGCACAGTAGCCGTCATTCGTCGGGTAGTAGGTTGCTGCCGCCCCTATCGAGAAGAAGAGCGACCAATCTCCTCTGCTAAAACCGATCGAAACTGCGGGCGGATATCTGACCTCTTCAGGCGCCAGAGGACACCAGGCGACGGAGTCCCCGGATTGGCAGTAGTTCACCACCGCCGGACTCCAGTACTGTTGCGCCGGACCCGGATCCCAGCACCAGCCATCCGACTCGTGCAGCCAGGTGCCGTAGTGGGAAGGCGCCCAGCCCCACGGTGCGTTGTCGACCCAGGTCCAGCCGTACGGGTCGACCCAGGTCCAGCGACCATCATGGTATGGGCGCCAGGCGGCATCATGCACGCGGGGTCGCCAAACATGCCCATATTTCGGGTCAGACCGCCAGTCGCCATAACTGTCCAGGTTGTCGGCAGCGATGGCGATGTTGCTCGGTAAATAGGTCTGATGTGGACTGCCGTTCGCGTGGTCCGCGCCCATACATCGATTTGCCGTCCAGTTATCGAAGGAATCGGGCGTTGGAAGACCGGTCGTATCGTAGTGATCGGCCTTGCTGCGCAGATCGAGATAGTCTCCGGAAGCCAGACTTGCCTTGCCCTGGTCCCCCTGCACAACGCACTTGCCTTCGTGGACCGCGATCTGCACACCGCTCGCGGTGTCCACGCGCAGCCGTGCGGGACCGGACGCCACCACGGAAACCAACGGCGCGTCTATCTGGTAGACCGCCGGAGTCTGGCGCAGGCAGACAGCGGCCGTTCCATTACGAACAGTGATTTCTGAGAACTCGCCGTTTGCGTCGCTGAACAGCGTTGTCAGCGTAACGACCGCGCTCTTGCCGATCTGCAGTCTGCTGCCGTCATCAAACTGGAGCTCTCCACGGCCGTTGCCGGTGACAGCAATCTGACAGCCCTGGCGTACCGGGAGATTCCGTGCGGCCTGCGACCATGCGGCGCTGTCGTCGGGTCGCCAGCTGACTTCGCCTTCCACGTCCGTGAAGTGCGCCATACGCACGGGCCCCGCGGATTGAGCCGCCGCAGGGCGCGGGGCAAGGTAGCAGCAGGCGGCGAGGGTCATCCAAGCCGCCGCCATAAAGCGTTTACTGCAGCCTATTGAACGGGGCATTCGCCCCCATCGGATACCATTCATCTCAAATACCTCTCTTTAATCGACTCTTGGGCGAGGTCCGGCCACTGGCCTCATGGGCAAATGATACGCAATTGCCTGTTACCCGGGACAGGAATACTGACGACGCGACGCCAGTTCATGCTTGACACAGTAGTCGGTTGCAGTTGCGACAATGTTACTCAGATCCCGTCAGCCGGTCCGGCCTGTGAATGGCACATTCCAGCTTTATCGGGTGCAAATCTCTATGGAGCCTTCTCGCCGCCTCTCTAGAAGAACGACACTTGGGTGGTTGCGTGACGCTCACGCGAGATCGTGCGCAGGTTCCCTGCAATCGCACCGATCTCCGATTGACAACTGAGTCACAATACTCGGACACTGCGGCAACCGCCCCTGGCCAGGACATTCTGAGCTTCTGTCGACCAGAACTCATCTTAACCCGTATCATTCACGAGCAAGTTCCTGTAGGGGCAATCCCTTGTGGTTGC
>JBBQVV010000249.1:0-10211 GCA_038211235.1 Chthonomonadales bacterium | reverse complement strand
CTGTGGAACGTCTACGGTCCGACGGAGACCACGATCTGGTCGACGGTGATGGCGGTCGAGGAGACGGAAGGACCTATCAGTATCGGCAGACCGATCGCCAACACACGGGTCTATATCCTCGACAGTCGTCAGGAGCCGGTGCCTATCGGGGTTCCCGGCGAGCTCTACCTGGCGGGCGACGGCTTGGCTCGCGGCTACCTCAACCGTGCGGAGCTGACGGCGGAGAAGTTCGTATCGGATCCGTTTCGCAAGGAGTCCGCGGCTCTGATGTACCGGACCGGCGACCTGGCGCGTTACCGCTCCGACGGCAATATCGAGTTCCTGTGCCGCCTCGACAATCAGGTGAAGATAAGAGGCTTCCGGATCGAACTCGGAGAGATCGAAACGGCCCTGTCAGATTGCGATCTGGTTCAGGAATCCGCTGCGATGGTAATTGAAGAGGCATCGGGCGAATCCGAATTGATTGCATACCTGGTACTGAGAACGGATTCGTCCTCGGTCGAGAGGACGCCTGCCATCGAAGCGGTGTCAGGCGAGCTGGAACGGCGCCTGCCCGATTACATGCGGCCCAACCGGTTCGTAATACTGGACTCCATGCCGCTGTCACCCGCCGGGAAGGTCGACCGCAAGGTGCTAAGCGCGCTGAGCGGCGAAGCGCAACTCGCGAGGCGCAACGTGGTTGCGCCTACGACTGCTGAGGAGCGCCTTCTGGCTGAAATCTGGTCTGAAGTCCTGCACGTCGATCGCGTGGGCATCGAAGACGATTTCTTCAGAATGGGTGGCAACTCCATGCATGTCCATCAAATTGTCTCGCGCGCCAATCTAGCTGGACTAACCGTTACCACAAGGCAGGTCTTCGCTCATAGAACGATCTCCAGAATCCTGGAGGCGAAGCGAAACACCACGAGTGCCGAGATGGCATTCCAGCCGCCGCCCATAACGCGTACCGTCCGCAGGCTTTTCCGCGCCGACGCCGAATAGATCGTGGCTTGAACTACGGAAATGCGACCAACCGAACTCCCCTGGCATTCGGCCCCGGACGTTCTTGACCTTGCCGACGACGAAGTTCATGTCTGGCAAGTGTCGCTGACGCGAGGGCCTGAAGAAGAGGCACAGTTTCGCGGCCTACTGACGGCCGACGAAGTCGAGCGCGCCGCCCGATTCCACTTCGAAAAAGATCGTTCGGCCTTCATTGCTCGCAGGGGCATCCTCCGTCTACTAGTGGGCCGCTACATGGCGAGGCAGCCGTTTCGGGAGTCGTTCGAGCTCAATGCCTACGGTAAGCCATCCCTTCCTTCCGCAGCGAATGGCATCGATCTGCGCTTCAACGTATCATTCTCTCATTCGGTTGCACTGATGGGGGTGACCAGGGGCCGCGACGTAGGCGTAGATATCGAATGGATTCGCCCGGACATGGATTACTGCTCCATTGCGGAGAGTTTTTTCTCGCTGCACGAAAGATACGCTCTGCGATCTCTGTCCGACTCGGATCGCGCCGCCGGCTTCTTTGCGTGCTGGGCCCGCAAGGAGGCATATATAAAGGCTCGCGGAACCGGACTTTCGATGCCTCTAGACCAGTTCGATGTCACCGTGTCGCCCGACCAACCGCCGCTCCTGCTCGCAACGCGCGACGATCCCCTTGAGGCGACACGCTGGTCCCTGGAGACGCTCTATTCCGGTCCGGACTACGCCGCGGCACTGGCAATCGAAGGTCACGGGCTTCGAGTCTCGTGCTGGGAATGGCCATAAGCACGCCTGCAGGGAACATCGTAGGGATTCCATTCGTCAGACGGCTGATGTAGAAGACGATGCGACGTGGGATGGTGGAGACAACTATATGGCATGCCAGACTAAACGATTGAATTGGCGGCGAGTCGTCGCGGCCGGCAGCGCAGGCGCGCTGCTGTTGGCGACCGGCGCGGCGCGGGCGCAGCAACAGGATATCCAGGTCACGGTGAACGGCGAGCCCGTTCAGTTTCAAGATATTGGTCCCCAGCAGATCAACGGCCGGACCATGGTGCCCGTGCGCGGCGTGCTGGAAAAACTGGGAGCGAATGTTGCCTATGACAATCAGACTCAGACCGTGACCGCGAGCACGCCGACAATAGACATTCAACTCAAGATTGGATCGCGTACCGCCATCGTCAACACCAATCCGGTTACACTCGACGTTCCCGCACAGTCCATTCGCGACCATACGTTTGTCCCGCTCCGGTTCCTGGGCGAAGCACTCGGCGCGCGGGTTAAGTGGGATGCCGCCACACGGACGGTGATTATTCTGACCAAAGATTCCCCGGTAAAGGGCGGCCCGCCACGTGACGATAGTGAGCGCAGACGGCGGCCGCCCCCTCCCGACGGAGGCGGAGTTGCTCCGGCGATCAACTCGTTCACGGTCAGGGCCAGCAGATGGCTTCGGGCCGGTGATGCAGTTGAGACTAGACTCGAAGGTACTCCCGGCGGACAGGCGGCCTTTCGCATTCCGGGACTGGCCGAAGATGTTCCGATGATCGAGCGATCCCCAGGACATTACGATGGTCAGTGGCATGTCCCGGACAACACGCCGATGCAGCTAAGATCGGCGGCCGTGATCGGAAGCCTGAGCGCTGGCGGAAGGGCAGCACCGCTTCTGCAAGCCAGCGATACAGTCTCCGTGGACGCTATTCCACCCCGCGCCCGCGACCTGGCGCCTGAAGACGGGACGATCGTAACCGATCCCCGACCCAGCATCTCCGCCGTATTCGAGGACCGCGGCAGCGGCATAGATCGCAGGTCGGTTCGCCTACTGCTCAACGGACGAGACGTGACCGACCAGGCGACCGTTACGCGGGATTTCATCTCGTTTAAGCCTACAGCGGCTCTGGGTACGGGACCGCACCAAGTCGAGCTGCAGCTGGCGGATGCAGCGGGAAATCGCGAGGCGAGGCGGTGGAGGTTCGAGGAGCGACCGCTGGATCTCAGAGGGATCCGATCGGTCAACAACAACGTCGACCGTGTCTTCCAGCCAGGAGACACTCTTCGCGTAGAGATGATGGGCGCACCCGGAGGACGGGCAACGTTCTCGACTGGGTCCATTCAGAACGTTCCGCTAAGTGAAGACAAACCGGGCCACTACGCCGCGGAGTATACTATCCGCCGGGGTGACGACATCGCTGGTAAGCCGATCGCCTATCGGCTCATTTCACCGGTCGGACGGAAATTCGAACAGGCGTCACGCAACGCGATACGTATATCGACGGGGAGGCCTCCGCCTCCGATCATTACCTCGCCCGGGACCAATAGCGCGCCGCGCAACCCACTCATCATTCGCGGCAGAGCCGCACCGAATGCGAGAGTGCAGGTGCGAGTCGACTATCGGAACCGTGTTCTGGGAGTGGTCGCCCTGCAGGGAACCGCGGCGGACACCGTCGTTGCCGCGGATCGAGATGGGAACTGGGAGACCGATCCCATCCGTTTAGGAGGCATTCTCGGCAGCCGTGGCGTCGAGTACACGGTTACCGCAGTCGCGATAAACGCCGCCGACGAGAAGTCAGACACTACCACCTTGCAGTTCCGCACGCCGTAACGGACGTGTGTAAGCGACGGAACAAGATAGACGACCGGGCGTTAAACGCCCGGTCGTTTTATTGAGAAGACCACAAAAAGAGATCGATTCGAGCATAATAACCGTAACGAGCTTAGAACTCTGATACTGAACGTAGGAGCGCCCAAATCGATGCAATACCGGATTCGCCCCTCCGCATTTACGCTCATCGAGCTTCTCGTCGTGATCGCGATCATTTCGATTCTGGCGGCGATCCTCTTTCCAGTATTCGCTCAGGCGCGCGAGCGGGCGCGACAGGCCGCTTGTATCTCAAACCTGAAGCAGATTGGTACCGCGTTTGCGATCTATTGCCAGGACTATGACGAACGGCTTCCGGATCGGCGTGATCTTAAGTCGTCCCTGCCCGGCGGCTTCCGCCCGTGGACGAGCTGGCCGCCGTTTGATCCACGGTCCGGGTGGGCAGCCGTCGCGCTGCATCCCTACACTAAGAACGATCAGATATGGTCCTGTCCGAGTATCGCGGGTACGTCGCTTGGACAGGCGATTCAGACCGCGCAGCCGATCTATGCCGGCGCGAATCCTCCTCTTGCCCTATACTGGATGTGGCGGTTCGACCACCAGACGGATCCGGTTATCCTCAAAAACCTGTGGGGGAAAACGGATCTGCAGGGTGTCGCGGACATCCAGGCCGCCAACGATCCGACCATCGTATACCCCACCGGCGTTTCCGACGTTATGGTGGTTGAAGATCCGTACTATCCGCGCACAAATCCCCTGGTCCCGCCGCAGCTGCGAGGTCTGACGTCTCACTTCGGCGGCCGCAGCCGACTCTTCCTGGACTGGCATGCGAAGTTCTTCCGCGACTATCGAACGGGAAACTGAAGCGCCGTAACCAGAACCAATCGCTAAGAACTCACTTCAGTCCGCCCATTCGATCCCCACAGACCACCATCTGCAGTGGCCGACAGCATGAAGCCCATTCAGATACCACGAATAGACGTAGCTAAACCTGGCGAGGAGTCTGCCGCGAAACCGTGCGCGCGGCATGTCGAGTGATGTGATGTGAAGGTCATCATCGATCACTCGGGTAACCCGTCCAAGGACCTGGGACCAGACGACGGGAGGATCGGCAAACAGGTTGGTATCGCCTTTCAAATAGCACAGACGGTGCGCCTTGCCGATGAGCCTGTGGCAGATAATCCCGCAGCCGTCGTGATAGACGACCAGGTCTCCCGGGCGCAACTCATCGTAGGCAGCCGCCTGCACCTCGACTCGCACGCCGTTGCGCAGCATCGGATACATGCTGCGGCCGTGGACCCGCACAATGGTCCGGCCTCGACACTTAAGGGCGTGCGAAACGACCGCGGCACCCTGTGCGGTCGCTACCATTTCCCGTTCCTCCAGATTGTTCGAGAGCAGACCTGCGCGTCGCTCCGGCAAATCATCTGGCCTGGCTCCATTCGTGTTGTGGTTTTGGCGGGGTGAGCTTATCACGGTGACAGTTCCGCACTGCGCGGAGCCCAATTGAAGGTCGAACTGAGATTATATCACAGGCCGCTTGGGGGCGGCAAGCAAGAGACTCCTAGGCCTTGCGCCGCCGATTCATGTGGCAGACGAAACCAACGGTAACGTTAGGAAAGGATATGACCGTATTTGATTGAGACGCAGGCGCAGGCGCGGCCGAATCCACTGCGATTTCCGTCGGACAAGCGCGCTCACTGCGCACCACATCCCCAGTCTTCGCGGCCTCATTGGCCCAGCCGTATGGCAATGCAGGCAATTCGACCGTTTGACACGCCGTACACCGATAGGTATAATACCCGGCGGCATCGCGTAACGCGATCGCAAATGCTTTGCTTGCAGAACATTTCAATTCCGCACCGCGAGGCGGAGGGAGGAACCCCAATCTATGGCTGCTGCGATAGAAATCCAGGGCCTGACAAAAGAGTACGTGGACATATGGCGGAAGCAGAAAGTTGTGGCGGTCAAGAACCTGAACCTCATCGTCGAAGAAGGTGAAATCTTCGGCTTCCTGGGACGCAATGGCGCTGGAAAGACGACTACCATAAAGATGCTGCTCGGCCTGTTGTTTCCCACCGCCGGCGACGCAACGCTGCTGGGCAGGCCCATGGGTGATAACGCTGTCAAAAGCCTGCTGTCCTATCTGCCCGAAGAGACCTACTTTTACGACTCGATGAGCGCCTGGGATCTGCTGGACTTCTACGGCCGGCTATTCAAAATTCCGGGCGGTGAGCGGGAGCGCCGGATCAGGATCTCCCTGGAAAAGGTTCGACTGCAGCCGGAGGCGTGGAGGCGAAATATTCGCGGTTATTCCAAAGGCATGCGACAGCGTACGGGCATCGCCCAGGCGCTCATCAATGACCCGAAACTGCTCTTCCTTGACGAACCTACCTCCGGACTGGACCCGATCGCTCACTCCGAGCTCCGTGATATTGTCGCCAGCCTCCGTGGCGAAGGGAAGACGGTCTTTCTCTCCTCGCATCAGCTGGCCGACGTGGAACTGATCTGTACGCGCGTCGCCATTATCCACAACGGAAAGCTGCTGACGACGGGAACGATCAAAGAGTTGACCGCCGGCGACGTTACCGAAATCACCGTTCAGGGACCGCAAGTCAGTAACGGACTGCTACCGAAGCTCAACGCCATCGCTCCCGTAACGGAACAGACGAACGGCAACCTGCGAATGACCTCGAGCGAGATGGCCAAGATCTCGGCGATCATCGATATGGTGAGGGGCGCAAAGGGGAATGTCGTATCGATCATTCCGCATAAGCGCACGCTTGAAGAGGTGTTTGTCGAGACCGTCCAGAAGGAAGAGGGAGTCTTAACATGATCGCATGGGCTATCGCCCGCCAAACGGTAAACGAGGCACTGCGTAGGCGCATAATGTGGGTGTTCCTTATCAGCGGTTTTGCGCTGATCGCTCTGATGCCGCTGTTCGGATATCTCGCGCCGAAGGACAGTCAGACCGTCCTGAGGAGCCTGGGCCTCGCGGCGATACTGCTGGCAGGACTCTTTATTACCATCGTAACTTGTATCTATCTGATTCCGGTTGAGATTGAACGCCGGACGATCTACACGGTTCTGTCAAAACCGGTCCAGCGCTACGAGTTTGTGCTCGGTAAGTTTCTCGGCGGCTTCATCACCGTTGCAATCAATATTCTGGCGATGGGTATTGTCTTCATTACAATGCTGTACCTTCAGTCGCTGCGCCAGGGTACGGATAAGGGTCTCTGGGTCTGGATCACCTCGGGAACGTTCCCCCCGGAGATGGTCCGCGGCATATTCATGACATTCTTCCAGATGCTGCTGCTCGCCGCGCTGACGATCTTCTTCTCGACATTCACGACCCCGATCGTCAACTTCTTCCTCTCGTTCGGCATCTTCATGGTGGGTAACCTGAGCTCTGTTACGGACTCGCTGACCACGAATTCCAACCCCGTCGTGCGGACCACGGGACTCATACTCCACTATCTGCTGCCCAATTTCGGGAACTTCAATATCCAGAACGCGCTGATCCATCCGGTCAACGAGATTACAAATCCAGTGGAGTATCTGCGCAACAACATCATCTATGCGCTCATCTATTCCGCTGTCCTGCTTATTCTGGCAATTATCGTGTTTGACCGGCGCGAAGTATAGCGTGAAAGGCGGATATCATGGCTTCTGATACGACCCGCTTTCCTGCCGGGACGGCTCAGCGCAGAACGATTTTGAGCATTGCGGGCGTCGTGCTACTCGTACTGGCTGCCGTCATGCAGGTACAGATCGATCCAGATCGCAAGGCCTACCACGATAAAGAGAATGTCGCGAATATGAACGCCGCCATGGGCGGCCTGAACAACGAGTTCATGCTCCTTCCACTGCTTGGCTTTCGCGAGGCTGCGGCCGGGCTGCTCTGGGTGCGCTGCGACGAGTTCTTTCACAGCGGCGACTACGACGCGATCCTACCGCTTGTCCGGCTAATAACTTGGCTCGATCCGCACGCGGACAACGTGTATGTTACCGGCGCCTGGCATCTCGATTACAATTTCACGGATGCATCCGAACGCTCGGATCGGCGCTATATCGCGCCCGCACTCGCGCTACTGGATGAAGGTATCCTAAATAATCCGAACATACCGGACATCAAGTTTGAAAAAGGATGGCAGTGTTTCGATAAAGTAAAGGACTTCGCCTTAGCGCAGAAAGCGCTCGAGGCTGCAATCGCAGGGCCCAAGGGCAATGGTATGTATCAGGGTCCGCGTGATCAGGACAACGAAGGTTACTGGCCGTACGCGTCGCCGCTCAAGAACCTGCATATGCTCGCACACACGCTCGAGAAGCGGGGACGCATACCCGATGCGATCGCAGAGTGGGACAGGGCACTGGCACGGAGTACGGAGGCCCTGAAGGCGAAGCAGAGAGATTTCGCTGTATCCAGCATGCACAGCGCCGAACTGCACAACCGTGAGGAGGCGCTGCAGCGCTACTATAACCGCTATACAACCATAAATCACGATCACAACAACACCGCGAAGCAGCCAGCGGTCTATGCGGCGTCCGCCATCGGTTCCGGCAAGCCCGAACCGTTCGACGTCGCGCTTAAGCCGTCCATCGAAGTACCACGTGCGCGTGTCTTCAAGATCGGCGGGCGCGTAAATCTGGCCGACGGCGGCCGGATCGATATTCGGATCACCGATTGGAACTACAAGGACCGAGTCGCGGATCGCGACCTCAGAGCCCTGCAGCCGCCGGATATCAGCCAAACGATCCTTATCGACTCGATATCGATCAAGAAAGCGACGTTCTCGCGCGAAATGGACATGAGCCGCGATCCGAAGATGTACAGCTTCAGTAACAAGGACGGCCTGTACAAGATCGTGCTGACTTACAATCCACGAACGGGGCCGCCGCACATTCAGGACTATTCAGGCTGGAGCGGGGAAGGCATCACTGATTCGCATCATGATCACATCTATATAGCTCCAAGTGCCGACCTGTACGCGACGACGATGATCAATGGCCAAGGCGGGACCGGCCCACTGTGGGATGGCAAGACGGTCCCCTTTACAACGTACGGCCAACCCGTCCGGACCATCCGCGTAACCTACAAGATCAGCCGCGACCAGGTCCTCGGCAACAGGCCGATCACCGACGCCGATATCGTTCCCAACGACAACGAAACGACGATCATGTTGAAATAGCGCTATCCCAGGAGGTTGGTACCATGTCCAACGCACCAGGTGAGAGATCTGATTCGCCCAGTAGACGGGAGTTCCTCGCGAAATCCAGTGCGGCGAGTTTGATCGCCGCATCGACTGGATCAGTTGCCGTGTCAGGCGCTCCCGCGGAGGCACAGCCGTCCGATGGGCCACGGATGCCCACGAGCATCCTCGGGCGCACGAATATGCGCGTATCACGCCTGGCTTTCGGCGGATCGTGGAATGTCGACTCCGAGGTCATTGGCGCCGGCATGGCGCTCGGGATGAACTACCTCGACACCGCGGAGGGATATCTCGGTGGTCAGAGCGAGCGTGCCTTCGGCGAGATACTTAAGGAGCGTGGAGCCACAGGGAGCAGCAAGGAGCGTAAGAGACTGTGGCTCGTTACAAAGACGCACCGTCATCGGCAGATGGAGAGCCAGTTGCCGCAGAGTCTGGAGCGCCTGCAGCAAGACTATGTCGACTGTTACTACATGCACCAGATTCAGGATCCAAAGCTTGCCTCGGACCCTGAAATCAAAGCGGTTGCCGCAAGGCTAAAGAGGTCTGGGAAGACACGCTTCTTTGGCTTCTCCTGCCACGACGAGCCTGTCGTCGAGTGCTTGAACGCCGCGGCTCGAAGCTCGTTTATCGACGTCGTAATGTTTCGATACGACTGCCACTACTATCAGCGTGATGACCTGATGCGGGCGATCGATGCGTGCGCGAAGGCAGGGATCGGACTGGTCGCGATGAAGACCCAGGTCGGTGGGATGACACTTCCCGATCGATTCGATCCGTTCAAGAAGCGAGGACTCAACCAACATCAGGCCGCGATCAAAGCGGTTGCCGTGGACGATCGAATCCATTCTATCTGCTCCGAGATCACCACTACGAAAATGGCGGAGCAGAACGCGGCGGCGGTGGCGAGCAAGTTGACGGTGGCAGAAGCGGACGCGATTCGAGAGCACGCACGGCTCATTAGCCATCTCTGGTGCCGTGGCTGCGACACTATATGCCGCGCGGCTGCCGGTTCGGGCAAACAGATCGCGGTAGCGGACACCCTGCGGTTTTTGATGTATCACGACCACTATGGTAAGCGCGAGCACGCTCGCGCTCTGTTCGCCGCCTTGCCTAACGATCAGCGCGATGCGGCCGCGATCGACTCCGGCGACTGGAGTGCAGCGGAAGCCGCCTGTCCATTTCACGTACCGATCGCAAGATTGATGGCGCGCGTCCAGGAGCGCCTTGCATAAACAGCGGCGCCGAATGCTCCGATTGGCCAACCTTCTAGAAAGTCTACATTGGATGGCGGAGTTCGGAAACGCGGGCGCCTCACTAATTTCGCATGCCGCCTAATGGCTCGCCCGTTCGGGCGAGCCATCCTTATCCCTTTTGGCTAATTGGCAGCGGTTTTTGCGCACGTGTCTACGCCTGAGCGCGTTCCTCGCCGATAATGCTTCTGC
>JBBQVV010000248.1:0-10266 GCA_038211235.1 Chthonomonadales bacterium | reverse complement strand
TACTGGCTGTCATTTCGACCGCAACGGTGGCGTCCGGCGCGTCGGTCGCCCGATTCACCTTTGGCACGCCGGAGTCGGTGGCGCGACCCGGATTCACCTTGGTGACCGTGCAGGACATATATGCCCCACAGAAGGGATATGGCTTCCAGTCTGCACAGGGACTTGCCGCATACAACCGGGGAGGCTCCCGTGTCCAGCCGCCAAACGACGAGTACACCGCCAGCGCATATGGCGCGTATCGCACTACGTCGGACCTGACCGCCGCACTGATCGAAGGGCAAGTCAACAACACCTTCACGGTCTCCCTTCCGGACGGTCAGTACACGGTCTGGCTGATCGCAAGCGATGCGGAGTGGGACCCGCCGCTCTTCGAGGTCTGGGCGAATGCGGAGAGAAAGCTGGACGTGCGGATCCCGCGTCGGGCGTTCGCCTACATGGAGCCGTTTCAAGCCCGAGCCGCCGGAGGGCGCCTTCAGATCGAATTCCGGGGACCGCACGGCTGGATCTTGAGCGCGCTGATCATCGGCCGGGATGGACCCGAGTTGCGCGAAGAGGCTGCCCGCGCCGAACGCGATGTCTTCTTTCTTACGGACGGGGAGGCGCCCAACTGGAAGGAGCATCGCGAAGCGCCCGCCAATCCGCCGCTTCGGCTGACTCCGGAGGAGCGGGCGCGAGGATATGTCACGTTCTCCAACGATCCCGGCGTCCCGATTACTCCGACATTTATACCGGCTCGAGCGGACGTCGGACAGCCGATGAAAGTGTTCGCCACTCCGGGAGAGATCGACCTGGCAACGTTCGGCATCGTCGCGTCTGCAGACATCGGCCGCGTTACAGCACAATATGGCGATTTCGTCGAGGACGGCAGTGGGAAACGGATACCGCGAGCGGACATCAGCGTCGGGGTCGTCCGGTGCTCGCCCTACCGCGTGACCGGCGAGGGTCCCAAAGGAGAGTACGAATTCCTTCCGGGGATGATCGAGCCGCCCTCGGGCCGCAACTGCCGGGTATTCCGTGGGCAGACCCGGCAATGGTGGCTCACTGTGCGCGTGCCAGTGAACGCCGCGCCGGGGCGCTACCGGATGCGGGTGACCGTTCGTCCGGAGCAGGCACAGCCCAGCGTGATCGAGTTTCGCCTCCTCGTGCTCGCTTTCCGGCTCGTCCGACCGGCCGGGAAACACTGGGGCACATGGCTGGAGTCTTTTCCGCCGGTCGGCGGGCTCAGTGGCCCGGAGCGGCGCGGTCGCAACACGCAGCCGGAGCAGATGCGATTGGCGCGCGCTGACCTTGCGGAATACCGCGAGCACGGATTCGACCTCGCGCTCTTCAACTTCTACTTCGGCGTCGACGAGAAGCCCGACGGAACGTTCGCATACGACCTGTCCGCGCTCGCACGCGACATGAACTACTGGAAGGTCATGGGATCGACCGCTCCCGCGGTCATCTGCTGCGAGTACGCATTCCGCGACATCGAGCATCGCTTCGCCGAGCCGGGAAGGGAACACGTCGAAGGGACCTTCAGCCCGAAGGCGCGCCGGGCAATCGTTGGACTGGTTCGAGCCATCCACGATGAAGCTCAACGCCGCGCCTGGCCCGCGCTCAATTTCGCCCCGATCGACGAACCGGGCAACAGCAAGACGGCGAACCGGATGCGATTCGCGGAGAACGTGCTGGATTTCATACACGATGTGCCCGGATGCAAGACCGCGACCACCGTCGGCTCGGCGGAAGTCCAGCGCCTGGGAAATCGCGTAGACGCGCGCATCTATGCCTACGGCTCCTACGTTCGCGAGAAGGCGCTCAAGGACGCGCGAGAGGGGCATCCCTTCTGGTACTACACGAATGGTATATTCTATGGCCACGACACCGTGACATCGCGAGGCATGACCGGGCTCGAATTCCTCCGCTCCGGCGCGGAGGTCGCGACGGCCTGGGGCTTCGATGCAACGACAGGAAATCCCGAAAACGACTTCGATGGCGGCCACCGCGACTGGAACGTCGTGCTCCCGGGCGTGGACCATATTACGCCGAGCATCTACTGGGAGCTATGCCGGGAGGGCGTGGACGACTGCCGCTACGTGGCGACGCTCCAGGAGGAGATTCGGCGGCCCAGGGCGCAAAGTCGTATGAGCCCTGCTCGGCGCGCCGAGCAGGTGCTTGCGTCTCTCCTCGACCCGACAGCACGGTCGATCGATAATCCTCTGGCCTTCACCCGGTATCGCTGGAGGATCGCGAGGGAGATACTCCGCCTCCGTGGGGATAGCCGATACGCGCTCCCGTTCACGGCTGTCGTCCGGGACGGCGCGTCCCGCGACAAGCTCGGGCCGAACCTGATCGCCGATCCATCATTCGAGGCGGGTCCGCAGTCCGATGGTTTCCCGGTGGATAGCTACGCCTTCTCCGATCGGTACGCGCGCCCGGAGGCCCGGCCTGTCGGCGCCCTGGCCGTCACCGACGAGATTGCGCATTCGGGTCGCTACAGCCTTAAGTGGGACTTCGGCAAGGCGGAGGGGAAGGGGGCCGTATATGGTCGGGACCGCTGGTTGATCGTCAACGTGCAAGTTCCGGCGGCCGCCGCGCGCATTCTTCGTGGTAAGCGAGTACGGGTTGGCTACTGGTTCCGACTGGGCGGCGGCTCGGCCACGCCCGGTATGTCGCTGCGACAGTTCGGCAAGGGCGAGTTCCTCGGCGGCATCTCCTACACGGGCGGAATTGCCGATCCGGCGGTCTGGAACCACTTCGCGGCTGATGATCGCCTGCGCGACGACTTCGAGGGGCTGGACATCCATATCAGTTGCCCGATCCCCTCCGATCCAGCGTTGGCGCGCAAGGCGGTCTTCTACATCGACGATGTTTCGCTCCAGGAGATCCAGGAGCCGCCGGTCTCGGTTACCACGCCTTTGGACGAGGTCTATATCGGAGAACTGCTTCCGTGGATCGTTACGACTACGAGTCCAGGCAGCCCGGTCACCGTGCAGCTTCGATCCGCGGCACGTCTTGTCGGCGAACAGCGGGGCTATGCCTCGTCCGGGTCTCTCAAGGGCAGCTTTGCCACTCGCGGCCTGGCGCCTGGCATCTTCACTCTTAAGGTAACACGAAGCGACGCAACCGGACGCGGGCACACGATCGAGCGACAGGTTATCGTGGCACCGGACCCGTTCGACTGGACGAAGATCGATACCCCGCGCAAACTGGAATAGAACAACATGCAACATCGCACAAATCGCCGGCAGTTCATCAAGGCAACCGCTGCGTCGAGCCTGGGACTCTCGGGCGCCTCCTTAACCGCGTCAGAAGAGAGTGACGCGTCCATCTCAACGCCCGGTGGAGTCCCAACTGTGGGTGGAGTCGCCAGGAAGTACTGGATCGATCCCAGTATCGCGGCCTGGCCCGCCGGACCATGGCGGAAGGTTCACATCGAGTACCACAC
The DNA here is from genome assembly GCA_038211235.1 of Chthonomonadales bacterium. Taxonomy (GTDB): domain Bacteria; phylum Armatimonadota; class Chthonomonadetes; order Chthonomonadales; family Chthonomonadaceae; genus DATGJU01. The sequence goes on along the minus strand of JBBQVV010000248.1, from coordinate 6,836 downwards.
CTCTCGGCATATGCCCCGGCTCGCAGAGCGATTCAACGCGGATGAATTCGGGGATCAGTTGGTAAAAGCCCATGTCAGCGGCGCGAGCATCTTCGCCAAGGATATGTACGGCTACTCCTACTTTCCAAACACGCATGGGCGAATGCATCCCAACCTCTCTTTCGACCTTCTCGGAGCGCAGATTGCCTCCCTCAGGAAACGCAAGATCCAGGTCCTGGCCTACTACATGCTTACCTGGAATCCGGAGCTTGCGGATCGGCATCCCGAGTGGTTGGTGGTCCACGAGCCCGGCGACAAATCTGGACTGAATCCGGGACAGGCAACCGAAGACCAGAAAGCGTTCAAGAACACGCTGCAGCCCGGCGGCGCGGGTTCTGCGGTTAGCAGCCCACCCTCCACACCCGTAGAGGAGAAGGGGTATCGACCCTATCTGTGGCAGTTTTGCATCTGCCAGGAAGGGTTTGTGCAAGGGGAACTCGACCTCATCGAGGAGCTTATCTCCAAGTATCCGCTGGACGGAATATGGCTTGACGGAGGCAGCTCTCCGCCGTGCTACTGCCCAGCATGCGTCCGGCAACTACGCGCCAAGGGCCTTGATCCGTTCGATGCGGGTGTTCAGTACCAACACAAGTGGGATCTCTGCCTCTCTTTCCTGGAGCGCATCCGAAAGGTAGTGAAAAAGGCTCGCCCCGGCTGCCTTGTGTGTCCGCAGAATCAGGGCTCTTTCTACGGTCTTGCAAAGCGGGCGCCGCTCTTCGACTACTCCTCTCAAGAAGCGCTCTTCACGGATGCGGTCCACTACGGCTACCACTACTTCCCAACGGTTATCCGTTACGCACGCGGTTTCGGGAGGCCTTTCCATGGCTGCACCGTCTGCTTCAAGGACTTCTGGGCGGACTTCGGCGGCCTGAAGTCGCCGGCGCAGATGCATACGGAAGTCGCCGCCTATGTGTCGCAGGGCGCGAGATGTGATATAGGCGACCAGGTGCATCCCAGCGGCCGCCTCGATCCGGCGGTATATCACGTCATCGGACTGGCCTATAAGGACCATGGCCGCCGCCACGAGAGGCTGCCGCTCATGACCATCGCGGACAACCTCAGGTTCAGTAGTCATAAACAGATCAAGGGCAAGGCGGCATACGATCGATACGACAACTTCGACGCAATCGAAGTGCCGTTCATCGACGCGATCCCCAGCGACTACGGCGGAATGATGGGCGTGCCCGTCACCTTTCTCGACAAGTACAACCCGGAGCAGTTCGAGATTCTCGGTTACGAATACAGCTACGATCTACACATACGGGATTACCCGGTTCAAATCCAAGTCGACAGGTCCGGAAAGAGGAGCAACGTGACAAAACTGAACGACGGATGCGCGATCAAACTGGAGCTCCCACCGACAGACGAGACCTACTACATCGTGCATGAGGAGTATTTTGTCAAGCCTTACAAGCGCCTCCTCATCCGACGCCGCGCCGCGCCCGCCGTAGGAACGAACGAGTGAACACCGCGCTGAGAACCGACATCACCGTCGCCGACATCTGCGACGGGTTCGTGTATAACCAGCTGGAGGGCAAAGGATTGTTCGGGCTGGGCGGAAAGCTCACCATTCAGCCGGAGTACCAGCGGAACTATATCTATTCGGATGGCGGCGGCAACAAGGAGGCGGCGGTCATCGACTCGCTGCTAAAGGACTACCCGCTCGGGCTGATCTACTTCAACAAAGTCGGCGAGGGCAAGTTCGAAGTGCTGGACGGCCAGCAACGGATCACCAGTATCGGACGGTTCGTCACGAGCAAGTTCGCGATCATGGATAACGGAAATCCGAAGAACTTCGATAGCCTGCCCGCCGACCAGCGTGCCAAGATTCTGAACTCGAAGCTTCTGATTTACGAGTGCGAGGGATAGGAAAGCGACATTAAGAAGTGGTTCGAGACCATCAACATCGCTGGTGTGCCGCTCAACAGCCAAGAGCTCCTGAACGCCATCTACTCCGGCCAGTTCGTAACGCTTGCGAAGGCGGAATTCAGCAACAGCCAGAACGCGAATATCCAGAAGTGGGGCGCCTACGTCAAGGGCAGCGCGAACCGCCAGGAGTTCCTGGAGCGGGCTCTGGACTGGGTGAGCAAGAGCGATATCGGCGGCTACATGAGCGCGCATCGCAACGATGGCAACATCAATGCGCTGAGGACCTACTTCAGTAGCGTGATCGACTGGGTATCAACCGTGTTCATCGACGTTCTCCCAGAGATGCGCGGATTGGAGTGGGGCAGGCTCTACGAGGAGTAACACGCCACGTCTTACGATCCGAGAAAGATGTCGGAGGATGTGAAGGGGCTCGCCGCCGATCCGTACGTCACGAACCGTAAGGGAGTCTTCGAATACCTCTTAGGCGGCGGGATCGATACGAAGTTACTGGACGTGCGGGTATTCCCCAGGCCGGTGACGCAGGCGGCCTACGCGAGGCAGACGCAGGCAGCTGAGGCCAAGGGCGAGTCCAACTGCCCGCTCTGCGCGATCGGGCACGTCGCGAACAAGAACAGGATCTACAAACTCGATGAGATGGACGCCGACCACGTTGCGGCATGGAGCAATGGCGGCGCCAGCACGGCCGATAATTGCCAGATGCTGTGCAGGACTCATAACCGGTCCAAGGGCAATCGCTGACGGTACGGTGCGGATGTGAACATCGAAAGAGCAGCCCCGGAACGCCTTGTAGCGCTCCGGGGTCCAGCCGACCACAAGCGGCGATCTACCGAACTAAACGGCCGCGCCGACAAGGGCTCCGTCATTCACGTCTGAAGCCGAGCGGTCGCCTCCGGCCATGGTCAGTCGTCGATCGCCTGATAAACAGACGTCCATAAGTCGTGCATCATCGGCAGCCTCTGGTCGCCCGCGTGCGCACGCTGGATCATGAGGATTGTCGTCATCTCCTCGGCGGGATCGTTGTACCAAACGGTGCCGTAATAGCCCGGCCATCCGTAACTCCCGACCGAGGGGCCGATGTGCGTGCGCCGGGTGCGAACCGCCATCCCGAAACCCCAGCCGATGGTGTCGAAGTACCCCGGCCAAAACCCGGAGACGGACTTCTGCGCCGGGGTCAGGTGGTCGGTGGTCATCAGTGTCACCGCCGGCCGTGAGAGCACACGCTCGCCGCAGTGCGTACCGCCGGCGAGCATTACGGACGCGAAGGCAAGATAGTCGTTGGCAGTCGAGACCAGCCCTCCGCCACCACTCTCGAATGCAGCAGGCCGGCTCCATCGACCGTCGGGGCCGTCGTCCACTGCCATCTTATTGGCTTCGTCGTACCGTTCGTATGCCGTCGCCATTCGGCCGGTGCAATCATCGCTCACTCTAAAACCGGTGTCCCTCATGCCGAGCGGCTCGCAGATTCGCTCGCGCAGCGCATCCCCGAAGGACATGCCCGTTGCGCGGGCGATGAGCACGCCGGTAACGTTGGCCGCTGTATCGTACATCCAGCGTTCACCCGGCTGGTAGACGAGCGGCATCGCTCCCAACCTGCGCATCCAGTCATCCGCAGAATTCGGCGGGGTGAGCGAATCCAGCGCGTCGGAAATCGGTATCGTTCCCGGCTCAGCCGGAACCATGCCGGTGCCAAGGGTGTAGGTGAGAAGATCCCGCAGGGTTATCGGCCGGTTCGCTGGAACTGTATCTTCCAGTGGCCCATTGGGATCGGCGAGCACGGACATGTCCGTCAGCTCCGGTAGGAGGTCATGCACCGGATCGTCGAGGCGGAGTGTGCAGTCCTCGACGAGTGTCATTGCGCACGCGGCGACTATCGGCTTCGTCATCGAGGCGATGCGGCAGATCGTGTCGGGCGCCATCGGCGTCGTCGATCCTTCGCCCTCGAAAGCGAGATTGCCAGTGGCCTCGATGTGAACGTCGCCATGGCGCGCGAGGATAACGATTGCCCCGGGGGCGTAGCCGATATCGACCTGACGAGCTAGAAGGTCTCGCACCCGACCCAGACGTTTCGACGAAAAGCCGCCAGCGGTCACTCTCTCCCCCTCACCTTATGCGTGTCTCTTCGTTATGTGATTCGCCGCGGTGTGAGAGTAGACCTCTGTTGTCTTGAGGCCCGAACCAGCCGCCCGAAGCACAGAAGTCCGCTTTCCACGTCCGGAAAGTGCACGAAGACCACGCTGGACCTCCAGGTTTGCATCAGGCTACGAGATCGTGCTACTCTCTTGATGGCGTTGGCTCCTCGCCTCTTCGGTTTCATCGCGGCGAGCGATACGGTATACCAGTGCCCATTGTCCAACATCACGATGAGACTACGCGTCCAGGGAGATTCCATGTTGCGAATTTTGCGCTTTGCACCTGTGGTTTGCGTTGCATTGTTCTGTCAGAACGCGGCCTGGCCCCAGACGGAATCGGCGCTGATTCCACGCGGGGCCTTTTTCGCGCCGGCTGACAAAGAGCAAGTCATGCTCAGTACCGACGGAAAATGGGTCGGTTACCTGGCGAGCAGCGGCGACACGAGGAATCTTTGGGTCGCGCCAATCGATAAGCCAGCGCAGGCGCGGGCGGTGACAAAACTACGCGACACGCCGGTTATCGACTATCGCTGGACCAACTTGAGCGGGTGCGTGCTGTATCGCGCCCCGTCCGATAGCGGGACGCCCGTAGTGCTATTGAATCTCGATACCGGCGAGTCACGCAATCTCACGCCAGACAAAGGCGTCACTGCATGGATCGACAAATTGAGTCCCGATCACGTTGACGAAGTACTGTTGCGGGTCAAAGAAACGGAGCACGCGAATTTTGAGTATCGTCGCCTCAACTTGCGCACAGGCAGCGCCGACACGATATTCAAGAATGAGCGTGGATTTGATCGCGTGTTGTTCGATGACGATTGGCGACCGCGCGTGGCGGTGCTTCAGAAACCGAGTGGAGGCTATGAACTGTGGCAACTGGACCGTAAGGCGAAGTGGGTTCCCTTCGCCAAATTCCGTGACGGGGCGGAGACCGACGCCTCGCTGCCAATCATGCTCGACAAGCGCGGAAAGACTCTCTATCTTACCGACAACAGGGGCCGAGACAAGGCAGCGCTACAGAGTATCGATCTGGCGAGCGGGCAAGAAAAGTTGCTTCTTGCCGACCCGTTCGCCGATGTGCTGCCGGGGCTGCTGTTTCATCCCAAAACAGGCCGGGTGCAGACAGCCTCCGCCTATTTTGGACGCCTGCGCCGGCACTTCCTCGATCCCACGATACTACCGGATTTCGACTATCTGCGTACGGCAGCGCCGGGCGACATCGGCATTTTATCGCCGTGGGGAGGACGCAGCCTTGATGACCGCACCTGGCTCGTCGCTTTTCTGAATGGCGGGCCAACCCGGTACTACGCGTATGACCGCGCAAAACGACAGGCATCGTTTCTTTTCTCTGATAATGCGGCGCTTAATGGTTACTCACTGGTTCGTCGGCAGCTTGAGGTCATCACGACACGGGACGGCCTGGAACTGCCCGCCGATCTTTATCTGCCGAACAATGCCATCAGCGCGGGAGAGCGTCGCCCCGCATAGCCCCTGCCCTTGCTGATCTATGTCCACGGCGGCCCGTGGATTGCCTATCCCTGGAATGACTGGAACACGAACCGCTGTTTGCAGCTGCTGGCGGATCGAGGCTACGCGGTGCTGCGCGTGGAGTTTCGCGGATCGAAAGGTCTTGGACGCAAGGTGAGTGAAGCGGGAACGCGGGAATGGGGACTCAAAATGCAGGACGACTTGATCGACGCGGCGGATTGGGCCATCAACCAGGGAATTACCGCGCGGGATCGCGTTGGCCTTTGGGGCTGGTCCTATGGCGGATACGCCACCCTGGAGGCGCTGGCAACATCCGATCGATTCGCTTGTGGGATGGCGATGTACGCCCCAACAGAACTGGATTCGTTTATCGCGGAAGCCGATCCCCTCGCTCAGGCGTTTTGGCGCAGATTCATTGGTGATAACACGACAAAGGAAGGTCGCGCTCACCTGAAAAACGTTTCCCCGATCCATTACGCGGAAACGTTTACCAGGCCGGCGATGGTCGTCCAAGGCGGCAAGGACACAGTCGTGCCTCAGAAGCAGGCTGACCGGTTCGTCGCGGAATTGCAGAAGCACAAGAAGCGGGTGACCTATCTGCTTTATCCCGACGAGCCACATGATTTCCAACAACCCAAAAACTGGGTTTCGCTCTTCGCGGTGGTGGAACAGTTTTTCCACGAATATCTGGGCGGGCGATTCGAACCTATTGGCAACGATATGGCCGGGTCAAGCATAAAGATTGTGTCGCAGGCAAAATGATGAATGCCCTCAGTGGCTGGGCTGCAACGCACAAGGGATGCGATTAGTGTTCTGCTTTCCACACGGTGGAGCGGGTGCGCGGATAAGTTACCTATTCCCGGACCGCATATAGCATGTCCTCCACGATCAGGACTCGACGATTCACCTGAGAGCCTTCAAGTACATTCGCTATCACAGGTTCGTACAGGGAGCTCATCCGTGCCCGCAGCTCCCGCGCAAAAGCGATCTGCGCGGCTGCGGGGCCGTACTCGCGACAAGACGGCCGCTCAGACCTACCCCTCCTGAAAAAAGATCTGGCGCACCTCAACCGGCATCCGGCCGGCGATGGCGCCCTTGCGCGCCCACTCCAGCGCCTCATCCAGGTCGGCGGCTTCCAGAATCAAAAATCCGCCCATATGCTCCTTGGTCTCCGTGTACGGGCCATCGGTGATGAGAACCTTACCGCCGGGCTGAGCCCGCAGCGTCTTCGCAAGGTTGGCCGGCTGCAGGCCGCAGGCGAAGAACATGGCGCCTGCAGCCTCGATCTCT
>JBBQVV010000247.1:0-10285 GCA_038211235.1 Chthonomonadales bacterium | reverse complement strand
CGACCAACGTAGAGAGGAGACGAAAAATAGCCAGGCTTCCTGGTTCCAGAAGCCTGGCCGAAGTCGTGAGTCGCTGCTTCTACCGGTTCCTATTCGGCCTTTCCGATCTTGAACAGCTTTGTGCCGCAGGTTGCGCAGGTGCCCGTTGTCGCCGGCTTCCCGTTCTTCATTGTGGTCGGTTGCGGGTCCTTTACTTCGCGTTTCTGCTTACACTTCATGCAATAGGCTTCCATCTGAGCATCCTCCTCGGTTAGGGTACTAATGTATTTCCCTCGTGTTGCTGCCATTCCTGCCTGTTCAACCTGCTCAAACGTAAATACCCGGCAAATATGCGATTTTTTCGGCTTTCGGCGCGATGCATACACAAAACTGACGTCCACTTACCGGTGCCAGATCACTTTGCCAGTTCAGCAACTCGATCTATCTGTGTCGCTACGGCATCGATTGTCGCGGCTACGAGCGGAATCTCGGCGCTAGCCTCCGCCCATAACCGCTCCTCGATGGCTTCCCGCACGCCCGGCAGCGTCTTAACGCCATATCCCGTGTAGTACCCGGGCGCGTAGATCTGGTGACGGTACCATGGACGGCGCGGCAGCCCTTCCGCACGAAGCATCGCGCGCTCCGTGCGCATGATCTGGTCGTCAATCGCGCGGAGTCGCTCGGCCGGCAGCGCATATCCCAGTTTCTCCAGTGTAACCAGCGCCGCGTCGGCGGTTTTCGCGCTCGCCTTCAGATGCGCGGCAGCCTTCGTTAGCGGTCCGAAGTCGAGCGCTGGAACTTCGACTTCCCCTTTTGGCGGTGCATGGACCTCCGCGGGATTGTAGGTTAGCTCGTATAACCGATCCTTCAGATACAGACTCTGGTCCCCGGTCTCCTCGCTCATCGTATCCCGGAGCTTCGTAATCTCCTTAGCGTACTTGTCGACGGTGTCTGCAAGAGGCGTAAAGCGCCAGGGGAGGACGTCGGCGTTTGCGGCGCGAAGCATAAGTCGGCCGGTCGTCTGAGCCAGCGCGAGACCGTATCGGAAATCTGGGTCTCCAAAGCGAGTATACCAATCGAACGAGTCGTATATCGAGTGGTAAGAGCCGCCCGGGCTTTCGCCGCCGAACGAAACGTCCAGCGCGGGGATGCCCAGATGCTGCAGGAAGGCCGAATAGTCTGATCCGGAGCCAAGAGCGGTGAGCGGGAACTCGCCCGAAGCTTTCGTCTCCTTTTTCACCTCCGCGGATCCGTTGATGAGCCTGTTTGCGCGCGCTCGCTCGGCGATCGAGACTCCCTTCTCGGGATCCCGAACGTCGTGCGCGACTCCGTCGACAAGCCGCTGCAGCGTATGGGAGCCGCCCGCGGAGAGATAGCCGCGACCGTTGGAGTCGGAGTTGACGTAGATTACGGCGTTCCGATCCAGCTCGTCGGCATGGGTCTCGACCCACTCCGTGGATCCGATCAGGCCCGGCTCCTCTCCATCCCAAACCGCATAGATCATGGTCCGCTTAGGCCGGCTGCCCGCCCTCGCCAACTCGCCAACCGCGCGCGCCTCCTCCATTAGCGCTACGGTCCCACTGATAGGGTCCGCAGCGCCGAATACCCACGCGTCGTGATGGTTACCCCGCAGGACCCACTCGTCGGGGTACGCTGATCCCGTCAGGCGCGATATCACGTCGAATACCGGCGACATGTTCCAATTGAAGGCGAGCTTGAGATGCACCGTGCCCGGCCCAGGACCCAGGCGGTAGGTCACCGGCAGCGCTCCCCGCCACGGCTCAGGTGCGACGGGTCCAGTAAGCGCGGCCAGCAATGGTAGGGCATCCGAGTATGAGATAGGCAGCGTCGGGATCTTTGTGAGCGTGTGAACGTCCTTCAAAGCCAGCCGCTTCGCGTCCTTTGTAGCCCCGATTCCAGGCGTTAGTGGATCGCCAGGGTAGACTGGCATGTCCACAACCGAACCCCTCTGCGCGCCGAGCCGGCTTCGATAGGGTCCGTCAGGGTATGTTTGCCCCTGAAAATAGCCATCGTCACGCGGGTCGGAATAGATCAGGCAGCCGACGGCGCCATGCTCTGCTGCCACCTTGGGCTTGATTCCGCGCCACGATCCTCCGTACCGCGCAATCACAACCTTGCCCTTCACGTCGACGCCTCGCGCCTCCAGCGCCTTATAGTCGTCCGGTACGCCGTAGTTGACGTATACAAGCTCGCCGCTCACATCCCCGTCGCAAGAGTATGCGTTATACGGCGGAAGCATGTCGCGACGGTCACCAGACGTCGAGTCCGCGGCCAGCCGCGGCTCGTTGATCCGCGCTCGGAAGTGGCTGGGCGCGGTCATCTCGAGCAGGCGGACCTTAGGCGTCGGAAAGAGGACGTCGAACCGCTCGACGTGCGTGTCGAAGCCCCAGGATCGAAATTGGGCCGCGATGAACTCGGCGTTATCATGATCGTAGCGCGAGCCGACGTGATGAGGATGCAGGGAGAGCCGCCGCATCCACTCTTTGAGATTGTCGGCGCGGAGCGATGCATCGAAGCGCTGCTCGATCGCGCGCTCCTCCACGCTGCCGGATGGACTGAAACCCAGAAGCGATTGTTGGGCGGTCGCGGAGGACGAGCCCGTGAACAGAAAGGCGAGGATCGCGCCCCAATAAGATGGGCGTGGAACCGCGAATCGTCTCGGCATTCAGTGATCCTCTCAGTGGAAGAAGGCACGTGCGGGTTACAGGGCCGCCCGCTTTCGCGATCGGGCGGACAAACAGCTTATTCCGCGGCGTGCGCGGCGAGTCCTGTTGGAGGGGTGGTTTTTCGCACGCGGAGACGCGGAGCGCGAGGTGAAGGCAGTCCGGGGTTAGGACTAAGGTTTCCGCACCAGATACCAAGCGTGCGTTTCGTCCCTTGGACGAGACTGCGCCGGCCCGCGGGAGGAATCGCGCGGCAATGCAAGCGAAACAATACTTACGCAGAGGTGGCCAATGCCTATGAACCGACGAAGAAAGCAGCCGACGATTGCGATTCTCTGTTGCGGCGGCGCCGTATCCGTCTTCGTCCTGATCTGGCGGCTGTACCCGCGTGAGCGAACGCTTCTGGAGTTGGCGCGATCCGTTACCCCCCTCGACACGACGTTGATGCCGTTCGGTAGGCAGCGCGAGGAGGGACGCTGGCTCACTGACAGTCGGCTGCTGATTAAGACCACGGATCAGACCGGCATGGCAAGCGTGTCAAACTGGCGCGGACACGCCGATCTCTTCGACATCGCTACGGGAACGAGAGCATGCTTGGTCGGACTGACGAGGCGGATAAACTGGGGATGGTTAGTGGCTCCGGGGCGGCTTGAACCTTCGCTTGATGGAACATGGCTTATTTGGATCATCGACACACCACGCGGGAGCATACCTGGGTTTGGCTGTTCGCACCCTGTCGCAAAAGTGCAAACGTCTGTTACGTCTGGTTCGAACGAGGTGCGACGATGAGTGCCGAGTCGAGAGCGCTCCGACGCAGGTCAAGTGCAGCTCGTAACGATGGAATCAGTACAAGACTGAGCATCGAATTGTCATCGGACTACATCGGGCAAAACGACCACAGCGAGAGCGACGTCTTGAAATGCGTGTACCGTGCTCTGTATTTCCGAAGGCTCGCCCGGTCTCGATATCGGATACCGAAAATGATGTGCGTTGGATAGCCGCCATTGCCTCGTTGATCCGCGTCGGAATCGACCCATGACCACGAGAACTTGCCGTTTAGGGCGCGAAACGTGCTCCACTGCGTAAACACCGTTGTCGGCACTGCGTTGCCGGGGCCGATTGAGAGACTGGAGTATTTCTTCGTCTCCTGCCGGTGTGCCACGAGCACGCCATGACGCTGCCGCGACCGATACCGCTGATCGATGGTCTCCTCATTCCACGGCACACAGACCAGGAACTCCACCGACCGGTCCGGCGACTCGAAGAGTGCGCTGTCAAAGGCCCTGTGCACCGTTCCGTCGTCCGAGTCGCCGTCCAGACCACTTGGACTTTCCATTCCCGCTATCGATCGGAACGACTTCGGATATTTGATACGAAACAGCACGCCGCGTTCAAAGGTTTTCCAGCGTTCATTGGCGCGCCGGTGCTGAGCAAGCGCAGGGTAGCCGGCAAACAGCAGGCAAAAAGCAACGATCAGAGAAATCTCCAACTGTAAGCGCATCTTCGTTGTCCGTTCTTATCCCGCAGCCGTTCGAGTGGCGATCCGCAATTACTGCCTGTCTGATTATTGTATCACAGAGCGGCCAGACCATCACGCCCCGATGACGCCGGGCACAAGTCGCGGGAGCCTCATCTTTGGACGGAAGGAACATGCCTGGTCGGACGTGAATCGGGGCTCATCAAAAGCTGGCCGGCCATTGCGTAGAACTGGATTTCGCTGAGTGAGCAAGAGTACATCTCACATGACCACCCGACTTAGTACCGAAATGACTGGACGCCGAATCAATGATCGTAAACTTCGCATGTTACTGGCCGTTTCGGCAACCGCGGCACTCGCCGCTGCGGTCGGATTGACATGGATCCATCGCGGGTCATACGACACGTTCGTCTCACGTGACCTGGGAAATGGCCACGCCCTGCGCATTACGTATCCTTCTGACTGGATGATTACTTGCAACGAAATGGGCGATGTCGAGCTCGGTGTACCCTATCCTTCGGTCTGCTTCTGTCGGCGGAGCCACAGCGGATTGCAGGGATGGGTCGAGCAGCAGATCCTTCACGTCCATCCTGGCCCATGGGATGACTGGACCATTGGATTGAGGTATGGCGATCAATACGAACCCTGGTTTGCCATCCGCGCGCAACAACATTTCGAAGGTGTACCTGATCCGGTCATTCGGCGCATGACCAGGAGTATTGGCAATGTATTGCAAGTCGACCAGCGCGGAGGAGTTAGTCCGGACTCGAAGGACATTAGACAGTACTTTGTATCAGCCGCACCGCGAACGGGCGCGCCTCAATTTGAGCTGCAGTGCAGCACGCCGACGCGTATGAAAGACGCAATGTTTACTGCCACGGACGATATCCTATCTCGGATATCGATTGTGAGCTGCGCTCCCAATCCGGTCATTCGCATACAAAAACGAGACGGTCGGCAACCGGAAGCCGGTCGTGATTATGCCCCGGCGGGCTTCGGGGCTAACCGCGTGGATACAGAAGCATATTGATCCAGCGTTAGCCCACGAGAGCGAATCCAGTTCAACCGCTATTGCATATGACCGGGGATCAGGACTTGATATTGAGCGATACCTGCGCCATCTGCCGCAGACCCCGGCAGACGCGCAACAAAGTCAACTTCGACGCGGGACCTGCGCGCTCGGCGACATCGTGGAATGTACTCCGCCACACCATTCCGCGAGCGAGCGACTCCGCTGGGCGCACAAGGTCAAGGCGCTCATTGATGTAAGGAACGGCTATATGGAAGTCAGTGGCGACGGTGCGCAGCAGAGCATGACCGTGTGTCTCTTTAGGTGCCCCAACGGATCCTACGTGGTTGCCATTGGAGATTACGATCGCGAAGTATTCGAGCCGTATCTCGATTTCTACCGCTACGAGCGCAGGAGACTACGCAAGGTCACCCGTGGCATCTTCCCGGTCCGCTATAATCCAAAGTGGGACTACGTGCTCCCGCGCTACGGCAGAACGATTCACGTGATGAGTGCGCTACATCGCAAGGTATACGATCTCGCGTGGCGCGGGGGCGGACGATTTTACGTGGTGAAGCCGGGCAGGCCTAGTAAAAGCTAGATCGGGATACCAGCGCCTGACTCGCGCAAGCATCGCGATTGCCCACTGGCTAGGGCTCCGATACCCCTTGCCCAGTTGCTTACATCGCCTCTCCGAGAGAGCCGGCACGAGCATGAACGGCAGAGCCCACGGCCGGCTGCTCCACGGCACATCGACCAGCGCGCACAAGCAGACCCACCGGATGCCTTAGCTGAGCGTCACGGGCGCCACCGTAGAGCGCACCGCATCGCGGAAAATGCTCTTGTAGATCACCTTGCGTGCGCGCCGCCGCTCCAGAGTGTCGTCTCAAACGTCGGAGCCGTGGTCGCTATACGGAGGGCCAAAAGCAGTTGTATAATGGTCTCAGATGGGACAGACATTGCATCACCTGGGAAGAGTAGAGTTTCGTCACTCCGATTCGATCCCAAATGGCGTGTCGCCCCATTCACGCTGTGCGATTACATACTGCCAATACGACAACCGCCGGTACGACAAAGCGATCGGGCGTGGCTAAAGTCCAGTGATTAGGGAACCATTTCTATTGTGCACTATCCTCTCGGTTGACGAAGTAGCGGCCGCTCCGGCGTGAGACGAATCTGGAAGTGGGCGCTGTGTCCACCGATGCGCCGTCACCGCGACCTCGAGGCAGGAGTCGAATGCGGAACACGTGAGCGCGTACGGAGCATTCCATTATAGATGCGCTTGCCGAATTACGTGCCATGAGGCGGTAGTCCTCACTTCCTGGCACGTCCGGACCCTGACCCCAGCCGCCATGGTATAATCTTGCTCGACAGCCGCGAAGAGGCTGAGAATTGTCGGAGGACAGATCGAATGGCGTCGGCAATCACAGAGGCCGCAGACCTGCGCGTTTCGTTCGAGTCGTTCCTCACGCGACCCGATGATGACCGTCGCGCGGAGTGGGTCGACGGACGGATCGATTACCGAATGCCCGCATCGCTCGCCCATCAGCTCCTGTGCAAAATACTGTTAGCAATTCTTGATCTTTTTGTAAGCAAGAATGATCTCGGAACGGTTCTGGTGTCGCCATTTCTCATGAGGCTCACATTGCGGCCATCAGGACGTGAGCCGGATCTCCTCATTGTATCAACCGAGAACCAGCAGCACTTACGTAATACCTACCTCGACGGTCCTGCGGACCTTGCAGTTGAGATCGTCAGTCCGGAGAGTCGGGAACGTGATCGGGCTGAGAAGTTCGATGAATATGCGGCCGCCGGGGTTTCGGAATACTGGATCATCGATACGGAACTGCGCATTGCCGAATTCTATGTCCTGAGAGACGGCGCGTACCGCCCGGCGCGAATCGATGTAGACGGACGCTTCTGGAGCGTCGTTCTTCCAGGTTTCTGGATCGATGTCAGCGCGATTTGGGATGAGCAAGGACTGCGAGATTCGCTGGACGATTGGCAGCGTTTCTTCCTCGAACGGAACGCGCCGGCAGAGTGACAGACGGCCCTCTCACCGCGCCGATCGCGGGACACACCTACTGTTGAGTTTCCGACACGGTCGTCAAGGTGCTCGTGCAGTCCGCCGTCTACGCCGTGTTCATGGCGGCGCTGTTGTTCTTTCCGGCCGGCACGCTATCGTGGCCGCAGGGATGGGCGTATCTGGCGCTGTTCAGCCACTGGAGCGTTGTAACCTCGTTGTGGCTTCTGGTTTCGATTGGCTCCTGCCCGTCATGCTTCCCCCGATGGTTGTATACGTGATCCTTTTCGCGGTTCAGCCCTGCCGGACTGCGTACCAGGAGTCCACCGCCGGTTGCCCGGTGCTGTTCGGTCCGGCCGTATCGTCTGCGCCGAGATACAGGTAGGGCAGGACGATCTCCCGGAAACCGTCGAGGCGAACCAGCCGCCTGCCGGACGAGTACGTGAAGCCCGCGCGCCGCAGGACCGAAATCCATGCGTGCCGACTTGTCTCATCGCCAGTAAGCCTGAGATTTGCCATGTCGAGATGGGCAAGCAGTTCACCTTCCATAGTGAGCCAGCCGGCGACGCTGCAGAGCGCGCCGAGCTTATCACCGATATAGTGAAGGCCGTGAACGCACGTTATCAGGTCGTAGGCTCGGTCCGGCTTCCACTGCCCCAGGGAGCGTTCCATCAGCGTTAAGCCCGGCAGCCCGGATGGGACCTCGTCAAACATCGGCACCAGGTCTACCCCAGTAACTTCGTACCGACCGGGCGCTATCTGGTGAAGTGCCTGCGCTGCCTGAATCAACGCTCTCCCCGACCCGCAGCAGAGATCCAGCCACGCAGCACTGCCTTTGCCATTGAGCTGCTCCAGCAGGAAGGCGACGCACTGAAATCCCAGATCCTTTGCATAGCTGTTCGGCCCTGCAATTCCACGGCCGCGGTTCATCGCAGAGTTGGCCACGATCTCGGAGCGCTCCAGCGCATGAGAATCCTTGAGTAGGTTTGGACGTTGAGCCACGTTTTCCAATATCTTGTTACTCACCGGCCGGCGCAGGAGCTGCTCGCTTTCGCAGTCACCGGTGTGCCGTCACTCCGACTTGCCGACAGAACTCCAGCACTGGGCAGGTGGAGCATTTGGGAAGCTTGCCGGTGCCGATGTGCTTTCCGAATGGAACGAGCAAGCGATTGATCTCAACCCAATAGCACTTCGGCAGCTTTTGGTAGAGGGCTGTTATCGATTTCTCAAGCTGCGACGACATCATCTAGAATCGTACAACCAAGTCCCGGAATACGCCGGAAACCAACATCATTGGTAATAAAGAGGGTAGATCCGTGAAGCATGGCGGTGGCCGCATGAATAGCGTCCGGCGTACTAAGCGCCGGAATTGCCGTACGTAATTGGGCAGCTTTGCGAAGGACAACCTGTGTGACGGGCACCAATAATGAGTTGGATTGCTTCCAGAGGGTTTCAAAGTCGCTCGCGAGTGCCAAGTCACTATTGCGCAGCGGCAGAACGAGTGTCTCCATCAGTGTCAGGTCGCTGCTGACGACGGTGATGGTTCCTGCCTGGGCTGCCGTCCAGAGTGTTCTGATCGGCGATGCGTACTTCGGGAATCTCTCTACGGTGTATATTGCGATTTGTGCGTCGACGTACACAGTTCCGGAAATCGGCAGGTTCAGCGATCCCACGAGTCGCGTTCCTCTCGGAATCTACGCTCGATCTCCTCCCAACTGTCCGCGGAACGTGGACCGGGCGGAAGCGATTGTATAAAATCCCATACGCCTTGCGTTGGGATCGACTCCGACGTGCCGTTGGCTAGTTCCGGTAGCGTGATAAACACTTCGACCTCCTCGCCCTCAGGAAGTTGAGGTGCGGACAACTCAATTCGATGCCCGGGTAGGACGGTCGTCTTAACCTTTAGCGCTGGCTGCATGTCTTGGCCCTCCGTATCTCATTATGCACTACATCGTTCTCCAGGCGCTTCAGTCTGCGGAGATGTCCTCGTTCACAGATGCGCCGTCACTCCCACCTGCCGGCAGTACTGGAGCACGGGACAAGTAGTGCTCTTCGAGAGCTTGCCGGTACGGATATGCTTTCCGAACGGAACGACGAGGCGATTGATCTCCACCCAGTAGCGCTTCGGCAGCTTCTGGAGGAGGGCTGCCATGGTCATTTCCGGTGTGGTCGCAGACACATAGCCCCAGCGATTCGTAACGCGATGGACGTGGATATCGACGCCGATGTTCGGCTGCCCGCAAGCGATGCCGAGAACCAGATTCGCGCATTTCGGGCCGACGCCGGCAAATGCAGTGAGAGCGTCGAAGTCGCACGGCAGCCTGCCTCCGAACTCCTCTGCGACACTGGTCGCGATCTCCAGAATCTGAGCCGCCTTGGAGCGATGGAACGCCGACGCGTGAATGAGGCCATCCAGGGTATCGATGTCAAGCGCCGCGATCTCGTCAGGAGTCCTTGCGCGCTGAAATAGCTTCTGCGCGGTGACGAGCATGACCTCGTCCACCGTCCGGATAGAGATGATACATGCCACGAGCTGTTCGAACGGTGTGGAGAAACCGAGGTCTCGGAGCTCGAACAGCGCCGCCTTCGCGAATGGTTCTCCGGCGGCTTCGATGCGCGCCATCATCACGTCGATATCGTGCGGGAGCTTGTCCATCCGGAGTATTACGATTCCGCGCCGGCGACGTTGGCACGGCAAATCACGCGTTTCTCCAGTCGAACCGCACATGTCCTTTGGCCATGGACGCCGTTGCGGCCGGAACCGTTCGTCGAGCCGCATTTGGCCGTCATGCTATAATATCAATGTGGACGTCGGAGGATTAAGTAGACATGCCAATTGCTCACTACAAGGCACGGGTTAAGGATGAACGGCTGCTCGAGCTGCCGGAGGAGGCTGGATCGTTGGGCTTGCGGCCCGGCGAAGAGGTCCCTATCATCTTGAGTCGGGTCGATGCCGAAACGGGCGGCGAATCTACTCCAAATGAAGCGGCGTTGACTGCCATGCGTGAAATCGCCGAGCGCCAACGGGGCGCGCGCCAGACGGACGGTACCGGCTCCTTGAAACTCCTTCATGAGGTTAGAGCTGGCGCCATGTACGGATATGACCCTGCTGA
>JBBQVV010000246.1:0-10325 GCA_038211235.1 Chthonomonadales bacterium | reverse complement strand
GGGACTACCTTCAGCGAGTAGAGATGGTACGGCTCGTCGACGCTCGCCGTAAGAACGACCTGAGCATGCTCACCGATCCGAACCGTGGCCGGCTGGAGTGCGGCGTGCCACTTCGCGCTCTGAGGATCTGCATGTACCGTGTCGGCAGCGCAAATGAAAACTGCAATCCACAGGAGCCTGGACGATCTATGACGGGCACGGAGCCTCGACGCTACCTTTTTCATCCCGAGCAGTTCGTGAATAAGCCGGGCTAGGCCGCGGACGCAACTCATACTTATCTCGCCCCCTTCCTTACGGCAACCTGGGCCCTTGCGGTAATCGTCGTGGGCGGGAAGCATTTCTGGTCGTCGCAGCCCTGAAACTTAAGGGTTATCGGCAGCGTGTATCGGCCGGGCCTTATATCCCTGTCAGCCATAACGTCTGCCCGGATACGCAACCTGCCAGAATATATGGGCAGGGTCTCCCCACTGAAGCTGGTCTTCGTCGGTTTTGGATAGACGACTCTCTCGACCTTGAATCCTTTGACGGCGCCCACCTCCATCTCGGTGGCGATGTAGCCCTCTTTGGCGGGATTGCCCTGAATGTGGTAGGGCGCATCGACCGTAACAGCCATCTCAACGGTAAACGTCTTGCCGGCCTGAACGGATTTCGGAACCGATGGCGAAACTTTCAAGATTCGTGGTGTGCCAGGCTGGGCGTGCATTACAACGGCCAAAAGCAGCGCTGACAGAATCGCTGCTGCCGCGCGGAGAACGCTAATCATGTGACCTTAAGCCTCCCATCGGATCGAGACGAGCAGCACGTTGTTGAATGGCGTACCGTTATAATACGTTCGGCGCGGGGCGGATCGTCACAGAGGGCCAGTCAGTCGGAAATCCAGCGCCGGAACGTGCCAACCGGGTACAATGAGAAGCAGTCGAGTAAGTGGTCAAATCCGTTGTTTTTCCGATCTCCGGAGCAGAATGAAAGAGTGGTTGACAAGATGGCATCCGTGATCGAGGCGCCGCACGTGGTGGCTGTCATCCCCGCCAGGCTAGCTTCGACTCGCCTGCCGAACAAACCCCTCGCGGATATCCTCGGGTGGCCAATGATCCGGCATGTATGGGAGCGCGCGCGCCAGACACCGGAAATCACCGATGTCGCGATCGCAACGCCGGACGATGAAATTGTCCGGGCCGTGGAGGCGTTTGGCGGCAGAGCGGTACGTACGCTGGTCAGCCACCGGACCGGAACCGACCGCGTGGCCGAGGCCGCTACGCTGCTCAATCTGCGCGATAGAGATATCGTTGTCAATGTGCAAGGGGATGAGCCCTTGCTGGATCCCACAAGCATATCCGCGGCTGTGCACCTGCTTCAGGCGAATCCTGACCTTCCTATGGCAAGTATCATGTGCCCCTGTCCATACGAGGAGCTGGATAATCCAGCATGCGTAAAAGTCGTAATCGCGCAAAACGGGAACGCGCTCTACTTCTCCCGCACGCGCATTCCGTTCCCTCGGCGCCCGGACGGCACAACGGTCTACCAGCACATCGGGCTCTATGCCTACCGTCGCCACTTTCTCGGTATGTTTGCCAACCTACCGCCCACTCCGCTTGAGATGACGGAATCTCTCGAGCAGCTTCGGGCGATAGAACACGGCTATCACATTAGAATGGCACGTGTAGCGAATGCACCGGTTGGCGTAGACACGCCAGAGGATCTTGAGCGCGCTCGCGAGCTGATGACGAACACTGGGGAGGCAAGATCCGAGGACGCGGTATAAGGAATCGCTCGATTTATCGTGACGACGCGGTAATATGAGATCGATCTCTGCAATCTAAAGTTGCCGGTCTGTCTTCCGCGAATAGATCGACGCCTGAGGCGTAAACGCGACGCCGTCGTCGAGAGGGAAGATGGGGCGCGCACAGACGGTGTGGCCCAGCGTCGGCAGATTCGCGGATGTCGAGCCCGGGACATCGACGTTGAAGTTCTTCTCGACCCATTCATCGTACATGTGGTACTCCGTATGTGGAGATTTGACTACCGTAAGGTCAAAATTGCGCGGGTTCAGGCCGTTAGAGTAGTACATCGCTCTGTCAAACAGGCTAATCGTTCTGCTGAATACGACGACGGTGAAGTTCTCGAAGGTCAGGACCGCCGTGGGCCCGGCATCGAGACCTGCCCTCATCGTTTCCAGACGGGCACGGCCGTCTGAAAGCAACCGAACCTGCGCCGTGACGGCCATGGGCGAGAACCTCTCCGTGTCCAGTCCTCCTCCGAGCATCGCCTCGATCGTTGCTCCAACGCCAGCCTGATGGGCAGCAGCGGCCGTGGCAGGATCGACCACCTGAGCGAGAACGCGCTTTGAGTAGCCGCTCCCGTGCAGACCTTTCAGAATTACGTTCGAATCGCCGGTCGCCCCGGAAGAGGTCGCGTCCGCTGCGTCCGTGAAGATCACCGGCCCCTTGATCGTCTGGGCCTGGGCTATCGCCCGCTGCAGCGATATGAACTTGCCCTGCATACGATGTCTCATGGGCCAGAACTCTTCCGCAAGGCGGACGGCTTCGGCGGTCGCTGTCGCTTCCTGGCGGTCCGTAGCGACGAGGACCTGGCAGCAAAGCTCAGGAACATCGGTGAACGGGTTTCCTATCATGACGCCAGCGGCGACCGCGGTGCCGTCTCGCTCGATGCGCTGCGCCTCCCGGATGAGGTCGCCATAGCAGCCTGTCTTCGTAATCAGCTCGTCACCGCGTACGAGCGCCGGAATAATGACGCGTGCTATGGTAGGCTGGAGGTCTTCCTTCAGTATCCGTACCAGAAACTCCGCGGCGCGGCGACCTGTATCGGCAAAATCGACGTGGGGATAGGTGTGATAGATCGCAAACCCGTCGACTTGTCGCAGCATGCGATCGGTGAGAATCCCGTGAAGATCCAACGAAATCACCATCGGCGTCTTTTCGCCGATCATGCGACGTGTTTCGGAAAGCAGATAGCCTTCCGGATCGAGTTCGCCCTCCGCGCCCATGGCACCATGCAGTGAGAAATAGACGCCCTCAACTCCTGAACTTGCCGACGCACGCACGGCATCGAGTATTTCGGCGGACAATTGGGACCAGCCCGCGGAGGAGAGTAGTCCGGCGGAGCCTGCCCGAGCAGAAACCGCAAAAACCGGTTTCATTCCGGCGTGATCCAGTACGCTCAGCGCTCCGCCGACCGCGGTATTGAGCCCTGCCTGAGCAAGCATCTCCTCACCGCGGTCGATCCGGAAGTTAGCATACTCGGAAGGCACCGGGTTGAACGAGGATATCTCCTGCATGCACTCGATAATCAGGATACGCGGGCGCGTAGGCATGTCAACTCCTCATACCTGGACTGCGTTATCCGCGGGCCGGGTAGGCTCAGATCGATTCACAAATAGGCTCTAACCCCAGTGGGTCCGAGGCGGAATCGAAACCGGCGTATCGATTACGTCCACGCCCGGGCAGGAATCGCGATCACATGCCGCGCTCATTCGCCGTGGTTGATCGGATAACCTGCCCATACGACTTCAAGATCGACTAAGCAACATCCGCGCGAACCGGAATTTCAAGCAGGAATTTCCGGTGGCGGTGTCGGAGTGAGCATGCAGCAACTAATGAGGGGAGCGAATGCACTCATGGCAAAAGTACGCGTTGGAATCATAGGAACCGGTGGAATCGCGCAGGGACATATCAAACGTCTACTGGCGAATCCGGACGCCGAAATCACCGGTTTGTGCGATATCAGACCCGAGGCGCTGGCCAAAACGGTGGAGCGGAATCCGGCAGTCAAGGGAGCAGCGCAGTTTGCGGACTTCCGCGCCATGATTTCCGCCGGCAATCTGGATGCCGTGGAGATCTGCACGCCTCACACCACGCACTACGAACAGACAATGGAGTGTCTTGACAGGGGCCTCCACGTCCTCTCTGAAAAGCCGATGGTATGCACGGTGGCAAACGCTCACGACGTGCTCAAGAAGATCGATGCAACCGGGAAAGTCTTTGTTTTGAACTACCAGCGCCACTACCAGCCGGAATTCCTCTACATTCGGGATAAGATCGAATCCGGAGAGTATGGCGCTGTCCAGTTTGTTCAGGGACTTCAGGGTCAGGAGTGGCTGCGCGCGGTAGCCGGGACTTGGCGTCACGATCCGGCGCTAAGCGGCGGCGGGCAGCTCAACGATTCAGGCTCGCACATGCTGGCCGTGCTGCTTTTTGCGACGGGGCTCTCCGTAAAGCGTTGCTGCGCATTCATCGACAATCTTGGCGCTCGGGTCGACATCAATTCGGCGCTTACAATTGAGTTCGAGGGCGGCGCACAGGGCAGCGTATCGGTGGTTGGAAACGGTCCGAGCTGGTATGAGGACATAACGATATGGTGCGAAAAGGGCGCATTCTATATGCGGCAGGGCAGGCTCGAGGTTAGCGACGCGTCGGGCAAGCGTCGAGTGCCCGACGCCGACGAAATGCCCACGGGAGGAAACCCGGACGACAACTTCATCGCTGCAATTCTGGGTAAGGAAGAGGTCGGCTGCCCGGCCAAGTGGGGCTTGAGAGTAATTGAGTGGACGGAGGCGGCCTGGAACTCCGCCGCCACCGGTGAAACCGTCCGAGTCGTTCGGTCCTGACCCCGGATTAAAGTGCAGCAGCCCGCCCGGTCAGTTTGGGCGGGCTGTGTTTTTGTGTAGGGTATAATCGTAAGCCGCATTATGCTGAGCGGACACCTGCCAGGAAAGGACCGCACCCGTGAGCACGACCGTCGCGCCGCTCAGGCGAATAGAGATCTACGACACGACGCTGCGCGACGGCTCGCAGGGCGAGGGAATCACGCTTAGCGTCGAGGATAAGGTGCGTATCGCGCGGCGGCTAGATGAGTTCGGAATGGACTACATCGAGGGCGGCTGGCCGGGTTCCAACCCAAAGGACGAAGCGTTCTTCGAACGCATGAAATCGATCAAGCTCAGGAACGCCCGTCTGGCCTCATTCGGCAGTACGCGCCGCGCGGACGTCGCCGCGGAAAATGACCCGCAGCTGGCGGCGCTACTTCGCGCCAATACTCCCGTTATCACAATCTTCGGCAAGACGTGGGAGCAGCACATTCGACATGCACTGAAAACGTCCCTAGAAGAGAACCTCCGCATGATCAACGATAGCGTGGCATTCCTCAAGCGGCATGCAGAGTCCGTCGTGTACGATGCGGAGCACTTCTTCGACGGATACAAGCTTGATGCGTCCTATGCGATGCGCTGCCTCAACTCCGCACTGGACGGCGGCGCGGAGCGACTCGTGCTGTGCGATACAAATGGCGGGACGCTGCCGCAAGAACTGGCCTCGATCGTCAGGTCGGTCCGATCGGAACTGCCCGGCGCTCTCATCGGCATCCACTCCCACAACGATTCGGAATGCGCCGTAGCAAACGCACTTGCCGCCATCAGCGAGGGCGTGATGCATGTCCAGGGGACCGTGAACGGTTACGGTGAGCGGTGCGGAAACTGTAACCTGGTAGCCGTCGTGGCGTCTCTGCGGTTGAAGATGAGTTACGACTGCGTCCTGCAAGATTCGCTCGAGCACCTCACGGGCCTATCGCAGTATGTTGATGAGATCGCGAATATTGCTCCCGATACTCGCCGCGCCTATGTCGGCAGGAGTGCGTTTGCCCACAAGGGCGGCGTCCACGCGGACGCAGTTCTGAAAGGGGCAAGCTATGAGCATATAGATCCGGTGCTTGTCGGGAATTCGCGCCGCCTGCTCGTTTCGGAGCTCGCAGGCGGCAGCAGCATCGCGGCGAAGGCGGCCGAGTTTGGCGTGGATCTTCACCGGAAGTCGCCGGAAGCTCGCAAGCTGTTGAAGGCGGTGACCGAGCGCGAGCACGAGGGCTACAGCTACGAGGGCGCGGAGGGTTCGTTCGAGCTGTTGATGATGCGCTCACTGGGGCGGTCGCGCACGCTGTTCGAGCTCAAGGGCTTCCGGTGCATTGTTGAACGACGCGGCGAAAGCGAAGAGCCGATCACGGAAGCGACGCTCAAGATCGAGGTGCACGGCGAGGAGCGATTGACTGTCGCGGAGGGGGATGGCCCGGTTCACGCGCTGGACGGCGCTCTCCGTAAGGCGCTGATCGAGTTCTATCCAGAATTGGCGCGGATCAAGCTCACCGACTTCAAGGTTCGCGTCGTGAACACACGGGAGGGGACAGCCGCCAGCGTACGAGTGACCATTGTATCTTCCGACGGCACGAGCGAATGGAGCACCGTCGGAGTATCAACGAACATGATCGAGGCGAGCTGGCAGGCACTGACTGATAGCGTCATTTACGGACTGCTGCGCTGCGAGCATCCGTAATACGTCGGCCGCCCAAACGTCAGGAGGAGCCTCCAAGAGCGTCCGGATTCAGCGCGCGCAGACTCTCGGGAACGAACAGCCCGTCTTTGCGGATCAGCTGGTCGTCGAAGATGATCTCGCCGCCGCCATATTCCGGACGCTGAATGCAGACCATATCCCAGTGCACCTGCGACCGGTTGCCGTTGTCAGCCTCTTCATAGGCCTGGCCCGGAGTTAGATGAAAGCTGCCTGCGATCTTCTCGTCGAACAGGATGTCCTTCATCGGCCTGAGTATGTGAGGATTGACCGCGATGGACCATTCGCCGATATAACCCGCTCCCTCGTCCGCGTCGAGAATGGCATTCAGCTGTTCGGTATCGCTGCCGGTTGCCTCCACGACCTTGCCATTTTCGAACACAAGCCTTATGTTGCTGAATACCGTCCCGCGGTAGATCGTTTCACAGTTGTACTGAATGACGCCGTTCACGGAGTCACGGATCGGGCACGTAAATATCTCGCCGTCAGGAATATTGCGCTGGCCACCGCAAGGAATAGTCGCGATATTCTTCTTCGAGAACGTCAGTTCCGTACCGGGTCCTGTGATGCGGACGCGATCCGTGGCGTCCATCAGCTCGCGAAGTGGTTCAAGGGCCGCGCCCATTCGCTTGTAGTCGACCTCCGTGCAGACACGAAAATAGAAGTCTTCAAACTCCTCGGTGCCCATTCCAGCCGCCTGCGCCATGCTGGGAGTGGGCCACCTTAGCACGACCCAACGTGTCTTCGGAACTCGCACTTCACTGTGAACGTGGCGCCACCAGTACTTTTCGTACAGTGCCATTTTCTCCTTGGGTACCGCGCTCATTTCGCTGATGTTGTACGAGCCTCGCACCCCGATGTAGCACTGAACGCCTTCCATTCGTCTCCGCTCAACTTCGCCGATAAGCCTCATCTGCTCCTCCGAAGCGGAAGAGTAGAGCGCCGCAAGCACTTGTCCCTGGTAGGTGCTGACGATCGGGCGTCCACCGTGATCGGCCACCATACGAATTAACTCGACGGTGAAGTCGGCCGGAGCATCGAAGGCTTCGATAAGAACATTGTCACCGGGGCGCACGGAAGTCGAATGCTCGACAAGGAGTCTGGCCAGACGAGCATAGAGTGGATCTTGCATTGGAATGACCTTTGGTAGAGTTGGAATTCTCAGGCTTGTCTCATCTTCGATCTCCGCCATAACGAATCCTGTTGCCGCGTGTCATACTTTGGTGAGACGGCGGTAAACTATGCTTTAGCGGTTCCGGACGAGATGGAGCGGAAGAAAACGCCCCAAATGGCTGTTGTTCGCGGATTGGCGAGTCGGGGAACTGGCAGGGAGGTTAACAGGGTGGCGATCACATGTGTACGGTGCGGCAAAAGTAGCGAGCCGCTGGCGGAGCCACCAATGGGCGGCCAGCTCGGCACGACGTTGCTGGAAAAGGTATGTCCTGCCTGTTATGGCGAGTGGGTAAATCAGCAGGTTCTATATATCAACCACTACGGACTTCAAATGGCGGATCCCGATGATCGGAAGAAGCTGATTCAGGTAATGAAGGAGTTTCTGGGCCTGCAGCCGGCTTAGGTGACGCCTTTGGATGTTTCAGACGAGATACTGCGCGGCAGCGATATCGTGCCTCCGGGGGTTCGTGCCGAAGCGCCATTTACCACGTGAGATCGATTTCGCGACACACTACTCGGTCTCGCAATCGGCGACGCCATGGGCGCCCGGATGGAGTTCCAGCCTTCGTACTCGCCGAAAGACTTTGTGACCGAGATGGCCTGTGGCGGCTGGCAGAAGCTCGCCACGGGCGCATGGACGGACGACACGCAGATGGCGCTGTGTATCGCGGACAGTATTCTAGCCACGTCAGGCGCTCTGCCGGCGAAGTCCGACCGCCTGCTCCTGCTTGTCGCTGACGCGCGTCAGCCCAATCTCCACGGCGCCCGGCGCGGCCGGCTCAGGTAGCTGTTCGCGACCTTGTCGTCTATGAACTCCTCCTTGGCAGGGTCCCAATGGAGTTTGCGGCCGCCTTCGCGTAGGCAGATGTTGCCGATATGGCAGACCGATACTGACCTGTATCCAATTTCGGCATCGCAGATAGGCTGCCGCTTGCGACTGCGAACGCAATCCACGAAGTTGCCGTGGTGATCGTTCGACATATAGAGGCGCGTCGCATTGGGCGGTAACGGGTCTTCGAGAAGGCGCGGATCGCTCGCCCGGATCGTTTCGCGACTGACAAAAATCCAGCCGTTTTCGCCCTCGAACTGCACGCCGTTTTCGCCTTTGCTGCTGCTGATCAGGTTGATGTCACCAGGATAGGTGTAGGTTACCGCGAACTCCTGGAACGCGTTATAGCAGTTGTATCCAAAGTTGCGAGTGCCCACTGCCTCGACCGCGATCGGGCCGGAGCGCTCCGCGCCGAGACCCCACTGGGCGATGTCGTTGTGATGCGCACCCCAGTCGGTCATCATACCCCCACTGTATTCGAGCCACTGCCGAAACGACCCGTGCGTCTTTTCCGTCACATACTCGGACTCCGGGGTTGGTCCCTGCCAGAAGTCCCAGTCAAAGTCAGATGGGACGGGCTTGACCTCGAAGGGACCTCCGATCGGTCCGCCGGGCAGGTTTGCGTAGACCCGTTTCAACTTACCCAGGCGGCCATTTCGAACCAGCTCGCATGCCAGCCTAAACCGCTCGTCCGAGCGCTGCTGACTGCCGGTCTGGAAGATACGCCCCGTCTGCTTCCAGACACGTACAAGGTGTTTTCCCTCATCGATGGTCAGTGTCAGCGGCTTCTCACAGTAGACGTCCTTGCCTGCCTTCATTGCGGCGATCGCGATCTGAGCGTGCCAGTGGTCGGGCGTTCCGATCACGACTGCATCGACATCCTTCCGGTGCAACAGCTCTCGGTAGTCCTTGTACAGATTGCGCTGGTCCTTGATGCCGTATATGTTCGCCGCTTCTTCGAGATGGGTTCGATCCACGTCGCAGATGGCGACGCGCTTGACGCCGGGGCGGCTGCCAATGTTTTGCGTGTCTCCGAATCCCTGACGGAAGCCGCCTTTGCTTCCGCCCAGCCCGATTCCGGCTATGTTAATCTGTTCGTTCGGCCCGATCTTTCGAGGCATCTCGGAATCGTGGTCTTGTTCGGCTGCGATCGCATCCTTTGCATACCAGCCAGGCAGACCGGCGAGCGTTATGCCCGCGATAGTTTTCTGCAGAAAGCGGCGCCGAGCGCCATCGTAGGCGGATTGATACGACATTGGAGTCCTCCTGAATAAATCGAGCGCCTTGCCGGCGCTAGTTTGGGAACTAGCATGACTACCGAATGAACCGGTACTTAACCAACGTCCAGATCGCTTCAACCCCGTCTGTCCAGCGGATCTTTTTGCCTTCGGCAAGCGTGCGGGCCGAGTATCCGATCGGAACCTCAACAATGTGGTGTCCACGCCGGAGGACCTTGGCGGTGATCTCCGGACAGAACTCGAATCGCCGGCAGGTGAGCGGAATGCTCTGAAGCAGTTTGGTCCGAAATGCCTTGTAGCAGGTGGCTTCATCCGTGAGGGAGGCACCGTATAGGACGCGTACCATCCAGGCCAGCAGCCTGTTCACAATCCGGTTGGCCAGTCGCATCCTGGGCCAGCCACGGGTGAATCTGGAGCCATAGACCACGGCGGCATTGCGGCACCGCATGGGCGCCAGTATTGCCAGGTAGTCTTGAGGATCATACTCCAGGTCGCCATCTTGAACGATGGAAAACTCACCGACTGCCTGGGGTATCAGGGTCCTGAGAGATGCGCCTTTGCCCAGGTTGGTGGCGTGGTAAAAGACTCGCACGTCCGGGTACTTGCCTTCGACCTGAGATTCCAGCAGCTGCCGAGTACCATCCGAGGAGCCGTCGTCGAGGATCAATATCTCTTTGTCGATGGCAACTGCCCGAACGTTCTCCAGAAGTCGCGGTATGGTCTCCAGCTCGTTGT
>JBBQVV010000245.1:0-10331 GCA_038211235.1 Chthonomonadales bacterium | reverse complement strand
TGTAACGGTACCGAATCCGTCCGCGCTCCAGATCGTATGGCGAAAGCTCCACGAGAACGCGATCGCCAGGCAGAATACGGATGTAGTTCTGTCGCATTTTACCCGAAACGTGTGCGAGCACGCTCTTCTTATTGTCGCCGACGGGTATTTCGACGCGGAACATGGCGTTGGGCAGGGCTTCCATAATGACGCCCTCTACCTCGATGCCTGCCTCCTTAGTACTCGACTCGTCCTCAACGGGCTTGGGAGCCTGACGCGGCGCGCCTCCCGTGCGTCCACCGCCTGGACGTGGTCCCCCGCCACGCCGCTGCGGTCCGCCGGGACGCGGCGGCCCTCCTGGTCTTCTGGGTGGTGGCATTCATTCTCCGTTCGTAATCGTACAAACAAGCACTCACGTTTGCGGCGGCCCTATTCTTTAGCGTGCGCCGGACCGGCCTCAGGCGCATGTCAGGATCTCCGCTCCCCCGGGAGCGATCGCGATGGTGTGTTCGAAGTGCGCGGAAAGACTGTTATCCGCCGTGACGATCGTCCAGCCATCGGGCCGACTCTTGATGTCCGGGCGGCCGGCGTTGATCATCGGCTCGATCGCAAACGTCATACCGCTTGCCAGTTTGGTGCCTCTGCCCCTCGATCCGTGATTCGGTATGCTCAGCTCCCCTTCGTGCATGGACCGACCCACTCCGTGTCCCTGGAGCTCACGCACTACAGAGAATCCGTGAGCCTCGGCGTAGCGCTGAACGGCAAACCCAATGTCGCCTGTACGCGCTCCGTGACGCGCCTGGGCGATTCCTCGATAGAGCGACTCCTGTGTTATCCTGAGCAGCCGCTCCGCGAGAGGCGATACCCTCCCCACAGGGAAGGTCCACGCGCTGTCCGCGACCCAGCCGTTCAACTCGGCGCAGATATCGACCGTTACAAGGTCGCCTTCCTTGATTCTGCGGCGTCCAGGAACTCCGTGCACAATCTCTTCATTCACGGAGATACAGGTCCATGCCGGATAGGGTGGGTGGCCCGGTGGCTCATATCCCAGACACGGCGACGACCCACCGCTCTCCGCAAGTAGTGAAACGGCAATATCCTCGAGCTCTCCCGTCGTAATTCCTGGCTCGATTGCACGGGCGGTTTCGTGGATGATGCGGTGCACCATCCGACCGGTCTCGCGCATCTTCGTTATTTCGCCGCGGTTCTTAATTTGAATCATTCCGCTTGTTCGATGGCCGGGCTACTGTCGCATCCGCTCGATCGCGCTGACAACCTGCCCGAATACTGTCTCGGGCTCGGATGTCGCTGCGATATTGTACAGCAGGCCGTGACTAGCGTAGTAAGCCTCAAGCGGAGCGGTCTTCGATTTATACACCTGCAGCCGAAGCGCCACCACGTCCGGTTCGTCGTCCGGTCGACGTATCAGCTGCCGATGGCACACGTCGCAGATGTCCGGCTGCTGCGGAGGCTGATTAGTGATGTGATAGGTGGACCCATCAAACGGGCATACCCTGCGCCCACTGAACCGGCCGACAATTTCATCAATTGGACCATGAAAGTTCAGGACACCGTTGAGTCGTCTGCCCTGGTCGGCCAGCATCGCCTCGAGCGCCTCCGCTTGCGAGATCGTTCGCGGAAACCCATCCAGGGAGAATCCGTTGGCGCAGTCCGGCTCGCACGTCCGAGCTCTTACCGCGCTTACGACAACGTCGTCGGGAACGAATTCACCTCGATCGATCTTATACCTTTGAATCGTGCGTCCCAGCTCCGTTCCCCTGGCGACCGCATCGCGAAACATGACGCCGGTCGAGATGGTGGGAATGTCGTAATGTACGGCGACACGCGCTCCTTGCGTACCTTTGCCGACACCAGGCGGCCCGAGCAGCACGAGTATCATGGCAGAGTCTCCGGGGCGATGCCTCGCCCGTCGCGCCGTCGCGTGCTACGTCCGCCTATCGTTATTCTTAATGAACCCTTCATAGTTGCGCATGATGAGCTGCGCTTCGATCGCCTGCATGGTCTCAATCGCCACTCCAACGACGATTAAGAGAGATGTGCCGCCGATGATGGGGAACGAGTTCTGGGAGAACCCGGTTAGATTTGGCAAAATGTACTGAGATACGGCAATCAAGCCCAGGAACACTGCGCCAGCCAATGTTATGCGTGAAACCACTCTCTCGAGGTAGTCCAGTGTCGCCTTGCCGGGCCGAATGCCGGGAATGTAATTTCCGTACTTCTTCAGGTTATCCGCCATCTCCTGGACATTCATAACGATCGCCGTATAGAAATACGTGAACACAATTACCAGGAAGAAGTACAGGACCAACGCGATTGGGAACGGAAACGCGATCGGATGCGGTCTCAACGGAATCGTGATGCTTGGGATGTTTCCCGGGTTCAGGTACATCGACTTCTCTTTGAGCCATACGACGAACGCGGTGTTAGCCGGAATCGCATTGATGATCGTTGTCGGCATCAGCACGAGCGAAATCGCGAATATGATCGGGATGACGCCGGCCATGTTCACCTTGATCGGCAGGTACGACGCGCTGGCCTGAGTCTGTCGCATTCCGATCACACGCTTCGTGTGCTGAATTGGAATCCGGCGGGTGCCCTGCGTAATATAGACAACCGCGTAGGTCATCGCGATGAACAGAACGACAAGCAGCAGTAGGCTGAACCATGAGGCCGTCCCGGTCTTGACCTGGACGATAATACTGGTGAACTGATATGGCAGGCTGAGCAGGATACCCGCGAATATGACAAGCGAGACGCCGTTTCCGACTCCGTGTTGAGTGACTTGCTCGCCCATCCAAAGCAGAAACAGGGAGCCCGCTGTAAGCGCCGTACATATTCCAAGCCGCTGCAGCGGATCGATTCCGATGTGGCTCTGCTCGAATATCATGGTAAAACCGTAAGACTGAACGAACGCCAGTACGATTGTCAGGTATCGGGTGTACTTCGCGATCTGCTTGCGACCGGACTCTCCCTCCTTGGAAAGGGCCTCCAGCTGCGGTACTGCGAGGGACATCATCTGCATAATAATCGAGGCGTTGATGTATGGTCCGATGCTCATGGCGAATAGCGACATTCGCCTCAGCGCTCCGCCCGAGAAAACGTCGACAAGGTTTAAAACGCCACCCTTGCCGCTTCGAAAAAGCATATCCAACTTGTTGTGATCTACGCCGGGCACCGTAATGTGCGCTCCGATGGCGTAAATTAGGAACATCATCAGGACAAATAGGATGCGCTTTTTCAGTTCAGGTATGGATAGCGCTCGCTGCAGCGCCTCTAACATAGTTCTAACGCCTCTCCGCCGCCAGCAACTCCACGGCGCCGCCCACGGCCTCTAGCTTCTCCTGCGCGTTCTTACTGAACTTGTGGGCGCGGACCGTAAACTTCTTGGTTACTTCTCCGTTGCCAAGTATCTTGACTCCGTCGTACAGGCTGCGCAGGATTCCGCGTGCCATCAGCAGTTCCGGGGTGATCTCGGCTCCCGCGTCGAAATGCTGCTCCAGAACCTCAAGGTTGACGAGGGCATACTCCGTCTTATGATACGGCTTAAATCCGCGCGGGTTTCGGCTCGCCAGACCGCGCAACTGAGGAAGGCGCCGGTGCAGCGGCGTTTGACCCCCTTCAAAATTTGGGTTCACCTGGCCGCGAGCCTTCATCCCCTTATGGCCACGAGTCGACGTCTTGCCATGACCAGAGCCGATACCGCGTCCAACGCGTTTGCGGCGATGCGTCGACCCCACGGTCGGCTGGAGGTTATGAATTCCGATGCCCATCTCTATTCGCTCTTCTCTTCCGTAACTGCTTCGACCTCGACCATGTGGCGGACCTTATGAATCATCCCACGGATCACCGGAGTATCAACTTGTGTAACTGTCTGCTGCATTTTCTTGAGCCCAAGCGACCGGACGGTGTCACGCTGGGACTGCTCGTATCCGATAGGACTTCTTCGCAGCGTGATTCTAAGCCTGGCCGGCATGAGAACCCTCCTCAGCCCGCTTCATCCAGGGGGTGAGACTCTCCACGGTGGTCGAGCGGAGCCTCGCAACGTCACTGACGCGCTTCAATCGCTTTAGAGCCTTGATCGTCGCCCAGGCGATATTGACCGGGTTGGCCGAGCCTAGCGATTTGCCCAGCACATCGTGAATGCCTGCAAGTTCCAGAATGGTCCGCATACTGCTGCCGGCGACGATCCCTGTTCCTGCAGATGCCGGCTTGATCAGGATTTCCGCCGCGCCCTCATGCTGAAGCACTTCGTGCGGTATCGTCCCCGAGACGATTGGAATGAAAATCAGGCTCTTTTTCGCAGCCTCCATGCCCTTGCGGATGGCATCGGGTATGGCTCTAGCTTTGCCGAGACCCGCTCCGACGTGGCCCTTGCCGTCACCTACGACGACAAGTGCGCTCCAGCTCATCGTGCGGCCACCCTTGGTGGTTTTCTGACATTTGTTTGTTCGTACGACGCGCTCCTGGAGATCGAGCTTATCGGGATCGATTTTCGCCAACGGTTGCTCCTTACAAGGGAAAGGCCGTCAGTGGAGGCGACTCTGCCGCACTGACCGTGCCTGGATTCGCGCTAAAACTCTAACCCGGCCTCGCGAGCGCTGTCTGCCAATGCCTGAACGCGGCCGTGATACATGTAGCCGCCGCGATCGAAAACAACGGCGGAAATGCCCTTCTCCCTGCTTCGCTCCGCGATCAGCTTCCCGACGGCCTTGGCGGCCTCGATGTTGCCGCCGGTCTTCAGGGTCGAGCGCAACGCTGAATCGACAGTCGAAGCGTGCGCTATCGTATGCCCGCTGGCATCGTCGATCACCTGCGCATAAATGTGCTGCAGACTTCGAGAGACGTTTAGTCTCGGCCGGCCCGCCGTACCGGTCACCTTCGCGCGCACTCGGCGGTGGCGCTTCTTGCGCAGTCGCTCTTTTTCTTCGATTCGCATCTTGGTTCGTTTTCCAGGCGTTGGATTTCCGACCCAACGCGCCATGTTGCGTGCCCGCGAAGCGCAGGCACGCAAGGTTGTATTATACCACAATTCAACCAGGTCGGGTCCCACGCGACAGCCCATGTGAGCGCTGGCCGGGAGGAGCGTACCGCTACTTCTTGCCCTTGCCGCCCTTGCCGCTCGCCTTTCCTTGCTTGCGGCGGACAGCCTCGCCCTTATACCGGATGCCCTTGCCTTTGTACGGCTCTGGCTTGCGCAGCTTGCGGATCTCGGCAGCCGTCTGTCCGACTCGCTCCTTGTCGATGCCCGTTATGGTGACGATCGGATTGCGGGATTGAGGATCGTTGGCAACGGCGAAGTCGATGCCTTCCCGCGGCAGCACCTCGATCGAATGCGAAAAACCGACGTTGAGCTGTAGCGTCTTGCCCGCCATCGTCGCCCGAAAACCCACGCCAATGATCTCAAGCTGTCGGCTGTATCCGGTCGTAACTCCCTCGACCATATTCGAGACGAGTGTCCGGGTCAAGCCGTGAAGCGATCGATGCTCCTTGGCATCGCTAGGTCGCTCCACGGTCAGTGTGCCATTGTTGATGGCATAGGTGATATCCGGATTGAACCGGCGAACCAGGGTTCCCTTGGGGCCCTTGACGGTCACTGTTCCGTCCGCCTCGGGCGTAACAGTGACGCCCGCTGGTACCGGAATGGGTCGCTTACCAATTCTTGACATCGGTTTCTCCAATGGGCAGTCGGCGCCGGTCGGAACGGTTGCAATGAGTCCGAGAGTTCGCCGTATCCCGGATGCCTCTGGCTACCAGACGTAACAGAGGATCTCGCCTCCGACGCCGCGCTTTCGTGCCTCGCGGTCCGTCATCACACCGTGTGACGTCGAGAGTATTGCGATTCCAAGCCCGCGAAGAACGCGCGGAACGTTCTCTTTACTGCAGTAGACGCGCAGCCCTGGCTTGCTGATCCGCTTGAGGTCGGTGATCACCTTTTCGCGTTTTGTGCCGTACTTGAGGCTGATCTTGATCTTGTCCTGGGGCGCCTGTTTGACCAGGTCGAAGCCCTTCACAAAGCCCTCACGATGCAGGATCCTGCATATCTCGAGTTTCAGGTTCGAGCTGGATATCTCTAGCCCGTCGTGATTTGCGCGATTCGCGTTGCGGATGCGGGTCAGGAGGTCGGCGATAGGGTCGGTTGTGTATGCCATTTCTTGTCTCCTACCAGCTCGACTTTGTGACGCCTGGGATCAACCCATTGTGCGCCATTTCGCGGAAACAGATACGGCAGATTCCAAACCGGCGAAAGACCCCCCGCGAACGACCGCACACGTTGCATCTGGTGTAGGCGCGAACCGCGAACTTGGGCTTGCGCTTTGCTTTCTCAATCAAACACTGTTTAGCCAAAAAGACCTCCATGGGAGTAGGGGAGACAATCCGCGAACGGCGCTAGTCGGGCCAGTTTCCTGGTCGCTACAATTACCGAACGCGAGTTGCCAGCCCGTCTACTCAATTCAAGAAACTCACAGGCTAGTGCTCGCCTGCCTCGCGCTCCTTCTTGTGGTTCGCGATGATCGCCTGCGCGATATGCGCTGGGACTTCCTCATAGTGGGAAAGCTTACTCGTAAACGCTCCGCGGCCTCTCGTGATCGAGCGCAGGTCGATGGCATAGCGCAGCATTTCCGATTGCGGTACCGTCGCCTTCAGACGGGTCTTCCCCTTGCCCGCCGCCTCGGTGCCGGAGATGCGGCCTCGCTTGCCGGTCAGGTCGCTCATAACGTCGCCCAGCATGGTTTCGGGCATCGTGACGTCGACTTCAAGTATGGGCTCCAGAAGAACGGGACCCGCCTTTGCAGACACGTTGTTGAAGCCCTGGATTCCGGCCATGATGAATGCCGCTTCAGAAGAATCGACGTCGTGGTACGATCCGTCATAACAGGTTACTTTAACGTCCACGACAGGATAACCGGCCTGAATGCCGGTCGACATCGCTTGATGGATACCTTTTTCGACAGCCGGGATGTACTGTCGCGGAATCGAGCCGCCCACGATCGCGTCGACGTACTGAAATCCTGCTCCGCGATTCGGCTCGATTCGAACCCAGCAATCGCCGAATTGGCCGCGTCCGCCTGTCTGCTTCTTATGTCTTCCCTGGCCCTCCGCCTTGCTCGTGACCGTCTCTCGATAGGGCACCTTACGGTCAACGACCTCGACGCTTGCGCCAAACTTCTTGAGGCGCTCGACAACTATTGCAAGATGCGTGTCCCCCATGCCCGCAATGATCGTCTGTGCGGTTTCGGGATCACGATGAAACTTGAACGTCGGATCCGAATTCGCTACCCGCTGCAGCGCCGGTCCCATCTTGTCCTCATCGACCTTCGATTTCGCGACGACCGCTTGTTCGAAGATTGGCGACGTGAATATCATGCTGTCCAGAAGGATGGGCCGGGCCGGATCGCAAAGCGTGTCGCCGGTGTGAGTGTCCGCCAGCTTCGCGGTCGCCCCGATATCGCCTGCATGTATCTCTCCGACGGCCTCCTGGTTCTTACCACGGGCATAGTAGACCTGGCCTATTCGCTCCTCTTTTCCTCGTGAACTGTTCAGAAC
The DNA here is from genome assembly GCA_038211235.1 of Chthonomonadales bacterium. Lineage (GTDB taxonomy): Bacteria > Armatimonadota > Chthonomonadetes > Chthonomonadales > Chthonomonadaceae > DATGJU01. The sequence continues at coordinate 2,786 of JBBQVV010000245.1, read as the reverse complement.
GGTGGCGCCGCTCTTAAGGACGCCCGACATCACTCTGAAATAGTTCAGCGTTCCAAGGAACGGATCGGCGATCGTCTTAAATACCAGGACAGAGAGCGGGGCGCTATCCGACGCCTCGAGCTTTACGGCCGCTCCGGTCTGCGGATGCTTTCCATGGATATGTTCGACCTCGAGCGGATTGGGAAACTCATGAACAATAATGTCGAGAAGATCCGTCATCCCGATATCCCTGGTAGCTGACCCGCACACGACGGGCACGACCTTACCCGCGTCGATACCCTCGTGAATTCCACGAACAACCTCATCGTGCGTCAGCGTATCTCCATTCAGGAACTTCTCAATCAGCTCGTCGTCGCCCTCCGCGGCGGACTCGACCAGTATTTCGCGGTACGTGCGCGCTTCATCGAGGCACTCTGCTGGAATCTCCGAGCAAACAACGTCCTTACCGCTGCCGATGAACGCCTTCATCTCAATGAGATCGACCACGCCGACAAATCTCTCCGCGGACCCGATTGGGAGCTGAATCGGCGCGATGCAGTTGCCGTAACGTGAACGAAGCGCCTGAACCACATGCCCGAAGTCGGCATTCTCGCGGTCCATCTTATTTATGTACACTGCGCGAGGCAAGTTCTGCTCTGCCGCCTCGTCCCATGCGCTCTCAAATCCCACTTCCGGCTCGCCCTGCGCTGGCGTCACCAGAATGGCGGCCTCGACGACGCACAGCGCACTCTTGATTTCGCCCTGGAAGTCGAGGTATCCCGGCACATCAACTATGTTAATCTTCGTGTCATGCCACTCACATGGCGCAAGCCCAACATTGATGCTTATCCGTCGTTTTTGCTCCTCGGGATCGAAGTCGCAAGTCGTTGTACCATCGTCCGTTCGGCCCAAACGGTCGATCGCCCCCGAAACATATAGCAATGCGTCCGCGAGCGAGGTCTTCCCTACGCCCTGGTGTCCGAACAGGCCGACGTTGCGAATCGACTTTATCCCGTAGTTTTTCATCGCTGGCAACTCTCCTCGCCATTTTATTGACAGCGTCGCGGCGCACGTGACGTCGCAACGATAAGTCCGATCTCTGGAAGGCCCTTCTTCACAGTGATGCGTGTTGTCGTCCGTATGGACGGCAAAGGCGGAGTGTTCGGCGGTATGCAGTTTGTCCGGCGGCCGCCGACGCCCAAAAGGCGTAGCGCTTACTTCCCCGCGCGGCAATGAATTCCTTCCAAGTCGCGTAGTAGCAGAACGCGACCAACTTGCGTTACTTTGCTCTGAATGGCATGCCCATTGCTTTGAGCAGACCACGCGCCTCCTCGTCGGAGCGCGCCGTAGTGCAGATGATTACATCCATACCGCGGACCTTATCGATCTTGTCGTAGTCGATCTCAGGGAACGTGAGCTGCTCCCTCATTCCAAGCGCGTAGTTCCCGCGCCCGTCAAACGAGTTTGGCGACACACCCTGAAAGTCGCGGATACGCGCCAGGGCAATGTTCACGAGTCTATCGTAGAACTCGTACATCCGCTCGCCGCGAAGCGTGACTTTGCATCCGATGCGCGCTCCCTCGCGGAGCTTGAAATTGGCAATCGATTTCCTGGCTCGCGTAATGATCGGCTTTTGGCCGGAGATCGCCGCCATGTCACGAACTGCGCCGTCCAACTCCTTGGAGTCTCCGCCGGTCTGGCCGGCCTTGCCGACACCCATGTTGACCACGATCTTGTCGATCTTGGGCACCTGCATGATGTTCTTGTAGTTGAACTGTTTAACCAGAGCGGGCACGACCTCGCTCGCGTAGCGCTCTTTTAACCGAGCCATGTTGCAACGTCTCCCTCGAAATGCCGACAAAACGGCCACCGTCGATCGTCAAGTGATAATCATTACCGGCGCGGCAATTCGTATCCGCCCGTCCGCCCGCTCTTTGACGATCGATCACTGAGCCTTGGCGTCTATTGACTTGCCGCAATCTGGGTGCTTGCACTTTCGGAACTTGCGGCGCGACAGCTTCTCTTCGCCCTCTTTGTAGTCATAGCCGACGCGGGTCGGACGCTTGCACTGCGGACAGACGACCATCACTTTCGCAGCGAATAGAGGCGCCTCTTTCTCAATTCGGCCGCCCTTGATTATGTTGTTCGCGGAATTCGCACCGGCATTCCGGTTGGGCTTGTCCTTCGTGTGGCGAACCATCATGTTGGCGCCCTTCACGATCACCTTGTTCTCTTTCGGCATCGCCTTGGTGACTTCTCCGCGCTTGCCCTTATCCTTGCCGGAGATGACCTCGACGAGGTCGCCCTGCTTTACTTTGAGCTTAATCGGCTCGCGTGGAGCGCTTGGCTTCAGTCTGGGCATATTACAGTACCTCCGGCGCGAGCGATACGATCTTCATGAAATCGTGCTCGCGGAGCTCGCGAGCGACCGGGCCGAAGATACGCGTGCCGCGCGGATCGTCGTTGTTTTTCTGAATGACCACGGCTGCGTTGTCGTCGAATCGAAGGACAGAGCCGTCCGGCCGGCGGATCGGGTGCTTCGTACGAACGACGACGCACCGAACAACCTCGCTCTTCTTAACCTGCTGGTTGGGGGTCGCCGACTTCACAACTCCGATGATTACATCGCCTACGTGGGCGTAGCGCGCGCTCGAGCCTTTCATGACTCGTATACACATGATCTCGCGGGCGCCTGAATTATCAGCGCACTTAAGGCGAGTATAGGATTGGATCATGGTCTATTTCGCTTTCTCGACGACACGAACGACCCGCCAGCGCTTCTCCTTCGATAGGGGCCGTGTCTCCAT
>JBBQVV010000244.1:0-10357 GCA_038211235.1 Chthonomonadales bacterium | reverse complement strand
CCTGGAAGCGAACAGCAAAGTGACGGCGCGCTGCTCAGATCGGCGGCGGGAGCCATCCGCCGAGCGTCCTCTCCAGTGCGAGCGATACGGCCAGCGTAACATCCTCGCGCCAGGGTCGCCCGACGATCTGAACTCCAACGGGCAGGCCGTCCGCTGTCGTTGAGGCCCGCACAACGCAGCAGGGATAGCCCGTCAAACTGTAGGGAAGCGTATAGGGGATGCCGCCCTCCTGTCCGTGCGGGCGCGCCGGCTGTTCGGCGGCCGGCGTCACGATGAACTCGACGTCCTCCATAAAGGCAATCATTCCGCGCCGGAACCGATCCCACTCGAAGAGATGCCGCTCCACGGCATCGCCAGACAGCGGGGAGTTGCTTTCCGACTGCCACTCGTCCGCGGAGTCGGACTCCGGTCGAGACCAGTAATCCTTCGTGATCGCTTCTGCCTCCTCGATGCGCGGTGGCAGAGCCTCCCGCATGCGTATTCCTCGCGCTGTGAGCGCCTCGACAGCATGATGGACCGCATCAACACACTCCGATGATGGACTCGCCCCGGCATGCTGCGTGTAGTAGACGCCTCTCAAGTCGGCCAAAGCCACGTCGCGCATGTCGCCGAGCGAAGCCGGAACCACGCTGGCGTCGCGCCAATCGGGGCCGGAGAGGATTGGCAAGACCAGCGCGACGTCCTCGGCGGTACGCGCCATCGGCCCGATGACCGTGCGCGGATCTACCATCGCGGTGATGCGCGGCAGGTGCCCCGTTAGCGGAATTCGACCGGTCGTAGGGCGGAGCCCAACAATCCCGCAGTTGTGCGCCGGCTGCCGGATGCTCCCGCCGGAATCGCTGCCGAGTCCGAGAGGAGAGCCGCCGGCCGCAATGAGCGCTGCCTCCCCACTGCTGCTTCCGGCCGGACTGTATTCCAGATTGTACGGATTGAACGTCTTCCCGTATACGGTCGAGTCGGCGAAGACGGTTGTCTTGGCGAGGAAAACGCCGCCCGCTGCACGCAAGCGGGCGACCGCCGTCGCATCCTGTTCCGGCACATGGTTTCGGTTCTGCTCGTCGCCCGCGATGCAGGGCACGTCCGCGACCTCGATCCAATCCTTGACGGTGAACGGTATCCCGTGCAATGGACCACGGACCGTCCCATTAGCGCGCTCCTCGTCGGACAGTACAGCCTGCCGGAGCGCCTGCTCCTCGGCAAGGTAGAAGACCGCACCAAGGCGATCGTTGATGTCATGGATGCGTTGAATGTGCGCCTGCACGAGCTCCGCCGCAGAGATCAGCTTCGACTGTAGAGCTTCAGCCATCTGGCTAAGCGTGAGGTAAGTAAGTTGCGCCATACCCGCTGTATCGTTCGCAGTCGCTCGGTTGGCAAACGGAGAGAGGGGAATGGCTGGAATGCGTGCAGCGACTTAGTCGCCCGGTGAGCAGTGTGTTGGCCAAGGTTCGTAGTTACGTGTGGACGAACGGTGGCGGACGGCACAACGGAACAGACTAACTCCTGAGGTGACCTTACTAACGGACTAGCGTGGCGTGCCACTTGCCGAACCGGCCGCACGTAGGATTGCGAACAAGGGCGTCCGTTGGCTGTTCCGGTAACTCCAATCGAATCGCGTGGATCAGCATACTTACGATCTGGAGCGGAACTCGCTGCTCACAAGGTTGCCGTTCAACATACCAAAAGAAAGTCATCCGTATATGGCTTAACACAACTCGTAAAAACGATGGCCTTGTTGTTGCTTCCCATATTTCGTAGGTCCTCGCGAGGGCTTCGCTGTGTTGGCCAAGATGTAGCAGGCTGCTCACACCTAGAAACCATATTGGTACGGTCGTAACGCGCTCATGCGGCTGAACGCCTGGATATGCGAAGTATCGACCTATCCAGCGCAGTGCATCGTCGTGTTTCCCCTCATGCGTGGATAAACTCCAGCCGATGTGCACTACCAATTCAAACTCGCTTGGGGAAAGAGCGCTGGAGCGTAACCGGCTCTCACATTCTACAAGCAGGAGATTCCATGCCTCGAAGAGGCTGGAGTCGTATTCCGACCTGATCAGCTTGTCCTGAAGCAGCGAGATTTCAGTAATAAGCGAAGACCTCTTGTTCATCGGTTTCCTGCCTGCAAAGGTATCACTCAACGTATGGTACCTCTCATTTGAACACCGCACACAGCGTATAATGGCTTTCGACTTGACATCCAGACCGACGATGTGTCATCGTTGCTTTGTAAAGAAAAGAACTTTGCACTAACACATCGAGATTCATATAGGATGCCGAACTGACTAGGCAGCGGAAGACCATCAACCGGCTCAGTCTGACTGTGAGCCTTCAGAGGAGTAGAGAAAGGTGACAATTGGTCCGTCCATCATGCATCCGCTGTGCGGGCGGCGACCCTACTTGCGAAACGCGTTCCTTAACATCTGCTCGTTGTCGGGCAGTGCATCAATTGTCATATTTTGCGGCTTCATGCTGTGGCCCTCGTGGGGAAGCCTGTGGATACTCTGCACGATCTGTCACTCCCTGCCATCGCAGGCATCGATGTTTCTCCGTGAAGTTTACAGTCCTACGACTTATCATGCGACTCTCGGTATCATGGCTATCATCGGAGTGTCGATGTCACGCCGTCCCGTAACGAATCTCGCAGCGCTATGGTGCGTGCTCCTAATCCATCGACAATTGAACGGCCTCTCCGCTCATGAGGTATTGCTCCGCGGCTCGATCTACCCGGCCAGGGCGTCCCACGAGCTCTTAAGAGCGGCTCAGAATGCGATGACGAACGCCACCGAGTCGCTTAGGGCAGATCGGGTATGGCCCAACGAGGGTCTCAGCAAATTGGAGCCACATTGCCAATATAATCGCCTCGGTCATGGCGGACGTGCAGAGGCGACCGTTCTCATATTTACAGTGGAGCCCCGGAACGATTGCACGTGAACACCTTCAAACAGAGCGGCCTAACAATAGAACGGCTCATCGCCGTTGGCCCCGCTGTCCTTGCTATCGCTATTCTTGCCCTTTTGGTTGGGTTGGTGTGCCGTAGGAAGGCAGTCTGCCTAACCCTTCGGAGAGGCCATAAGGCACTGGTTATCTCGTGCGGATGCGCTATTATTCCGGTTGTTTTCGTCGGCTCATATGCGACCGTATACGGTGTCCTATTCCTGATCGGCCTGTACGAGTTAGAGGCGGCGGAGAATGCGCCGAAGGTTGCACCGCCCGCGAAGTATGTCGGTGTATGGGAGGCTACAGAGAAGACGATCTTGTTGATCGCCAAGGACGGTGTTGCAAGTTATCGGCACAACAGCCAGCAGATGGACGGAGGCCGTGTCAGAGTCGATTTGAAGGATAGCAATATCTCAGTTACATTGATGGGCACAGTCGAAAAGTTGCACTTGGACTCCCCACCGACCGGGCCACGGATGGTCCTTGGCGGAATTGAGTATCGACGTACCGCAGAGTATAGCTCGGGCAAGTTTGGCGAAGGAGACGACCCGAATTGAGATGGACATCCGGGGGGGGGTGACCTTTGCTGTTGCGGCGACGTCATTCGGGCTGCAGGGACATTTGCGCAATCTTGCCCTCTTTATTGAATGTGCAGCTTGCCAGAAATACCTCATCCTTATATTCCACGCGATAACGGTACTCGCGGTTCGCACCCACGGCCTGACGCTCCACCAGTACGACGGATTTAACCGGCCCGAGCCTGCGTAGGCCCTCCCGCATGCCCTGTTTCAGTTGCGTGGTCGTGATCGTAAACAGATCGGGCGTGAAGAGGTCTTTGTCCAGGTCACCGGCCGCCGACTGCTCCATAATCCGCCTGATCTGCGCGGTCACCAGGGGCTCTTTGTCCTCGACAGGTTTGTAGGTGACTGGCGCGACGGCAGGAAGATACAGTCCCGCGACTGCCTCCCCGATTCGCGACGTGTTGCCCATCTGGTTGGTGAGCACAATTACCGTGAGTTGATCATCGGGATACCGGGTGATGTGGGAAGTGAAGCCTGGGATGCCTCCGCTGTGATAAACGTGCGTATGCCCCTTCACCTTATCCAAGAACCATCCAAAACCATAGTCGGAGGTCGTCCCGTTGTTCAGGCGAACCCGTGTCCACATCTGACTCAGACTGTCGGGCTTCAGGAGGCGATTTGTGTAGAGCGCGGCGTCCCACTTCGACAGGTCCTTAACCGTGGAGACAATTCCGCCTGCCGCGAAGGGCCACGTCATGCTGATGAAGTCCGCATTCCGCAGCATGTTGTCTTTCCACTCGTAACCGCTCGCCCGGTGCGCGATGATGGTGTGCAGGTCGTTGACCTGAGTGGAGGTCATCTGCAAGGGAGTGAAAATGCAATCCTTGAGGAAGTCCGCATAGGATTTGCCGCTGGCTTTCTCGATAATCATTCCAAGCAGAAAGTAGCCCGTATTGCTGTAGTTCCACCTGTCGCCGGAAGGAAACTCCAACGGAGCTGCCGCGACGACTTTAATGACCTCTTCCTTGCTTGCCGGCACGAGCGTCAGCTTCTCGAACCCGGGCACATTCGTGTAGCCCTTGATGCCGGACGTGTGGGTGAGCAGCTGCCGAACGGTCACCTCTTTCCAGGCATCCGGCAATCCGCTGAGATAGGCGGGGATTTTCTCATCCAGTCCGATCTTGCCCTCCTCGACAAGCATCATAATCGCCGTTGCCGTAAACTGCTTCGTGATGGAACCGATCTCATATACAGTATCCGCCGTGGCAGGCACACCCAACTCGACGTTTGCAAGCCCGTAGCCCTTTGCCTTAATGACCGTGCCGTCCCGCACGACCGCCAGGGAGAGTCCCGGAACGTGCTGTCTGCGCATCTGGACTCTAATGTAGTCATCAACATTGTCTGCATGCGCGATCAGGCAATGGCAGAGAAGAGAAGCGATAAAGAAGAAGCGAAGGCGTTTCATTCAGACTCCTATTGCAGGAAGGGAACTCCAAAGCGATGGAGACGGCGTACATCGGCGATGCCATGGACCCAGTCGATTCTCGGGTTCAGGATTGCCATCGGCGGTCGGGCACGAGGTACAAGGCATCGTTGTAGGACTACGCAGTCGGGTGCGACCGTCAGTCCACCGGCACGACATAGGGCGACCTCTTATACGCAAAACTGATCTTCTTGCCGCCTGGAAGCCAGCCTATCTCCTGGGGCTGATCGAAGTAGCGGTCGGAGCCAGGCGCGATGTCGATGCTTCCGAGAAGGCGACGACCTCGTCCGTCGAGGCCGGTGATCCACAATGCCCTTCTTAGATGGTCGTGAACTCGGATCCAGGGGAGAAAGCGGTGCAGAAAGTGCTCTGCTGCCGATCGTTCCGTCGTCAGAACATTCCATGCTATTTTCGTACCCTGGGGCGACACGCCAGCCTCAAGAATCTGAGCCTCCTGCCGGCGGGCGAACGACACATCGTAGTTTGCCACGGTTGTGAAGGGCGGAAGCCCCTCTACATGTACCGTACGCGAGTCATTTGGCGGATAGACTCCGCTCGCGACTATGGACCGATCCGGTGACGGCAAAGTCAGGTAGTCGACATCGTCGCGGCCGATCTTGTGGGAGAACAGCAGGGAGTTCGGCTCAAGTCTGACCGACCGGTCCGCGCGTTTCCGGTCGACACGGTAAATCCTGGCTCTGCGATAGTCATAGAACTCACCATTCGTGTTAGGCTGCGGTTCGGGATTCAAGATGAAGTCCACGGCGTGACGGCTATCACCGCACCAGACGAGATGCCCGGGTCTTTGCCATGTCTGGACCCTGGTTCCGTCGGCGCGACAAACCAGTTGTACATGATCGCCTACGGGCAGGATGACGAACCGGCCGTCTGGTGAGATCTTCACGCCATCCCGCCAGACATGATATCGAGCTGCCAGGCGACTCAGCTCCGGAAGCTCTATGTCCTTCCCGGACAGGACGTCACGACGAAGGAGGACCGGCACTCCGTCGGAACTCCCAGTCAGCAGGAACTCGTGGTCGGATAGCCACGGGTTATTGAACGGCCATTCGTAGATGACCTTGCCGGACTTCGGATCCGAGTTCGCGACTGCGGTTGCGCGCGCCATCAGCCAGCGCTCGGGCGCGGGCCGCAGGACCTGGCGGACTGCAGCGAACAACGCGAACAGCACCAGCAGGCCGGCAGTCCAGAGCAGTCGTGTTCGTTTCACTACATCGCCTCGCTCTTGCGGTCAGGAAAGTGATCACGTGCCGCACAGGCGCCGCCCTCGAGATCAGCCGATCTGGAGTTGGACAGCGCATGGCACGCGCTTCGTACTTGGCTGGCTGTCTGCCCCCATACCTGCTCGCCTCGGCTGGCCGGAACATCAGTCATCCTCACCCCTGATGTCGCGGATGAACGCGAGCGATGTGCCATCTGGCCGAACGGTCCACAGACTTCGGTTTGATCGCGGCGACACGCTGCGCCGAACGAAAGCAATCGTTCGTCCGTCTGCCGACCAGCTGGGATCTTCGTCGAAGAATCCGTGGTCATGTGTTAAGCGGTGCTTGTGCGCGCCTCGGTAGTCCATTACATAGAGTCACTGCTGCTTCCACGGCTTCGTGTTCAAAGCGCCCGCGGAAGGACCTCGCCTCGAATCCGGTGCAGCTATAAGCGCAATGCATTTACCGTCTGGTGACCACCGAGCGCCACTGGATGCCATCGAAGCCGAAGTCAGCACCTCGCGCTTGCCCGTGAGGTAGTCGATTCGGACCAGTCGCTTGTTCGTCCACGTCTGCCGTAGTCCGCCGAGCGTCAGCAATAACGCTCGACCGTCTGGCGTGAACGTGTAGTAGCCCGGCAGCGGAAGGACGTGACCTGTCGAGGGTTCTCCGGGGAGTGGGCGTGAGAGCCATCGCCTCCTCCCGGTCTCGGCGTTGAAGTCAACAAGCTGCACGCCGTTCGCGTTGACGGACGACGCTGGATAGAAGTTGAGGATAAGCATCAGGATGCGGCTGCCGTCGGGGGACCAATGGATACTTCGATCGTCGGGATGGTTCTCACCCGGACTATTCCACTCGATCAGCCGGCGCGGGTGCGCTCCATGAGGTCCGATTGAGAAGAGCGTGCAGCGGCTCGGCGTGCCGCCAGCGCCCAGGCCGTAATCGCGGGCGACGATATAGAAGGCGCGCCTCCCGTCTGAGCTCCACGTCATGCGGGGCGCAGTGACTGTCATCCGGGGCTCTCGCCGGTGACAGCCACTCACGCGCTGCGGCGAATGCACAACGCGATGCGCAAGGGCTCCGTCAGGAACGACACAGGCTGCCGTCGCCGTGCCAAGCATACAGACCGAGAAAAAGTCGTGCCTATACGAGATTGTACGTGACTTCATGTCCTTGTTCATCTCCTACCGAAATAACCTGCCCTACTTCAGCGGCTCGGCCGTCGCCACCTAATACGCGTTCCGATATTCGAAGCAGACCTGGCGGCCCCGGGGCAGCCACTTTATTGACGATAATTCAGGCCCTGAACCAGCCGCGGGATAGCTTACACTGCCTATCTCATGTAGCCGCTCGCCGTCGATATTGCTCACCCAGAGACTTTCGACCTGTGATGGCGTGTCCTGGATGCTTGGCAAGGGTCAGTCCGCCACCGATCATCCGGGCCCAAGTTCGTCTATCTCGACGTGGCATCATTGCGGCCTGCCCGTCGAACGACGCCCTTCCAGGAATTCGGTGGATGGTATATCCGGCATCCGCACAGTCCTCTATCTCGACTCGTTAGCTCCTGCAGCAAGAAGGATATCGACGATTCGAGCGGATCGCGCACGTCTTGCGAGGAAGATCGCACTGTGGCCTTCGCCATCTGTCGCGTCTATGTTATCGCCGACACCTGCCAAAAGGGCGACGCTTCTCTCGTCACCAGTTTCCACTGCGAGCATCAGTGCCGTCATGCCGAACTCGTTCGTCAGACATGGATCCGCTCCATGGATCAATAGCAGCTCAACAGATTTCGCATCGCCTGCATCGGCAGCCTCCATCAGCGCCGTTTCAAATTGGTCTACTCGGACATCTACAGCTGCCCCGTTGCGAAGCAGAATATCGACAACGCCTACATGTCCGCAACTCGCTGCTAACGTCAAGGCAGTCTTACTATACGGTACGACGATATTGGGATCCGCACCGGATGCAAGGAGTAGCTCAACGATCGGTACGCATCCGCGAATGCTCGCAACCATGAGCGCCGTTTCCCATATGCTCGACGATACGATACGTTCGGCCCATTGGCGCTTCCTCCGCGACTTCCACGGACCGCGCAATACCCGAGCGTTTGGATCGAGACCGCTCGCAAGTAACGACCTAACAGCATTCTCATCGCAGCGCTCGATTGCCGCTAGCAACTGTGAATTCGGAGTCAGTTCTAGTGGGATTCGCCGCAGCAAAAGCAGGGCTGCTGCAAATGAAACGGCAGCGCACGCCAGTAATTCGAATATGTTCATAGTGGGGCCAACCGTGCTGTGGGCCGGTACGATACCACCCGAGAGTGGTGCCAGGGATCACTAAAGCAGGACCCTGCATCACTTGCGGACAGAGCGCGCAACCAGTGTCAGGACCTCGTGGTCCGACACCCAGGCAAATGCACCCGGGTTGTCACTGTGGACGTGCATTTGTGCGGTGTCTCGGTTGAGGACTCGCGTTGATCGTTCGAGCATAGTTGGCTCATGCGCCGATAGGATGGTCAACGAGGTACAGGCGACAAGCGCGAGCCCGATGCTGGATACGGCCAGCCGATATAGCCTCATGGTTCGCTTCATAGGGTTCACGCCAGTGCATCTCCTCGCGACCTGTTGTGCAGTTGGCAGACTGGCCCTCTCCCCGGCCCTCTCCCTGTATTCCTACTGCCCAGAGGGCACCCACTCGGCGGGAGAGGAAGGACGCGCGCAGGTCTGTGAAGACGATGTCGTGCATATTTTCACAAGGATTCGCGGACCGGGATGCGCGCGTTACCGGATCGGGTACACATCTCTATCTGACCGCCAACGGACGTAAGGCGGCGTCCTGTTCGGTGATAGCTGAGCGTGGTGTGACGAACCTCATTCGCGTCTCCAAGTGGAACCGGTCCCGGACGAAACGGTGGCGCTTCGGTCGGTACGTCCAGGTCCATATCAGGTGGGCCGCGAGTTCTGATGATCGATGACCAACTCAGCGCCCATCAAGAGTTTGGCAAGGCGTTATCGGTGCGCACCGGCGGCTCTAAGGAGTCTGATCACGAAAGGCTGTGCTTCCTTATGGTAGACGTAGTTCCCTTGTGCAAGCGTGAGCGCAGTACTACCTCCCGGCATTCCGATTTCGGACTTGGGCGCCGGGCCGGTTCTCATGCGCAGATTTACGTTTGCTCCCCGCCTGACTAGCAGCCGAACAAGCGCGGGCCGCAGACGCATCACCGCCATCATCAACGGCGTCACGTCCCATCTGTCCTTCGCGTCGATGTGAGCCCCTCTGCTTAACAATGCGGTAACGACTTCGAGTGAATGCTCGTCCATTTCGGGATAACGGCCGCCACTAGCAGCTAACGAAAGCGGCGAGCGACCGTTTCTATCTCTAAAGTTGACGTTTGCGCTGCCACGAATCAAGACAAGTGCGACCTCAGTATTCCCTCCCGACATATCCGACGAGTTCAGTGCGGCCATCAGGGGCGGCCAGCCATAATTGCCGATCATGTTCACGTTCCAGCCGGCTTTCAACATCGTCGTCGCCATTCTCGCGTCTCCAAAAATGGCGACTAATCCAAAAGCTCGAGCGTCCTTGGCGCCACGATTTATCAAAGCCTGGCAAACAGACAACGTGCTGCTTCGTATTGCATAATCAAGTACTGTCCACCCGTATCTGTCCGTCCCGTTCACGCGGGCGCCCAAATTCAACATCAACTGAACCGTTGCTCCATCCTGGCAATAGAAGAGAACGGAATCGCCATCTTCGTCGACCGCGCGCGTGTCGCTTCCCGATTGTGCAAGTGCTCGCAAGACCGCTCGATTACGATGATTCGCGGCAACCATGGCGAGCGTACAAAACACCAGTGCCCCGCTCGTAGCGTTAGCCGCCTGCAGTTTATCTCCTACGTCGCGCGCTCCGGCACGAACTAGCGCCTCCACGATCGCGGTGTTATTCCTCGCGACCGCCAGGGTCAGGGCGCTTGGCCCCAATGGTGTCCTGGCCCATCGTTGCCCACCGATACGGCGCCATGAGTTCACCAGCAATTGCCAGGGTGACAGGGGCTTTCCTGCCCAATCCGCTGAAAGCGATCACGAATCCGGAGGAAACCGATCACGAATCCTGTCGAAAGCGATCAAGGTTTGCGAGAGTTCGAACTGTCATTTTAGTCAGCGACGCGGGTTCTTTGGTCGGCCAACGTGTCGTATTGG
>JBBQVV010000243.1:0-10413 GCA_038211235.1 Chthonomonadales bacterium | reverse complement strand
ATCGCCGTTTCCGCCGCGGCGGTCCCAACTTCCCTCGTGCTTCGGCGTACCCTCCCGAGGAAGCATGAGTGAGCCCAGTGTTCCCAACTGTCCGACCGGGTTCCTATCTTGCGCACTTATCGCCCTGCAGGTTAGGCCAAGACCACAGATCGCGATAAGAACCCGAAGCAGGCGAGCCGCTGAAAGGCGTAGAGAGAGACTCACAGCTCCTTGCCTCCCTGGGCGATCGTGTCCGGTGTAAAGATTCGCGTCGGAAGTATGATATTCTTGTCCACCTTCTCGCCGTTGAGTATCTTGAGGGACGTCACTATCGCCTCTTTTCCCAGAGTGCGATATTGGAATGTGCCTGCGAGGACACCGTCCTTGACGAGCTTAACGCCCTCGGTGGGCAATGCATCGATACCGATGAATTTGATCTGCTTCTCGCGGCCCTTACCCTCCGTGCGAGCCGCCAGGTACGCGCCATGCGCAATGGGATCGTTGTGACCGTATACGAGGTCGATCTGCGGATTTGTCGAGAGCGCGGAGCTCATCTCGGTCTGAGCGATCTGCTGTTTCCACTTGCAGTCAGCGTCGAATACGATCTTGATATTCGACCCCTTGATCGATTCCATAAATCCATTGTGGCGCGCCACTGCGGGCGGCGATGTCATTAATCCCTTTAGCTCGACTACGTTCCCTTTGCCGCCAAGCAGTTGGACAATGTATTTTCCGGCCTCACGCCCGATCTGCAGGTTGTCGCCACCGATAAAACAGGTGTACTTATCCCCTTCAATCTTTCGGTCGAGCACGATTACGGGAATGCCCGCGTCCATCGCCTCTTCGACTGGACGGGTGAGGGGGCGCGATTCTTTCGGGCTTATTAGTATGAGGCTGACCTTCTGTTGGATCAGATCGCGCACCTGTTGCTGTTGGGTCTCGCTGTTATCGTTTGCGACAAGCGTGTTCAACTTAATTTCCGGATGCTTTGCGGCCTCCTCCTCGATATCCTTATCCATCTGAACGCGCCACGGCTCGTCTACCGTGCATTGCGACATTCCGATCGTGAACTGCTTGCCGGCGCCTGTCGCCGCCTTGGTATCGCCGCCGTTCGCGGGCGTCGTAGACGCCTGTTGCGGTCCACAACCCCAGAGAACGACCCCGCTAAGCAATGCCGGACTCAGCACACATCGTCGTAGCTTCATCTTCATCCAACCTCCCGGTAAGCCGAACCTGAACAGCCCGGCGGTCATTTCCTGCGCTGTATGAGGACGGCGATTACAATAATCGCGGCCTGTATCATCATGCGAGGCGCGATCGGCACGGCGTTGAGGCTCAACACCTTGTTGATATACCCGACTATGAGGACACCCAGTAGCGTGAACGCCAGTCCGCCGCGACCGCCGGCCAGGCTCGTTCCACCGATCACTACGGCGGCAATGGCATCAAGCTCGAATGTTGCGCCCGCTTCCGGGTCGCCGAGATCCTGGCGACACGCATTCACAATACCGGCTAGAGCCGCAAACCCGGCGCACAAGGCATATGTGAGAACCTTTGTGCGCCAGACGCGAATACCGCTCAGCCGCGACGCCTCCTCGTTTCCGCCAATGGCATATAGCGCGCGCCCATAGCGCGTCTTTGCCACAAGCACGGCCATGACGATCAACACCACCAGGAACAGTAGGGCGGCGGGCTGAATACCAATTCCGGGGAGCGCCCGTGTCATCCAGCGGAAGAAAGGCGGGGTATCCTCCTGAAAGCGATACCAGGGCTGGGCCGCAGGCTGGACCTTCATCCCGGCCGATATGAGCTTAGCGAGTCCGCGTGCGCCGGTCATCATCGCCAGCGTTGAGACAAACGGCTGAATTCGAAACGTCGCAATCAGGAAGCCGTTCACCGACCCCGCTGCCATTCCGGCGGCAAACACGACAAGTATGGCGGCCGGAACTCCCCAGCCATAGCCGACCGTTAACAGGGCAAACAGAGTGGCTGAGAATCCGAGTACGGATCCCACCGATAGGTCGATTCCTCCGGTCAGTATCACGAGCGTCATGCCGACCGCAAGGAGACCGTACTCGCAGTACTCATACAGGATACCTGTCTGAATGGGTATCGTAAGAAAGATGGGAATGGTCGAACCGGGCGCGGGCTTCGTGAAGATACATCCAATGAGAAACATGAGCGCAAGCGCGATCAGGCCACGGTAGTCGCCAGCGCGCGTCCATACTGAGCTCAGCCGGGATAGCGGCGACGTGGAGCGGGCGGCATTATCGGTAGGATTGGGATTCATGAGTCGGCGAATGGACACAGGCGGCCACGGCCTGCTGGAGCTCATTTCGTGCCGGATGATCTGGCAGTTGCCAGTCTATTCTTCACTGCAGCATGGGAAACCTGCTCGCGATCTCCAGGTATGCGACCATCTTATCCTACTCGGTTGAAATCGCGGTGCGCGTGGAGAGGCGTTCCCATGACACAAACGAACGTGAATACCGGCCCACCCGCCCGCGTACCGATCCTCGGACACGTGCCTGCGTTCGTGCGCGACCCGCTTGCATTCTTCGCCGATTGCGCGAGCCACTACGGAGATTGGGTGGAGGTCCGCTTCGGGACACGGCCGTTCTTCATCGCCACGCATCCGGACGTCATCGAAACCGTACTTGTGACGAGACACCGCAGCTTTCGGAAGAGCCCGGGATTGCGTCGCAGCTCAATACTGTTCGGCGAGGGTCTACTGACGTCTGAAGGAGATCTGTGGCGCTCACAACGCAAGTTGATTCAGCCGGCATTTCATCGGGAACGGATCGCTTCCGCCGCAGTGACGATGCTGGAAATGACACAATCCCATCTGGCCAGGTGGGAGACCGGACGGCCGTTCGACCTGCATGCGGACCTGATGCGTCTGACCGCGGACGTGGCGGTCAAAATACTGTTCGGTTCACGAATTCGCGAGATCGAGGCGGTTTCGCGCGCCATCGAAGTCGGCCAGAGCGCGTTCGCGCGCTGGATGCATTACCTTATCATGCTGCCCGACTGGGTCCCGACGCCATCCTCGCCGGCAATCTCCCGCGCCGTCAAGGAGCTGGACCGCGTTATCTACGGCCTGATTGCCGAGCGCCGTGCGGCAGGGAGCGATGGGAACGACCTGCTCTCAATGCTTCTGAAGTCGAAGCACAACGGCGACGGTCGGGCGATGAGCGAGCGCCAGCTGCGGGACGAGATCCTGACGCTCTTCCTGGCCGGCCATGAGACCACGGCGTTGACACTCATGTGGACTCTCACCCTGTTGGCACAAAATCCAGCCGTGGAAGCGAAACTGCACGAAGAGCTCGCAACGGCTATTGGCGACCGTCCCGTTTCTCCGGACGATGCTGCACGTTTGACGTACACCGACCAGGTAGTCCGGGAGTCGATGCGGTTATATCCTCCCGCATGGGTGATTGGCCGTCAGGCGATCGAAATCGTGGAGATCGGCGGACACCTGATAGCGGCCGGATCCCCGGTCATCATCCCGCAATACATCGTGCACCGTGATTCGAGGTACTTCCCAGATCCAACCCGATTCCAGCCCGAGCGATGGACCACTGAGTTTGCAAACAGCCTGCCGAGATTTGCCTACTTTCCATTTGGCGGCGGGCCCAGGATCTGCATCGGCAACTCGTTTGCCATGCTGGAGTCCGTGCTCCTCCTCGCCTCGATCGCATCGCGGTTTCAGCTGCGTCTAGCACCCGGCCATCCGGTTGTCCTCCAGCCTGCATTTACACTTCGCCCGAAGGGCGGCCTGTGGATGGAAGCGACCGCCCTCTAACTCGAGGCGGCCTGGCCAGCCGCGTTTCCGCGCTCATGGCACAAAAATGGGCCGCAACCCAGGTCACCGAGTTGCGGCCCTCATGGCGAAATGTATATGCGCCTAGCTCATCAGGTCCTTCAGCCGGCGCGATTTGCCGCGCTTGCGGAGCTTGCTGAGCGCCGAGGACTCGATCTGTCGTACACGCTCCCTGGTTACTTCGAGCTCGCGCCCGACCTCCTCCAGCGTTCGCGACTCGTTGCCGTCCAGACCATAACGGAGCCGAATGACCTCCTTCTCGCGAGGAGTAAGCTCGTTAAGCGCTGCGTCCAGCTCGTCGCGAAGCGCGCCACGAGTAGCTTCGGCGAGCGGATTGTGCGCCTCCGTTGCGGGAATCAGATCCGCGAGCCGGCTCTCGCCCTCTTCACCAATCGGCGTCTCCAGCGACAGGGGCTCCACTGCTCCGCGCAGCAGCTCGCTCAACTTTTCTTCCGTCATGTTCATCTCGCTGGAGAGCTCCGACCGCGTCGGCATGCGGCCGAGTCGCTCCCGCAGGTTTCCACGCGTCTTGTTGATCCGTCCCAGTGTATCCGTGACGTGGACCGGCAGCCGGATAAGCCTGGCCTGATCCGCGATCGCACGGCTGATTGCACGGCGAATCCACCAGATCGCATACGTGCTGAACCGGAAGTTCTTCTTGTAGTTGAATCGCTCGACGGCGCGCATCAGCCCGATCGTGCCCTCCTGCATCAGGTCCTCGATCGGCATGCCGTGCCCCAGGTATCGCCGGGCAACCGACGCAACGAGGCGCAGGTTGGCAGAGATCAACGTATTGCGCGCATCTTCCCAGTCCCGAGGATTACGCGGGCTCTCCATGCGGCGAGCAAGCGAAATCTCCTGCTCGTGAGTCAACAGCGCAACACGGCCAGCGCGGCGCAACCATGCCTGCGTGCTCTCTTCCAGTTCTGCGGCGGGCTCAGGGTCATCGAGCGTTGACTCTTTCTCCGCCGGATGAGTCGTCGGCTCGGGGACGATGACAGCACTGTCGTCGTTCTCCGCATTGAGCCGGTCTTGAACGAAGTCGGCAGCTATCAACGCTCCAGTTCCTCCCAACGGGTCCACGGAGGTTGGCTCGAGGATATCGATCGTTCGGCTCTGATCCCGTCGTCGCTCCTTCCTATCACTAGTTTTCGTGGGCATTTCGCCCTCCCTTCTCACTCTCTTCACGGGACACGCTCTCTGCCGTCTTACGGACTGGGCCCGATGAGGCCCTGGAAACCTCAAATCGATCGAAAAAACCTGGTCTTGCTCGCCGACAGACCTACTGTAATCAGTAACAGGGCCGAGCTTCAACGGTCACTCGTTACAACGGCAGAGGGCCGCTGTGCGCCAGCGATCCGTGCCCCATCAACCACGATGCTCCGTTCAACCTTGACAGGCCCGCCTCGGCAAAAGTTACACAGGGGCGTCGTCCAAGTACCAAGGCGGATCGCCGAACCTAATCACGCCGAAACCAGGCATCCAGCGGCGTCTGGCCGGCGTAGAAGCCCGAAGGCTGCATCCACTTGACGTGGGTGTCCAGAAGGCTGAGGACGACGCCCTCCGTGTGTCGCGGATCCGGCCTGCCCCAATAGTCCGCGTCAGACTGTGACGGAGGCAGGACGTATGTAGTTAGGTGGTTTGCGGGCAGCTTGCCGTCGATGCCGCGATTATCCACGATCAGAATGCAGTTTGCCGGGACGGCTACCGCGGCAAGGGAAACGCCTGGAGCGTTGTTCAGTGTGTAGATGTTGGCTGGAACTACCTGCCTATTTAGATAGTACGCGTTGTATCCGTAGTGACAGACGAAATTCCCGTAAATGTCCCGGATGGGTCCCGTATAGCTTGGACAGACCCAAATCTGTGAGCTCTTAACATAGGGATCTATAAGATGATGCCAATTCAGGAAGCCCGTCGCTGTTGCCGTTGCAGCCAACGGCATGCACTCGTCGTTATCCTGAGCATACATCTGAACGGCTAACCCCATCTGTCGCATGTTGGAGAGGCATACCGTTTGTCGCGCCTTTTCGCGCGCCTGAGCAAATACGGGAAACAGGATTGCTGCAAGAAGGCTGATGATAGCAATCACTACTAGCAGTTCGACCAGCGTAAACGCGCCGCGGCTTCCCCGCATTGGTAGCGCACTGGTGAAGGTATTTCGCTCGTTTGCGTCGCGAATATCCTCGGAACCGATCCACCTGGTTAACATCAATCTCTTTCATCCGATCCCGTAATATCATGCATCCTAACCTTACGTTCAGAACCGGGCGAAAGTTTTAGGCTCCGGCCCGTTTCAGGGCCATTCATTGTAACACAAGGTGACCGTCCTTAGGATTCGACGGGGTCCCTCAGATTGTAACGAGCCGGCACGAGACGCTATGGCGGAGCGAATACGTCGTCGGTTGCGCAGGCCCACGAAATGTGCTCGATGTTCAGGGTGTCTCGCTCATCTTCCAACGGAAGATACGCGGAGACGAAGTTGCCCATCACGCGAAGCGGCTCGATCACGCGGACCACCGGCGCGGCATCGCGCGGTCCCTTGGTTGCAATTTGAACCCGCGTGGTGCCACGAACGGCATCTAGTAGTAGAGAGCGGATATTTTCCTTATCCTGAACCGCGCCGCTTGGCCGCGACAGTGGAGCCGAAACTCGATTCGACTCGCTCCACGACCGTCCGTCGTCTCGTGCGAACCGATCCCAATTGGCGGTGGATTGGACCTTTGGCTCGGCTGAGGGCGGTTCAGGCGACGATCGGGGAATCGACTTCTCCCGAGGAGTAACCGCGGCGGAGAAGCGAAATCCCGTCGATTTTGGAGCGTCGTCTGAAATCGGAAAGTAGCCTGCCTTGCGCAACTCCTTTAACAGTTTGTCCGGCTCGCTTGCATTCAGAATTGCTACCGTGTCGCCGAGCGTTCGAACAAAATATGGCTTCAATTCGCGGCGTGCCTGGATCTCCTTCAAGACGATCGGAGAATCCACCTGGACATACATCTGCGCACGCCCAATATGAATGTGCCCGTGCTTCTGGCTTACCTCGTTGATGAGGTATTCCACGTTCTGCGGGATGCCGGTCCTCGCATGACTTCGCAAAAAGGTCAAGATCTCATTGCCGGAGACGTTTCGATCCAGTGCACGCCGGATCGATTCGCGGGTTATCGACACCATATTGCCTGATGGAGCCTTGCCCGTCGGCTCTGAGATCAGCAGCAGGCGATAGAGTGTACCGGGCCGTAGATAGGGCGGCAAAAAGATCTCCGCGTTCGCCTGGAGGATAAACTCGATCTCCGCCGGGGGCTGATCGGGCTCGTGCGGATCGGGGAGACCCAACATCAGAGCGCCGTCCGGTGTCAGCCGGAACGCAACGGCAGCAACATCCTCGACCGAAGGACCGACCTTGCGGTGCGGCACGCGGGATGGATCTGGAGCAGACTTCTGTCGAGCCCCGTCACCATACGGCTCCGCCGCGAACCTCGCAAGCTCAATGAGACCTAGCCAATAGAGACACTCTCCGATCACCAGGCGAATGAAACTCGCTGGTGAGGCAACGAGGTCGCCGCCAAGACGGGTCGTCTGCGCCAGCAGCAACGGATACCGGTAGCTCATCACATTGGTCAGCGAGTCGATTTCGACAAAGTCGTCTTGTGAATTCGCCGCTACGAGGTCAAGGGCGGCGTTCCGGACCGACACTACGGATTCCAGGTTCCGATATTCGTTGGCTCGCTTAAGCGGATCGTCGTACATCTCGCCCCAGAAATCGCCCATGCTCCACGCGTTGTACAGCGTTTGCACCTGATCGATCGGGGCTGAGTCCAACCATTCACCCCCTTTAGGCGTGACGGAGTAGGCCAGCTTGTCGGTAGAAGGCGCGATCATGCCGCTCGTTCGACATATCGCATATAGGAAAGCAGCATAGCGGTCATCTTGAAGGCTCAGATTCCTGGACAGATTCTTGAGACTCGTCTTGTGGATATATCCCGTGTTCGTTCGCACCGACTCCTGCGTCGAAATGAAAGCTAAAAGCGCCACGGTGTCACGGATGAGACTCCCGTTCCTGATCGTCGAGGTGGTGGGCGACACCAATACCACGGGACGCGGCGGTGGACTCGTCCAGAACGCTGCCCGCGACTCGCCCGTGAAGGCTCGCAAAAGGTCGCCCGGCGTGACAAGGAACAGGTTGAAGCCATATGCATACGACACCACGTAGACTAGCCCATGCGCCAATAATCTGTCGATCGCGTTCCGCTCTTTGCCTGCTTTCCACCGATTCTGCCAATCATATCGAAAGAAATCGTCGGTACTCTTGAGCACCGCGCTAGCGACCTCTATGGCCGCGGCGGCGCCGCCTGACTGAACAATATAGTCGAGAACCGCCTGCTCCTCCGAACCCATTCTCAGCCTCTGAGACTGTTCATTACCTGAGCTTAGCAGGCGGCGAGCAATCGCGTCGACATTCTCTGTTTTGTTGCCGGCGTCGACCCCGACCGTGTGCGCGATATGCCGGAGCGTAGGGGCATCGTAGCCCTGCAGACATCCTCGTAGTGTGTAGTGATCGGCAAGTGAAGTGGGAACCTGGTGGCGGACGCTCTCGACGACGTGAACTGCATCGCCGATGCGCACAGCAAGACCTAGATCCTCGAGACCGGCAAGCACCACGGTCATCGATTCATCCAACCACTGCCCGCCGGCGGCCTCAAGTACGCTTTTCCATGAGAACGCCGTGCTGGAGCTGACCGCCAGTACTAGCTGTAACAGTCGAAGCTCGCGCGCGTTGCAGCGCAGTACGGCGTTCACGACCGCCTGCGGCTTACCTAGCTCGCTGGAGAGGAACTGGACAAGCTGGCGCTTATCCGCGGCGAGCTCAATGCGGCGTGGGTCGACATTCCTTCGAAACGCAAGATCGCGCAGGCGAGCGGTCGGCAGGCTATAGAGCGCTTCCGCGAACGTTGCCATCGACGAGAATCTCCTTCAGGGGTCCACTTGCTGAGGCTACGGAACCTGGGCAAGCTGGATTGTAGCATACACCCGGCGTGGCTTTCTGCTGCTGATCCGAAAACCGGAAATAATGCCCTGAGGGGAACGCGCGAATCCGCCAATAATGGTACAACTCGTTGTGGCCGGCGAGTCTGTCAATCGGAGGCATTTCGTTCGGGGTCTGCTTGACAGCGGGATTGTGCACCCCGTATAATACTCTATTGGGCGGCGAATGTTGCGATGCAACCGCATTTGTCCGACCGCTTGCTAACTATACAGGCCAAACCAATGGGCCGGTTGATGCGTGTCCCTGTAGTGACCGCAGCGCAGCGAGCATTCAGGTACCCACATCGTATCCGGAGGCATCCCTCAAGAACTAGAATGGCTGCCAGCCTGAGGTTGGGGTTCGCGAATCGTTATCTTTGTCCGACTGTAGTATTGGTTTCCACGCGGCAGCGTCATCCGCGTGGTTTAGGCGAAGAAGCCATTCGAAGGTGCGCTCTACGTCCCGATGCCGTGAGCGCCGATGGAGGCCCCCTCAGGAGAAGTTAGATGCAGCAACGAGAGCGTGAATTTGACGACGAACTGTTCCTCGCCGGCGAACGCGTTCGGCCCGGAACCTACCGGCAGATCGGTGGCGAGAGGCAGATCTCGCTGGAGCAGGAGGATTTTCTACCCGCGAGTCTTGACGGACGCGTCGCATGCTATGCGCGGGTCCCCTATACCTGGGAACAGTTATCGCGCCAGGCGGTTGCAAAAAGCTCGTAGCCAGGAAAGTGGAATCGTTAACTCGGAGCCGCTGCAATCTGCAGCGGCTCCGATTCTTGCGATTCGCCGAAAGCAAGCGGCCGGTGTTTCTGTACGCCAGAAGTTAATCCAGGAGCATGACATCCGCGATCTCTCCGGCCGATATGCTCTCGGACTCCTCCCGCACAATTAGAAGCGAATCCGCGGCGACGGCAGAGTTCAGCATTCCGGAACCCTGCCCACCCGCGGATCGCGTCTCAAACCTACCATTCCGCCACTCCGTCGTCGCGCGCACAAACTCTCGCCTGCCGACCGTATGGGGGACTGTCTCCATGACCACTGCTTCCACCACGCGCCTCTGAATGTCGCAGCCTGTCGCGCCGGCCATTCTCAAGAGCGCCGGCCGTGTGAACAGCTCAAACGTTACCATGGCGGAAATCGGATTGCCCGGAAGACCGAAGAAGAGAGCCGATCCGACCCGTCCGAACGCGAGCGGCTTGCCCGGCTTGATTGCCACCTTCCACAACGCGAGGACTCCGCGAATCTCGACCGCGGGCTTAACAAAATCGCGATCGCCCATGGAGACTCCGCCTGCCGTCAGTATCACGTCCGCGCCGGTCACCGGGTCGGCCGCGGCTGCCAGCGCATTTTCCGTCGCCAATTGATCATCCGGAAGGTGCGCGATGGAGTGTACTGTCGCTCCCGCGTCTCGAACCATCGCGGCGAGCGTGTATCGATTGCTGTCACGGATCTTCCCTGCAGACGGTATGCCTCCCAGCTCAATGTCAACTAGCTCGTCCCCGGTTGAAAACACCGCAACGCGAGGGGGGCGCAGGACGCGAACCATGGGGCGCCCCATGGTCGCCAGCATGGCGATCACTGCCGGCCGGACC
>JBBQVV010000242.1:0-10460 GCA_038211235.1 Chthonomonadales bacterium | reverse complement strand
GCAGTGCCGAGATGTCGTGGAAGAGGGAGATATCGCCGCCGAACGTGCGTCCCCAAGCCTTGATCAGTCGCATGTCGGGATCGGCGAGGGCCGTGACACGGACTCCCGGCGAGACTGGCAGTGCGGCCCCGTAGCGCGGACGGGCAAGGGAGCAGCCGACAATTCCGAGTCGCAATGGCTCGACCGCCTGGTGTGCGCTTTCTGTATCCGGACGATCCTGAATAAACAAATGCCTTGTGAACCGACCGCGCGCCCGCGACTATGCGGCCGTACGCCTTCCTCTATTGGCGGCTGCTTACAAGGCGCACGAAGCGAGGCAGCAGCATTACTTTATTGATCTTCCTGGGATTTGTGAGTACTCGCCAGAGCCACTCCAGGCGTACGGCCTGAATCACGCGCGGCGCTCGCTTGACCTGGCCGGAGAGCACGTCGAGCGTTCCTCCGACACCCATTAGAACCGCGCAGCCCAACCTATCTCGGTGCGCGGCGATCCACTTCTCCTGTTTTGGAATTCCCATCGCAACCAGGAGAATGTTTGCCGCAGAGGCCCTGACGTCTTCAATCACATCCATCGTCTGATGCTCCAGGAAGTAACCGTCTCGTGTGCCGACGATATCGGAGCCTGGGTAGCGCGATCGCATCTTATCCGCGGCTGCCTTGGCAACTCCCGGCGCGGCGCCAAGGAAGTAGATACGGTATCCTCTCGCGGCAGACTCCGCGCAGAGCCTCTCCGCAATCTCTACACCGGAAACTCGCTCCGTCAGCGGTCGTCCACTCTTGCGCGCGGCCCACAATATTCCGGCACTGTCCGGTGTTACGAGATCGGCTGCCGCGGCGATGCTCTTGAGCTCCGCATCTTCCTGGGCCATGACTAGCATCGACGCGTCCGCGGTGATGACATGATGAGGGTTTCCGGCATCGACAAACGCGCTCACTGTCGCCAGTGTCGTCGCCATATCGACGTTGTGCACGCGAACGCCCAGGATCTCAACGAATGGCAGCTCTGACTGCGCGGTCTGTGCTGAACTACTCAGCGCTTGGACCATCGGGTTACTCGATCCCCTTTCACGCAAAACTCCCGGACGGTTCGATCACGGCCCCAACTTTGAGAAATCGCGAGGCTTACCAGCCGGTTAAAGTATACCCAATCCACTCCAAGGACCAGCCCTCAGTATGTTCGCGGTTGTCTCCGAAGGACGCGCGGCCGAAGGCCATAAAGTGAAAGAATTCATTCTGTCGGGCGCGGCTCGAGCCTCCACGCCCCGCGCCGTGAATACGCTGCGAGGTTCGCTGCGCCGTCTAACGGGTCAACGGTTACCCCCGCGCGCCCACAAGAGTGAATAACCCGATCCGAATCGAGCATCATTCCGACGTGCGTGATGCCCCTGCACTCTCTGTCGCTCGCGCCACGGAAGAACACGAGGTCGCCGGCGATCAGTGGCTCGGAATCCGGTAACAATCGGCCAAGCGAACACTCGGCCTGGAGATACGCGTCTCGCGGCAGATCGACCCCCTCAAGTGAGTAGATTCTCTGGACCAGTCCGGAGCAGTCGAATCCGAACGGTGTCGTGCCGCCCCAAAGGTAGGGAGTTCCGAGCAGACATCGAGCAATCGCGCACAACCTCACCGGATCGGGTGGGCTAAGTACGGGCTCACCGATCGCGGCGGCGTCGATCAGGCCGCGCATGCCGTTCGCGAGTATCGCCAATACCGGTCCGCCATTGCCGACTGTGGTCACGTCGACTCGCACCGGCGTCTGAAGTGCCACGCGCGTCAGGAGATCTCCGCTGGCGTCGCGCAGCTCGGCGAAAGGGATCTGGACTATCCAGACGGTGGGAAACTCCGGTCGATCGGCTTGGAGAAACAGGTCGGCCTCATCGCAGAGATGTAGCTGGCTCTCAAGTATCCAGCCCTCGTACCGATCGCGACCTCGCACTCTCCGGTAGCCGGATTTGCCGTCCAGAACCTGTACAGCGTCGCCCATGATGGACTGGCTTATCTGCTCGCTCGCGCCATCCGGCTCTGCGCGTATCGGCGCCACGGCGAGGAAGACATCGGCCCATCCGTGGGTCATTGGTCCGTTACCGAGGGAGCTGCAACTCCCGCCAATCCAGCAGGGCTGCGCGATGGAGACCGGGAGCGGATGCCGGCCGCGGCCTCACCACAGAGGAAAATCGCAGCGCCGATCAGAACGCCGATGACCAGGCCGAGCCCGTCGCGCCACAGCGAGACGATCAGCGGCGTATGAATATGGCAGAAGGTGTTCAGCAAGGAGACCTGGCCAAGGCTCCCTACAACGAACGCAGGAATTGCCAGCCGCCTTCTGCCCCGCCACCACCAGGCGAGCGCAAGCAGGTAAGCTGGGTGGCCGACAAGAAACTCCTTCGTCCGCGGTCGTACCGGCAGAATGCGATCCAGAATCGTTCGCATCTTGAGTTCCGGCCCGGAGACGCCGACGCCCGCGTCGTTGCCCGTGCGGGCCACGACCAGAACGAGACCCACCAGAGCGAGGACACCGAGTATTAGCAGACCAAAGCGGGCGGGCTGGTCCATTGCCTGACGAACACAGCCGATGGCGCGCACACGAAACCGGGCCCACGAATCGCCGGCGCATACGCCGCCTGCCGTGGCGATTAACGCAACGAACAGCAAGGGGATCGCG
This sequence comes from Chthonomonadales bacterium, assembly GCA_038211235.1. GTDB lineage: Bacteria > Armatimonadota > Chthonomonadetes > Chthonomonadales > Chthonomonadaceae > DATGJU01. The sequence goes on along the minus strand of JBBQVV010000242.1, from coordinate 7,798 downwards.
TGCTGGGCCTTTATTCCCAGGAACTGGTTTGCTCGCAGCATAAAGGGGCGCGTGGCCAAAAGGCCGACGACCTGGACGATACCCAGCGCTGTGATTATACTGGCGACGCATATCCCTCGCAATGCCGCGCCCAGACAGGCGAGGGCCGACTGATGCCCGAGGCACTCACCGGCCGGTAGTCCGCGCTGGTCCCCGACTGAGAGCTTGCGGCCGGGATACGTGACAAGACACGCCACGGTCGGGAACACGACGCCCGCGACGAACGCGACGAGCTTTCGGCCCGGCTCGCCAAGGAGAACGGATAATGCCGCGCAAGCGAGCCCGAGCACTAATAGGAGCGCCACGGCGCGCCCTTGGGGCAACGGCGCGATGACGTGCAGCATCCAGACAATTCCGGCGGCGGCTCCTAGCGCGATAATACCGAAGAGTGCTCCCGTTACGCCTGTTTCCGCGTATCTACGTGCCGCGCCGAAGGCGAGTCCACCACCGGTGGCGACCGTTCCGTTCGCCATTCCTCGCGCAATCTTGCTCAGAAACAGTACGTTGGCCGCCAGTGGGTCCTGACCGGCGAACGTTGGCAGTCGAACGTAACAGAACCGGATGTTTCGCTCCTTCGCGGCTCGGACGAAGCGATCCACCGCTTCGTCCTCTTCCATCTGGCCCATTTCCGCCGACTGGATACTATGAACACGAACGAAGTCTCCGTGCAGCTGGACCGCAAGTTTCTCGTCGCCTCTCTGCTTTCCGAACTCGACAGCGCCGTAGACAGGAGCAGCGTTGAACGGTTCACCGGATCCGCCGGATCGGCCGTTCTCATCACTCGCGCGTAACTGGTCCGCGATGCTCGTTTCGAGCGCCGGGTCGCGATATCCAAGGACCTCCTCGCCATTGAAGATGACGGTAGACGCGCCCTGCCCGACAAGACCTTGAAGTGCGGCCCGCGCCGAGCCCTCGTTGACACCCGGGAAGTTGGCGATTCGGCCGGCAATCCGCATTCCAGCTGCGGCGACGACGGAGAGTGCGTCCGGCGGAAGCCCCACTCCCATGGTTCTCAGATTGGCATAGTCGGCGGCCGCGGCAATCTGAACGCGATCCGGCTGTCCGCTATGAGATAGAGAGGCAGGCGAAGCGGACGTGTCGGCCCACTCGAACACCGTCCGAATGGAATCGGGATGTTCATTCGTCGCGGTAGTCGTCCAGACGTCCCTGAGCTTTAGCGCGGCAGCTATTCGGTCGAAGTCGGCTCGTGTGTCCAGCCGCGCAAGCGTAAAGGGCTCATCGCGTAGTTCACGGTCAAAAAAATGCGCGCGAGAGGGATGTATCGCCCCGGACTGTTCAAGCGTCGTGACGGTATCTTCGACGAGGACAATCGTCGAGACGTTTTGCCGTTTCATCACGGCCAGAACGTCCTGGATGGGACGGCCCGCTGCTTGTGCCAGAAGCGCGATCTCCTGCCACTCAAGCGCTATTTCGACCCTCCTATTGGCTGCCTCTACATGGAAGCGGCGGTAGGCGGCCATGAGGCCAGCCGACGTTGAGATAGCGATCACGATTGCCAGCATAGCTGTCACGATCGATTTGGGACTTTGCATTCTCTATCCTGCGGCAACGCTTCTCGTGCTTCCATGGAGCCGAATCTGGTGGTGTCGCAACCAGGTGAGGCTCGCCCGGAAGCGTCGTTGGAGAGATCACCTGCGCCAGGAGGCCGGATCGGGGTCTGATGCGAAAGAGTCGCCGATGCCAACGGGGTGTCATTCACTGCAACGCGGGATTATAGCGCCAATCGGACCGGAATTGCAACCGGCGTTCATGGACGGAAATCAGGCGGCAAACGGCATTCGGCGGAAGCGAAACGGAGATCGGCTGAAGTAGAACGGAAGAGGCCCGCGGTTGGGACTCCGTTCCATCGCGTCGGGATTCAAGAGGAATCGGTACGCGGCATGTGCAATGGTTGGCAAGATGCTCGCCTCTAATTCGACACTCGGGATGCTTTCCACGGCGTTACGAGTCAGGATGGGCTCATAACACATAACGCCGTGGAAATGCTCGATCACACGGCGGCGCAGTCGTTCCGGAAGATGCGCCGGCCGTTTGTTGTGCGTCTACATTCTTGGCCCGAAACGGATACAACTTGAGACTTGACTTCGCACTATTCAAGGGGGATCGCGGTCGTACGGACATTAGCGCGACAGTTTCAGAACACGCTTCCAGTGTTCGTAATACGCCTGGCGAGTCGAATGGCAAGGAGACATAATGGAGCCCCGACGCGTTCTATCAGCTCTCATTAACCGGTTAGTAAGCCCTGCCGCGTTGATGCTCTGCGCTGGCGCCATGGCACAGTCAGATCCACAAGCGCACGCGGGTCCGAGGAAAGTATCGCCGTTGCCGGCGACGACAACGCAGGAAAGGCTGGTCAATCCTGCCGGGCTTACGGAGCCTGCCGAATATGGATGGCGCCCGGATTTCATCGGACCGTTCCATGGCGTGTTCGACGCATCATTCGGCGTGAAGATCTGGCCGGACCGTTTCAACCTCCGCAACCTTATCTTTGGCGGTGCTATAGACCTGGCGCAGGGGTTGCGGGCGAGGGCCGATTTTCGACGTCACGAGGGAGACGAGAAAGCCTTTCAGGTAGATCCGGACGAGCTCTACCTGGAGACCTTCAATCAATATCGGTCGCGGAATTGGAGCGGTGGGGCCAGCCTGCGCATCGGCCACATCCGATACCTCCATTTCCCATATCCCGATGCGATCGCGCAGTTCGATCAAGTCCCGGGCTTTACCGACCTGCGAGGAGGGTCGCCTACCGACTATCGTGATGCGGTGCTAGCGGCGGAGGCCGCCACGAACAGCGGTTGGGGCGCGCATTTCACCGGGCGCGGACAGGTGAGCGGGGGCAGGCACGCGGCATCCGTCGTCGAGTCGTACGGCTTCTTTCGGCGTGATGTCGGCAGCGGCTGGCATGTCGAGGGTCGGCTGGGCGCGATAGCCGTAAGGCATGAGCCACTGGGTCGAGCGGGCCAGCCCGGAGGTGATATATACGTAGGCAAGCAGGTAGGCGAGTTCAATGTCGGCATTCTCTACGAGAACAAACGCAACGAACACGAGTACGGAGGGATCATGGTGCAGTTTCGGCCAGGTCCCATCACCAGGGCTCTGGGCCGCATTTCGTTCGACTATTCGCGCCGCCCGGAGGGATTCACGGCGCAGATACCACTGCTGCACCTCCGGCTGAACGAGAGTCGCGTCGTCCGGTCGCGCGATATCCTGGTAGGAGAGGTTCGTGCCGTTCGGATTCGGACGCTCTGGCAACAGGGGTTTGTTCGTAACGAGTACGAGCACCGGCTGGAGTCCTGGGGCGAGACCGCCGATCCTCACCTGCACTGCGTCGTGGACGAAGATCCCTGGTATTTGCAGGCGGAGGCTCTCGTCAGCCCTCACCTGGTCCCCGATGCGAGATGGGAACGCGACCGACAGGGCCCCGGACAGTACGTCCAGCGAGTAACCTATCGGTACTACCGGGGGCTCGGGCCGGCCGGCGGCACATAATCCCTGCGGCGGGGCCAAAGAGGTGCCGATTATAGAAAAATCAATGTCGCACTAAGAAAAACTCATGTTTCGGCACGAAACCATAAGTAATCTTAATGCGTAAACACTTTCTGGGAGGCAATGATAACGAAATGGCGAAGATGTTGACCCGCTGCCCGGTGTGCGAGGGCGAGCTGAAGATCACCGAAGCAACTTGTGATCGCTGTAATACACGCGTCCACAGCGTGTTCGACCCCTGTCGATTCTGCAGTCTGGCGCCTGAGCAACTCACGTTCATCGAGGTCTTCCTGAAGTGCGAAGGCAACCTGAGTCGAGTCGAAAAGGAGCTCGGGGTTTCATATCCCACCGTCCGTAACCGGCTTACAGCTGCGCTTGCAGCGCTGGGTTTCGGGGGAACGAGCGCGGAAGCCACCCCGCAGCCTCCCGCGGAAGCGGTCGACGATCTGGATACTTCTGCCCGGCGACGGGATGCTCTGAATGCGCTCGCGAGAGGCGAAATCAGCGCGGACGACGCTGCCCGCGTTCTACGTGAACTCTCCTGAGAGATAAGCAGGTTCGATGAGTGACGGCGCGTATCGATCGGCTTGTCGGGCTCCAGTGAGGGTTGGGAAGGGAAACTGGAAGGAAAAGACGGATGGACGACAATGTAATGCGTGTACTGCAGATGCTTCAGGACGGGAAGATTACCGCTCAGGAGGCCGAAACACTAATTGCCGCGTTGCGGGGCGAAAAGGCCGGCGCTGAAGATGCCGACGACGCCCCCCCCGGCCCTGCGGATAAGAATGGATTCTTCTTTACGCTTGACAATATCAAGACGCCGAAGATCGATCTGGACGATCTCGGCGAACGCATCTCTCGCGCCGTTTCCAAGGTTCAGCCGGAAAAGATTCTCAAGCGTGTTCAGTCCCAGATTCGCACGGTTAGCCGCTCCGGGGCGAGCTGGAGCGCAACGGTATCCGCTCGCGTCCGCAACTGGACGGATGGCGAGGACGTGCGTCCCTCGAGACCCGCGGACCAGGCAGAGCAGGATGAGGACGAGGAGCAAGAGTGCCACCTGGATCCCGGAGCGCTTGTGACCGTAGAGAATCCACTGGGCGACGTGGTGCTTATCGCCGGCGATGAAGGGACCGCTTACATTACCGCGCATAAAAAGGTATGGGGCGCGTCCGCCGATACGATCAAGTCGCACTCCGAGCAGATAGAGATCACGGTGCAGGGTACGGACAGCAGACTGGACGTCAAGATCGCCGCACCGGACTACTTTCGATCGGGTACCGTCGATGTCGAAATGAGGGTTCCACCGTCCGTCAGCGTGCGAGTGAGCACGCGGTTCGGGAAGGTCGAAATCGGGGGCCTCGCGGGTCGGGCGGAGGCGGTTTCCACGGGTGGGAACATCACTCTCCACGACCTGCAGGGAGACGCGCGATGCGAATCGGCGTCGGGGTCGATAAAGCTCGACAACATTCAGGGCTCGGCCACCGTGGCATCGCAAAGCGGTGACATCCATGCGCGCAACGTCCGAAAAGGTCTCTCCGCGAACAGCGCGAGCGGTGACGTATCGGCCGAAGAGATCGAGGGCGGACGCGTGGAGTGCAAATCGGTGTCGGGAGACGTGCGGGCGGGCAAGTTGGGCCTGGAGAATCCCCTGGACATAACGATCGAGTCGATCAGCGGAGGGCTTAAGGTGACCGACGCTAACGGCAACATCGGGCTGAAGGCCGTATCTGGGGATGTCCTGGCGGAACGGCTGGTGGCAAGCCGGCTGCAGGCACAGACCGTCAGCGGAGATGTGTCGGTGGCGCTCCAGGAGCCGTTCCACGCAACGATGCAGTTAAATACGGTGTCCGGCGACGTGTCGCTCGCGCTGCCGGAGGGAAGCAACGTTCGCGTTTCGCTGGGTTCCACCTCCGGCGATGTCAAGTGCGACCTTGCGGCCACGGAAGTCTCCGCAAGCGAAACACTCTGGACCGGGCAGATCGGCACGGGCGCCGGGACGATCAACGTGCAGACCTTATCCGGCGACGCGCGGCTGCTGCGCGCGTGAGGCTATCGCAATGAACGAGACTGAAAGAGATCGCATTTTGAGAATGGTGGCAGAGGGGACGCTGCGCCCGCATGAGGCGGCACATCTGCTCGCGGCCCTTGCGGACGAATCGGAAAGGCCTGGAACTAAAAAGGCGAAGCAGGCCAAGCCTGTTAACTCTCTCGTGGAGGTTCAGCTTGAGCGGCCGGACGGGACGTTCTACACGGTCAAGGTTCCGCCGGCCTTGGTTCCAATGCTCTGGGAGATTACTAAGGCGACTGTCAAGGAGTCCGCCAGGTCTGCAGCGCACGATACCTGGGATGGACTCAAGACGATCGTCCGCAATAAGACGACACAGGTCACTTCCAACGTACGCGACCGGATCAGGAGCCCCAAGAGGCAGAAGGAGAAGCACGCAACACCGCTTCTGACACCAGGACAGTTGAAGGAGGCCGCCGCACGCCGCCAAATACTCGACATGGTGCAGGAGGGCCGCATCACCGCCGCGGATGCAGGCAGGCTGATCCATCAACTTGATGCGCATGCCGCCTACCAGAAGACGGTCAAGGCGGAGGCGACGTGACGTCCGAGCAATGAAGCGCCTGGATATCGAAACGGCCCGGGCCGTGGCATTTCGCTATCTCGGTTACTCTGCCCGCACTCGAGCCGAGATCGAACAGCGGTTGCTTCGAGACGAGTTTCCCGGCGATATTGTCGCTAAGGTGGTTGACGAACTGCACGCCTCGGGATATCTTGACGATACCGCCTATGCACGGCAGTGGGTTGAAGATCGGGCCGATCGGAAACGGTACGGTCGCGTGAGGCTCGCCGCGGAGCTGAATCGCAAGGGAATTGGACGCGAAACGGCTTCGGAGGCACTGAGCGGGATCGAGGAGGACGATGAGTTTCGTCGGGCCTTCCAGGCTGCCGCCTCGCGCTGGGCGGCGGAAGACCCCCTGGCGCTCGACTGGCAGCTGCTACAGAAGGAAAAGAGCCGGATCTCCGGATTTCTGATGAGACGCGGTTTCACCTGGCAGACAATTAAGAAGGTATTGGACTCGCTGACGGAGAATACTGCGTAGCTCTCCCGTTGTTTGTCGCGCCGGGTTTGCCGGCCGCGACACCCAACCTGTCCAGTCATCGGCAGGCGGCAATAGGCCAACGACGAGACATGCGACCCGATCCAGCCCTTTCTCCTCGCAACGGCGAGCGAACCGGTGTGGCCGCTGTCTTGGGCCGCCGTATCCTGCCGTTGCCCTCGCTCAACCTCGGATAGAGGCGCGTTTTCGCCATTACTTCTATCTGGAGGTGAGGGATATGTCACCAAGCGTCGTCGCTGTTTACGCCGCCATTGCCGTATTGTCGGCAGTGGTCGGATTCGCATTTGGCTATTTTGTCTTGATTCGCCCGAGAGAGGCGCGGGAACGTATCCGCGTTGAAGAGTTAGTTCGTGAAAAACTGATAGAGGCGGAACGGCTGAACGTGGTGGCACAGCAGAGCATCGAATCTGCACGCAAGCAGGCAATGCTGGAAACCAAGGAGGCCGAGCTGCATCTGCGCTCCGAAATGGAGAACGAGCACCGGGAGAAACGAGCCGAAATTCAAAGGTTAGAGCGAAGACTGGCACAGAAAGAAGAGACTTTGGAGCGGCGCGTTGAAACGATGGAGACGCGCGAACGGCAACTTCAAGAGAGGGACGCCGGAATCACTATCGCAAGGCAGGAAGCCGACAGCCTGCTCGCACAACAACGAGATCGGCTTCAGCAGCTTGCTGGTCTCTCACGTGACGAGGCTCGCTCACTATTTCTAAAGTCTGTGGAGGATGACTGCCGGCACGAGGGCGCCAAGTTAATGCGCGATATCGAGGAAGCTGCCAGGCGAGATGGGGAGCGCAAGGCACGTCAGATCGTCACGGACATCATTCAGCGCTGTTCGGTCGACCAGACTTCCGAAACGACGGTTTCGGTGGTGCCGCTGCCGAACGACGAAATGAAGGGCCGTATCATCGGACGGGAAGGTCGTAATATACGTGCCTTCGAGACCATGACAGGGGTCGACCTCATTATCGACGATACGCCCGAGGCCGTCGTCCTTTCAGGCTTCGACCCGGTCCGCAGAGAGATCGCTCGCATAGCGCTTACCAACCTTATTGTAGACGGGCGCATCCATCCCGGTCGTATTGAGGAGATCATAAAGAAGGCGCAGGCCGAAGTCGATAGCCGCATT
>JBBQVV010000241.1:0-10537 GCA_038211235.1 Chthonomonadales bacterium | reverse complement strand
CGACCGGATCCGGATGGCGCGGCGGTCAAGAAGGCGGGACCTGGAGCGATACCGATTCCATCGCACCTGTGCTCGTTCTGCGGGTCTCCCAGGGATTCCGCGGGCAACTGCCGCTGCACGCTCGGCGCCGGTGTCGGCGCCACCCCCTTTGCCGACCAGGGCAGCTTTCCCGTCGCATATGACCTGGCCACGGGTGCGGGATCCGGTCAGGCCGGCGCTTATGCCGGCGCCACGGCTGTTCTCGGCGGCGCGGACGTTGGTACGCACACCGGTCCGGCGATCGGCCGCCTGGTAGGCCTCGACGGACCGTATGCCGGGCAGGTAATTGTTCTCCAGGGAGTGAACATAGAGGTCGGCCGCGAGATCGGAAAGGATATCGTGCTTTCCGCCGACACGACGGTCTCTCGCGGACATGCTCGATTGGTACAGGAGCCAGGCGGGGGCTACGCCGTCATCGATCTCAACTCGTCGAACGGCACGTACGTTAATAGTCAACGTCTTATCGGACCGATGCAGTTGGTCCCAGGCGATGTGGTTCAGTTTGCATCCACAAAGTTTCGTTTTGAGTGAAGTCCGAACCGATCGGTATGCTCTCAGGAGAGATCCGTAATGCCAGACAAGACGCAGATCATGGGGCAGAATCCGATACAGCCCGCCGGCGTTCAGCCCACGGTTCTGGGTACGCGCACCCAGATGGGAGTCGGTCCGTCCCCGTCGGGCACCGACCCGATGCGTACTGCCATGGGCGTGCCGATGCAGACGCTGGAGGTTGAGTGCCTGCCGGGGAATCGCTACGCCATGGCCCCCGAGATTAGTCGCGAGCACGCTCTCGTGGTGATAAAGGCGACCGGGCAGCAGGTCGGTCGGCGCGCCCCCATCAACGTATGTCTCTGCATCGACCGATCGGGAAGCATGGAGGGCGAGCCGCTTGAATATGCCAAGCGCGCCTGCGAGTACGTGGTGGACATGCTCGAGCCCAACGATATTCTTTCCATCGTGACATTCGAGGAGCAGGTCGACGTGCTTATGCCCGCCCGTCGAGTCGTCAACAAGGCGCTCGTGAAAGAGCACATTCGCCGTATCGAGGTCGGAAACACGACCAACCTCTACGATGGCCTTATGGCTGCCTGTATGCAGATCGCCCAGGTCCAGTCCCAGACGCCCGGCTACGTTAGCCGGGTCCTGGTACTCACGGACGGCGAACCGACGTCCGGACTCAAGGACTTCGGCTCGATCGTACAGCAGGTCGCACAGCAGAAGGCTCAGGGCATCTCAATTACGGCCCTTGGCTTCGGAAACGAATACAACGAAGAGCTGATGGCCGGCATTGCGCGCAGAAGCGGCGGCAACTACTACTACATCCAGCGCCCCGACCTACTTCCCGAAGTGTTTCGCCGGGAGCTCGAGACCCTGATGACCGTCGTCGCCAAGAACGTTCGGCTTCGCCTGCAGCTGTCGCGCTGGGTCAACCCTCGCCAGATCCTCGGGTATCAGCCCGTTTTCAACGGTCGTACCGTGGAAGTGAACGTGCCCGATATGGAGCGCGGGACCGTACGCACGGTTCTTGCGGAGCTGGAGTTGGAACGCCATCCAGTCGGAATTTTCCGCGCGGCACGAGTGGAGGTGCTGTACGACGACGTGGTGGTCAACCGGCCGGGACACGCCATGGCTGACTGTGTTTTTGAGTTCACTAAAGACCCTGGACTTGTCAGCGGTAATGTCAATCAGACCGTTCGCAACGAGCTCGATATCGCGCAGGCTTCGCAGGATCTTCAGCGAACGATGATGGGCATGCGAACGCAGCAGTTGACGGCCATGGGCGCCGTACAAGAGCTCCAGCGTACACGTACGATCTTGATGCAGGCAGGACAATCTCAGAAGGCTCAGGAGGTCGACGCTGCGGTGCAGGCTATTCAGCGCGGCGGTGACGCCGAGAAGACGCTGGTGGGGACAATGCTCAACCTCGACCAGGGCAAGCGGCAATAGGCGGACCGAACGTGACACTGCGTCCCATCCTATCACTTAGCCGCTTCGCGGCTTTCGTTGTCATGGGATTTTTATGCCTGCCACCGAGCTGCTCGGCCGAAGACCCTGCGGTGCAGATCGTCGAACAGCGCCAGGGTGATACGTTTCTGGTCGTGGCAAAGCTGACGAACGCGCTCGACGTAACAATCACGCTCAACGGCGAGACGAACAACCTTGCGCCGTCCGCGACCCTTCCCGTGACCGTCGAGTCCGCCGGAAAGTCTGAAGTACCGATCCTGACTCTGAGGATAGTCGACCGCCGCAAGCCATCGCATTACAGTTATCGGATCGCGTGGAGAGCCGGCGGACGACAGAGGGCCACGATAAAGCCGTTCGCTTATGCGCTACCGTATAGAGATGGACCGCATCGCGTACTTCAGGCATTTTTTGGTAGTTTTAGTCATGGCGCCGGCTCGCAGGACGAATATGCAGTCGACTTTGCGATGCCCATCGGTACCAGCGTCCATGCGGCACGCGCGGGCACGGTCGTCGCTTTCCGATCGGATGTCGAGATCGGGGGACCGACCCCCCGGTTCAGGCCGGACTACAACTATGTCGTAATCCGGCATGACGACGGAACGTATGCTGAATACGTCCACCTTGACAAGGATGGCGTAAAGGTCCACCTCGGCGAGTCCGTTGCCCAGGGCGCCCTTCTGGGTTTGTCGGGTGAAACCGGCTTTACGTCGGAGCCTCACCTCCATTTTGCGGTGTTCAACACCGTTTCAGGTCACGAGCGTCGAACGGCGCCGATTGAGTTCCTGCTGGCCTCCGGAAGACACGTGGCGCCCCAGCAAGGCAGATCGTATTGAGTTCGAATGGAGAATTAGGAACCGAGAGATGAGCAATAGCGACACTACCCGAGTCATGAGCGCGGCTGCCCCACAAGAGCGAACGATGGTCGTCCCCGGCGGCACAAACGCAACGATTGCGATGCCAGGAACGTCTGACTCGGGCCGAACGCAGATGGGAGGCACGGTGACTTGTCCCATCTGCAGCTCCGCTACTCCGCTGATGGACCCTTACTGCGGCGACTGTGGTTTTCTTTTGGCGTCGACGCGCGTGGAGGAAGCCGCTACGCCGACGGAAGAATCGCCGGCCGCCGAGCTGGTTGACTCGCAGACCGGACGTCGGTTCCGACTTCGGACCGGAATCAACTCACTGGGTCGCCAGGGCACGGATGTGCTCGTCAATGAGGGCACTGTATCGCGCAATCATGCCACGATCACCGTCGAAGACGGCGTCGTATCCATCGAGGATTTGGGAAGCAGCAACGGAACGAAGGTCGCAGATCAAAGACTCACACCAAACCAGCCGGTTCGAGCCGGGTCAGGAGAGGCGTTGAGATTCGGTAACTGGAACGTAACGCTTGAGATCGGACGCTCCCCGGCAAGGACAGCCGCGGAGACCGACACATGCCCGCCCGTCGGCAGCGAATCGGACATGACCCTAGTAAGCGTTGCCTTCTCGAGCGAAGATACATTCGTTGCAACCTCATTAGTCTCTCCTGCCGCGACCACGCAGTCCTCCGAGTCGGTCGACCCGATTGCTGGAGGAGCATTCGTCGGTCTCCTCCGGAGAATTGAAGGAGCAGGAGACGACATCGCCGTGACGGAAGGGGTGATCACGATCGGAAGAAGGCCCGAAAATACGGTCGTACTCACCGACGACGCGTACGTCTCCGGAAGGCATGCAGAGATCGTCACGGACCCAACGGGCACCTATATCAAGGATTTGGGGAGCACGAACGGAACCATTGTGAACGGCGCTACGCTGACGCCACTTGAGAGCCTTCCGCTTAAACTTGGAGACGAGGTCCACATCGGCCAGAGCAAGTTTCACTTCCAGGACGGCGATATGGAGATCGAAAACGACGAGAGCGACGACCCGGTACCCGCTAACGAATCGACGGTAGAGCCAGGAACAGCCTGATGAGCGATCCAGACGGGACCCCAATGCCTGAACCGGAAGCGGAGAGTGGGGATGTAAGCACGGCCAAGTTCGATCGCGACGAGCTGGTGCGTGGCTGGCGCGCCTATGAGCCGAGAAAACCCAGGGTAGTGCCCGTATTAAAGATTGCAGGCAAGACCGACATGGGTCGTGTCCGCGAGAACAATGAGGATAAGTTCGACTTCTACGAACCGGAAGATCCCGCGATCCTGGCCGCGCGCGGGTGCATGTATGCAGTTTCCGACGGAATCGGCGGGGCGCAGGCCGGGCAGATCGCCAGTGAGGTGCTCCTTAAAACACTCATTGCGGGATACTACGACCATCCGTCTCCGGATCTGCTCACCGCGCTTTACGAAAGCATTGTCAACGCGAACGATCGCATACACTCCATCGCGCAGATGATACCGGAGCGAAACGGCATGGGAGCCACGCTCACGGCAACGGTATTCTGCGAGGACCGCGTGATCGTGGCACAGGTCGGCGACAGCCGGGCATACTGCCTCAGAAATGGACAGCTGTTCAAGATTACTCAGGACCACTCATGGGTCGAAGAACAGGTCCGCGCGGGCGTCATGTCTCAAAGCGACGCGGAGAACTCCCCTTTCAAGAACGTCATCACTCGCTCTGTCGGGGCCGCCGGAACGGTAAGTCCTGATTTTTACGAAGAGCAGGCGCAGGCCGGCGACGTGTGGGTGCTCTGCTCGGACGGTCTCACGGCCTATGCGTCTGAAAACGAGATAGCCGCCGTTGTCGGCTCCTGCCCGCCTTCCGAGGCGGCAAGGCAGTTCATTGAAATGGCAAATGGTCGTGGCGGCCGCGATAATATTACCGCTTTTGTGATCTCCGTCCGCGGTCTATGCCCCTTTGAACCGGATGCTGGGGCGAATGGGCAGCAGACCGAATTCCAGGCTGTAAATCAAAGCAACGAAGAGCCCGTGCCTTTCACCACGCATGATGCCCCTGTCGCGCAACACGGCGGCGACAAACCACGCAGGAGTTGGATGCGCATTCTCGGCCTGGGCTGATACGCCGATACTCCGGAAGTCTCTCACGTATAATAAGCGTACGCGAGCCGTTCGTGGAGATGTGACCTCGACCATGCTCCGGGCGGCGCACAAACAGACGGTAACGACAGTCGGCATTCGGCGGAGACGACGGCTTGGTTGACGCAATCAGAGGAAAATACCGGATCGTACGCGAGATTGCGCGCAGCAACGACATCGTCTACGAGGCGGTTGATAACACCCTTGGGAGGCGCATTGCCCTTAAGGAGCTGAACATCTCGTCGAGTCTCGCCGGCCAGGCTCGTCGAGAGCGAATAGAGCGATTCAACCGTGAGGCCCGCGCGGCAGGCAAGCTTAGCCATCCGAATATCGTCGCGGTAACCGACTGTTTCGAGGAAAACGGCCGCTATTTCATCGTGATGGAATACCTGGAGGGCCAGACTCTCCGGGACGTTATGCAGGTTCGCGGCGCCCTTCCACTTCAGGACGCCATCGGTATCGCGTGTCAGGTCCTGGACGCGCTCTCACATGCGCATCAACATCACGTTGTCCACCGTGACATTAAGCCCGACAATATCTTCATTCTCCCGGGTGGTCTTGCCAAGCTCGCCGATTTTGGCATCGCTCGCCTGAGCGAGGAGCCGGCGCTCACGAGCGACGGGCAAGTCTTTGGCACACCTAGCTACATGTCGCCCGAACAGATCGAAGGCCGCGGCATCGACCACCGGTCCGACCTGTTCTCCCTTGGCGTGCTGCTCTACGAAATGCTGACGGGGCGAAAGCCGTTCGTTGGGGACAGTGTGATCAGTATCACGTACGCGGTCATGAATGCGGAACCTCCGCAGATGATCGGCGTTCCAACCGGCGTTGAGCAGGTCATCCGGCACGCCCTCAGCAAGAATCCGAACGCAAGGCAGACCAGTGCGGACCAGATGAAGCTGGACCTCCGCAATGCGGAACAGACTCCGGCACTCTTCCTGCCGCAGACGCAACACGGCGCCGGATCGGGACGAACCGGATACGGGCTGTCTCCGCAACAGCAACAGGCCGTCGGATACGGCTCAGGATACGCGCCGACAGCCGCTCCGTACGGCTACAATCCTCCACGATTGCCGCCCGCCGCTTATCCATCCGCACCCCAACCGCAGGGCGGATTGCCATGGTCGTGGACGAGTGCGACGAATACCGCTTCAGGTTCGGCGGCACAGCAGCAGGCATTTCCATCCGTAATGCCCGGTCAGCTACCCTACACGCAACAGGGATATCCGCCGAGCGCCCACGGAGTCGTGCCGTACGCTGCCCCACCCTATCCGCAAGGCCCCCCTGCCCCGCTGTTCGTCTTGACGCCGTCTGGACGCGCATTCCTATTGTCGATTATTGCTGCCGCCGTTATCGGCGGCGGCATCGCGTTTGGCGTCATCGGCCTCCAAAATGGCTATTCGCACTACCAGCAGACCGCGGGCGCCCAGCGAGTAACGACTCTGATCTCGAGCGGTGCCGCGGCCTACAACAGCGGAGATTATGATCAGGCGGCCTCGTTATTCGTCCAGGCATTGGACGCAGGGCCGACTCCGGACCAGCGCACTATTATCTCTAAGAATCTGGCGTTCACATATGTTCAACAGGCTCGGGCTGCAAATGCTCGAGGCGATTGGCAGAGCGCGGAACGCCTCTACCGCGCGGCGATCGAGGACGTATACGACTACGATACACCCCATAGGGAGCTCGCGGATCTGCTCTTGCAGCACGGAGATTCGCGCGGAGCCGAGGAGCAGCGGAGTGCCGCGTCATCGTCGGGAGCCGCGGATACAACGCCGTCGCACATCGAATACAGGCCTCCCGCATCTTCGGCCACAATAAAGGTTGATGATGCGGCATCCACGGATCCCAAGCTGTTTCTGGAACAGCAGCGCATTGAAGCACGTAGGTTGATAGATGAGGGCAAGACCCTTGCAAGGGACGGACGCATCGATGAGGCGCGTGATCGGTGGCAGACTGCCATCGGGAACGCGCCCGGCACGCCCGAGCGCGATGAAGCGGCGACTCTGCTCGACCAATACCCCCCCCGTGACTGATTGTTTTCCGGCCACGCCGGTGAGGAGTCCCTTGAACGATATCGAGACGGCAACACAAGCTCCGAACCAGGACGCGTTGGTCGAGAAGTGGCTGTGCGAGGCCACTCCCGACGCGGCTTCGCGACTGGACGAACTCGCGAGGTCCGCGGACGGAAAGGCGATCCGCAAGTCAGCCCGCCGCGCAATCTACCTCCTGCGACAGCGCGGCATCGTATCACTGATCGATACCGGCATTCCCCAGGAGGCACCGCCGGTTGCACACTCCGAGGAGACGATGCGCGCGTGGGCGAGCGCATACGATGGCGCCGGCAATCGACTTTTCCTGCTGTTGCTCGCGGGATGGGACGGCGGCGACTCGACCATGGC
This sequence comes from Chthonomonadales bacterium, assembly GCA_038211235.1. Lineage (GTDB taxonomy): Bacteria > Armatimonadota > Chthonomonadetes > Chthonomonadales > Chthonomonadaceae > DATGJU01. The sequence goes on along the minus strand of JBBQVV010000241.1, from coordinate 3,117 downwards.
GCAGATTCTTGCAAACGACGAGCTTGGTATTCGTAACCTGACCATCGAGCGGCACAGGCGCAGAGAGATCGCGCCGGTCATCGAACGCATCGAGGCGCGCATCGACGACGGGCTCGCGATAGCCGAGATCGAACCGGACTATGCGCGCCACTGGATCGAGCAGTTCCGACGGCTAAACTTGAAACGGTCCACCACTACCCCATCAGGATTCCTGGATATCGCTCCACGTATCGGTCCGCCTATTGGCACCTACGAGCATCCGGTCGTGTACGATCACGTCGATCTCGAGAACGGCATCGCGGAAGCTGAACCATCGTCTGATCCGAGCGACCTATTCAAGCTGACCTGGTTTGACCCGTGGTTTCTCGCCGTCGAGGAGGTCAGGCCCTGGCTGCGCCGTTGGATCGAGGCCGATGACAGCTCCAACGTTACCGATGTCGAGGCGCGGAAGCTCGCCCGATCCGCGTTAGCCAAAGAGGCTGCCGTTGACCTCATTCCCGAGGCCCTCCGCGGAAGATACATCACCAGGCTGGAAGAGTCGGCGGACGTCCTGCGTAGAAGAGGAAAGTCTGATGAGGCTCGTATGGCACTCCTTCAGGCGCGCGCACTAAGCGCGGACGTTCCGATCGGCGATGTTCCGTTCGCGGTGGGCGTGGTTGTGCGGACGCTGGAGGCTGCTCTGGAAATGACGATAGAATCGGCAAGGCGGGTCGCGGATAGTGCGACCGTGGTAGGAGACTAGTTGAGTACGAATAGCATTACAAAATTGGCGGTGGACGTGGGCCGCGCGCAGCCATATGAGCTAGAGGTCACCCGTCGCGATGTGCCGATCCGTGGCTTGCCTGCTTCACTCGACGGTGCGACATTCGCCCATATAACGGACATTCACGGAGGCTTCGCAGGCCTCGAAGAGATCTACGAGAAGGCGCTCGCTCAAGTCAATGCCGCCGCACCGGACTACATTTTCTTCACCGGCGACTTCATAGACAAACGAACTTCGGATCCGGACTATCCCATGGCGGAATATCTCGCGCGGTTCCGCGCTTCTAGGGGCATCTTCGCGTGCCTTGGAAACCACGATCACAGGAGAGGCATGCAGCTGACGGTCAAAATGCTAGAGAAGGCGGCCATACGCGTTCTTCACAACGAGAATGTAAGACTCGATTGTGGAATGTGGGTTGCGGGAATCGATGACCTATTCGAGGGCCAGCCGAACATCTCGCAGACCTTCGCGGACCTGCCCGCCGACCAGACGAGCATTGTTCTCTCTCACAATCCGAGCTTGATCGACCGATCGAAGGGCCGGGACGTCTTGATACTCTCCGGGCATACCCACGGCGCTCAGTTTCGCCTCAAGTTCCCCACGCCGCTAATGATCTGCTACCTCCACCTGCGATGCCGCCATGTCGATGGCTGGTATCGGCGGGGCAACAGCCGACTCTACGTCAACCGGGGCCTTGGAGTAACAGGCAAGCCGTATCGGATCAACTGCCCGGCAGAAGTCGCGATCTTCCGGATGGTGCCCGACAGTTCAGACGGACCTGCAATCAGCAGACGGGCATTCGATCTGCACACGGCCCATGCGACTGCCGACCGAAGATAACTTCGCTGAATCCGGATGCGCCTACCGCTCTCCCCGATCGAGTTCCCCTGGTAGCAACTGATATCTCGATCGGCGCTGTGAACTGGCAAATCACGGCCGTCCAAAATCAGGACGCACTCCTGGATAGCGCGGACGACCTCGAGCACTTTCCGTACGGATTTCTCCTCTGGGAGTCCGCCGTAGGGCTGGCGCGCTATATCACGTCCCATCCCGAGACCGTTATAGGTCGATCAATACTCGAGCTGGGCGCGGGAGTCGGTGTGGCGGGCATCGTAGCACAGTCCCTCGGCGCGCATGTTCGGCAGACGGATCATCAGAAGGGTGCGCTTCAACTGTGCGAGTACAATGCGGCGACCAACCGGGTCGAGGGAATATCGCGGTTCCTAATGGACTGGAGGTTCTGGACGCATTCGGACGAGTATGACGTCCTGATCGGGGCGGACATTACGTACGATAGGGCCATGCACTTCTACCTGGACGAGATCTTCAACCGCAACCTTGCACCGGGCGGATCCGTGCTGCTTACCGATCCTGGCAGGCCGCAATCGCTCGAATTCGCGGCGTCTCTGGAAACCAAGGGCTGGAAAATTGAGTTGGAAACAGAGTCTGTGACGCTTATTGAAAATGGTCAGGCGGGAAGGCCGGTCGATGTCGCCATCATGACTATGACTCGACAGCGCCGAGCTAGCCGCCGGGTGCCGTGAGCGCAGCGCGCTTTCCAAGATGTTCGATACAGAAATCGCGAATGTCGAATATCACCGACGGCGTCAATATGTGGCCCGTGTCCATGCGCTTTACATTCTGGGACTCATTGGCTCCGGCCGCGTCGATGAGCATCTGAGAGGCTTCGGCCGGAATCAGCTCATCGTGTTTTGCGACGATGATCAATAGCGGTCGCGGCAGTATCCTGCCCGCGAAATGGATCGGGTCGCACACCAATGCAAACTCTACTACGCGCTTCATCACCTCGGGCGTCAGCTTCACAGGCCAATATGCCTTGAGCGCCGGGTGCCGATCCAACTCCTGTGCAATCTTAACGAGTCCGCCTCCAGGCACGGCAAGCAGGAAGCAGCTTACACGCGACTCGACGCCGCCGAGGCATGCCCCGATCATACCACCCATGCTGAAACCGACATATCCGACCCGGCCCATATCGATATCGATTCGGCTGGCGAGATAATCGATGGCTCGCCGCTCGTCCACGACAGTCTGTACCCATGCGTCGCGCATTCGAAACGAGTCGGGATTGAGCAGCTCGCCAATCACGTCAGGGCGCTTTCGAGCGCCCCGGTACTGAGAGTCGATCGACATCGTCGCGTATCCGTGCGACGTGAGCATGTCACTGGCCGCCCGAATGTAGTCGGAGTCTTTGTGTCCGCCTGACCCGTGCATCAACATTACAGCAGGAAATGGAGCGGAGAAGCGCTTCGGCAGAGCGAGGATCGCGGTCACTCGCTGGTCGTGAACACTATCGTACGCGAGGCTATATCGCACATGCTCCGTTGTTTCGTCTA